>NZ_JACAPY010000048.1:75660-120022 GCF_013385455.1 Pseudomonas sp. G1002
GTTAAACCACGCTGGCCGAACGCAGGCTTCGGAACCCCGCATAAGTTATCCGGCTATTGTTACTTCACCTACCTTCCACACACCGGCCACTTATCAATAAGCACACTTGATGTTGCAACTTCCCCAACCTTCTATCTGAACAAACTCTGAACCAGTAACAATTTAAGTCATTAAACGTTGACATCCGGCAACTGCCTGAGTAAATTCCCCGTGCCTGCAACTCAGGGCCATTTTTCAACCTCACAAAAGAAGCCAATGGACACAGTATCTAGTCGTTGTCCGATCACCGTGAATGCGGCGAATCGGGCGCCAAACCCAGAAAAAATGACGGGACTCGCCTTTCCGGCCGAGTAAGCTGCGCTAGAGCCTGACGCTCCAACGTAACTGCCTCACCGGATGCCAGTCCGGTCCCGAGGTGTGTTATGACCTTTCAACTGATTGTTTTACCTGATCTGCGTACGCTGGCTAACGCCCTGCGTGCCAAATTGTGCCGCGAGCCCGTAGGCTTCTCCCCTACCCGCAGCACCTTTGTGACCTCATCCCCCCGCGTGTGCCCGACTCCCCGGGCACACTGGCGTATCTGCCCCACCACCGGCCACCTGGTCCAGCAATGGGATCACGCCGACCCTCAAGACCCACAGAGACGGGACGTTTCCAGCCTGGTCGCGCAAGCGAGCCTGATGCTGAGCCTCTACGTGGACGCTCGCGCGGCATAAGCCAGCTGGAAACAGCAACTTCCTGATTATCCGTTACTTGATTAGCTGGAGTTCTCTATGGACGAAGCCAGTAGTAGCCCGCTGCGCGTTAGTTAACTAACGCGCTGTTAGCGGGCCTGTAGAAAGTTACCCAACACTTTATTTAAACCGATCGCGAAGTCAGCGACTCGGCATGCTTTCGCTCGCCTGTCATCAGGTAAGTACCGGGTATGTTTTGTCGAAAAATTGGCGACAGGAGTACACACAATGAGCGCAGTAAAAAACCCGAAACTGCACAAGAAAAACGGCACGGATACCGACACCAAGCTGTCGATGCGTGCCGCCCGCGAAGCCCAGAACGGCCTCTCGGCAACCCTCGCCAATGTCCGGGCAACCAAGGATGGCCTGACCGAACTGGATGCCTCTGCTCGCCTGCAACGTGAAGGCTACAACGAGGTGGCCCACGACAAGCCGCCTCACGCCATCGTGCAATTCCTCCAGGCCCTGAACAACCCGTTCATCTATGTGCTGCTGACCCTCGGCGCCATCAGTTTCTTCACTGACTACTGGCTGCCACTGCAGGCCGGTGAAGAAGCCGACCTGACCAAGGTCATCATTATCATGACCATGGTCATGCTCAGCAGCCTGCTGCGCTTCTGGCAGGAGCATCGTTCGGCCAAGTCCGCCGAGGCCTTGAAGGCCATGGTGCGCACCACCGCCACGGTGTTGCGTCGCGAGCAAGTGGGCTCCAAGCCGACCCTGCGGGAAGTGCCGATGCGCGACCTGGTGGCCGGCGATATCGTGCAACTGTCTGCCGGCGACATGATCCCGGCCGACATCCGCCTGATCGAGTCCCGTGACCTGTTCATCAGCCAGGCCGTGCTGACCGGCGAAGCCTTGCCGGTAGAGAAGTACGACACCCTCGGGGATGTGACGCAAAAATCCGCCACGTCCACGGCGGCCGACCAGGGCAACCTGCTGGACCTGCCAAACATCTGTTTCATGGGCACCAACGTGGTCAGCGGCCGGGCGAAAGCCGTGGTGGTTGCCACCGGCCCGCGCACCTACTTTGGCTCCCTGGCGAAGGCGATTGTCGGCTCCCGGGTGCAAACCGCATTTGACCGCGGGGTGAACAGCGTCAGCTGGCTGTTGATCCGCTTCATGCTGGTAATGACGCCGATCGTGTTCTTCCTCAACGGCTTCTCCAAGGGTGACTGGAGCGACGCGTTGCTGTTCGCCCTGGCAGTGGCGGTAGGCCTCACCCCGGAAATGCTGCCGATGATCGTCAGCGCCAACCTGGCCAAGGGTGCAACCGCCATGGCCAAGCGCAAGGTGGTGGTCAAGCGCCTCAACGCGATCCAGAACTTCGGTTCGATGGACGTGCTGTGCACCGACAAGACCGGCACCCTGACCCAGGACAAGATCATCCTCGAGCACCACGTCAACGCCTTTGGCAACCGTGATGATTCGGTGCTGACCCTCGCCTGGCTCAACAGCCATCACCAGAGCGGCATGAAGAACCTGATGGACCAGGCGGTCGTACAGTTCTCCGAGCAGAATCCGAAGTTCCAGGTGCCGTTTGCCTATAGCAAGGTGGATGAGTTGCCGTTCGACTTTATTCGCCGTCGCCTGTCGATCGTGGTCAAGGACGCGCAAAACGATCACCTGCTGGTGTGCAAGGGTGCGGTCGAGGAGATGCTGAGCATTTCCACCCACGTGATGGAAGGCGACGTGGCCGTCGAGCTGGATGATCGGCGTCGCAACGAGTTGCTGGCGATTGCCCAGGACTACAACGAAGACGGCTTCCGGGTGCTGGTGCTGGCCACCCGCAACATTCCCCAGGCACTCGCCCGCAAGCAGTACACCACGGCCGATGAGCGCAACCTGGTGATCCGTGGTTTCCTGACCTTCCTTGATCCACCAAAGGAAACCGCTGGCCCGGCGATCGCTGCCCTGCGCGAAATTGGCGTGGCGGTCAAAGTGCTCACCGGCGACAACGCCATCGTCACCAGCAAGATCTGCCGCCAGGTCGGCCTGGAGCCAGGCGTACCGTTGCTGGGGACGGAAATCGAAGCGATGGACGACGCCACCCTCAAGCTGCGGGTCGAGGAGCGCACGGTGTTCGCCAAGCTGACGCCGCTGCAGAAGTCGCGGGTGCTCAAGACCTTGCAGTCCAACGGTCATACCGTGGGCTTCCTCGGCGACGGCATCAACGACGCTCCGGCCTTGCGGGATGCCGACGTGGGCATCTCGGTGGACAGCGCGACGGACATTGCCAAGGAATCCGCCGACATCATCCTGCTGGAAAAGAGCCTGATGGTGCTGGAAGAAGGCGTGCTGAAAGGCCGCGAGACCTTCGGCAATATTATGAAGTACCTGAACATGACCGCCAGTTCCAACTTCGGCAACGTGTTCTCGGTGCTGGTGGCCAGTGCGTTCATCCCGTTCCTGCCGATGCTGTCGATCCACCTGCTGCTGCAGAACCTGATGTACGACATCTCCCAGCTGGCCTTGCCGTGGGACAAGATGGACAAGGAATACCTGGCCAAGCCACGCAAGTGGGACGCGAAAAACATTGGCCGCTTCATGATCTGGATCGGGCCGACCTCGTCGATCTTCGACATGACCACTTTTGCCCTGATGTGGTACGTGTTCTCGGCCAACAGCGTGGAAATGCAGACCCTGTTCCAGTCCGGCTGGTTCATCGAGGGGCTGCTCTCGCAAACCCTGGTGGTGCACATGCTGCGCACCCGCAAGATCCCGTTCTTCCAGAGCAACGCCGCATGGCCGGTGATGATGATGACCTGCATCGTGATCGGGCTGGGCATCTACGTACCGTTCTCGCCGCTGGGCGCGATGGTTGGCCTGGAGCCGCTGCCACTTGCGTACTTCCCATGGCTGGTGGGCACCCTGGTCGCCTACTGCTGCGTGGCACAACTGATGAAAACCCTCTACATCCGCCGCTTCAAGCAGTGGTACTGATCAACCGCCCCTGAAAGCGCTGGCTATCGGTAGATAGCCAGTGCACGCGGAGACAGACAATGAACACACTTATGAGCTACCTCGACAACGCTGCTCGCGCGCTGCTGGTGTTCGGCCTCGCCCAGGCGGCCAAGGCGGTGATGGTGCTGGGCGTACGGCTGTACGTGCGCAACGTGCTCAGCGCCGTGGAAATGCGCTTCATGCTGGTTTTTTCCAGCAGCTTGAACAGCACCTGCATCCGCTTGCTGCGCCCGCGTCGATAAATGGCAATACGCACTACAAGGAAAGATCACCATGCGCGTCTTGATCTGTGCAGGTCGTCATTACGCCGATACAAAAATGTCCCGCCAGGTGCTGGACGCCTACCACCGCCTGCGCCCGGTGCAGGTGTTGATCCACGGTGGCAGCCAGTTCCTGGGCAGCGACGTGGAAGACTGGGCCCGGGAAACCGGAGTGGATGTGGTGCGTTACCCACCCAACTGGCAACGCCATGGCAAGCAGGCCGAACGCCATCGCAACCAGTTCATGCTCACCGACAGCCGGCCCGACGTGATCATCGCGCTGCCCGGTGGCGACGACACCTCGGAACTGGTGAGCCAGGCCAGGGCCAGTGGCATCCATGTGCTGACTGTAGACAGCTGAATCAACCCTTATTGGAGTATCCAGGCATGAACGAAGAACCCCGTTGTAGCGGTACCCCGTTGCACACTTTTTTCTATTTGAAACACGGCGCGTCCCTGCCAAGGCCGGTCGGGGCGCGCCACCGGCTGTTGATCGAGGTTCACCATGTACAAGAAACACACCCCTGACGGTTTCGCCAAATACCGCAACCGCACCACCCACGTTACCTTCCATCCCCTGCCCGCCTCCAAGCTTCGGGCAGTGCGGCGCAACCTGATTTTCGTCGGCGTGACCGCGGGCATCATGCTGGTGCTCAGCCTGATGTCGAATGCCCATGCGGCCGGCGGCTCCTACGTGGTCGACGACGGCGCAATCAACGCCCCGGGCGAATGCAATGTCGACGCCTGGTTCACCGCCAACCGGCACGCGGGCTCAACCCACAGTGAAACCCTGGCGCCGGCCTGCACCTCCGCTGCCATTCCTTGGTTGCAGTGGACTGCCGCCGTGTCCCGGGCCAACCATGATGGCGACGGCGAAACCCAAGTGAATCCGCAGCTCAAGGCGCAGTTGTGGGCCCGGGAAGACCTGGGCCTGGAACTGGCCGCGTCTGCCGGCGTACATTACGCGCTGAACCGCCGGCACTCATTTGATGGCGCGGACTTGAATGTGCCGTTTACCTGGCAGCCCATGGAGGCCCTGCGGCTTAACTTCAACGCCGGCTGGAGCCACGCTTATAACGACGGCGACCAGACCCATCGGCCGACCTGGGGCACCGGGTTTGAATACAGCCTGATGGACTCACTGACACTGATCGCCGAACGCTACGGCCAGCAAGGCGGCGACCAGGCGTGGCAAGCCGGGCCGAGGGTGCATATCGGCAAAAATGTGGATGTAGACCTGGTGGTAGGACGCAGTTTGATCGGGGATCAGCATCAATGGCTCACGACGGGGGCCACACTGCGGTTCTAACCCGCAGACGATGACCCCTGTGGCGAGGGAGCTTGCTCCCGCTGGAGTGCGAAGCGCTCCCAAAGATTCCGGGGCCGCTACGCAGCCCAGCGGGAGCAAGCTCCCTCGCCACAGCAAGCTCCCTCGCCACAGGTTTGGTATGACCGTAAAGAGCGATTTAAACCTGCCCCTTGGCCTGCTGCTCCAGATGCACCTGCAACGCAGGATCAATCTTCAACTGCGCCGCCAGCTCATCCAGATAATTGCGCTCCGCGTCCCGCTGGTCATCCACCAGCAGCACACTGACCAGGTACACCTCCGACGCCACCGCCGGGTCGCCGGCAAACTCGGCAAAATCCGCCGCATTCAGCGGTTTGGCCACCTCGGCATCCAGCCACGCCTGCAATTGCGGATCATCGGTGTGCTTGCCGATCTCGGCCGAGATCATCTGCTGCTCCCGCTCATCAATCTCGCCATCCGCCTTGGCTGCCGCGATCAATGCACGCAGCACGGCGTGGCTGTGTTCTTCGACCTGCGCGCCAGACAACTGGTCAACCGTCTGCAACGCCTGCTGCGGCGCCGACGCCTTTTGCCGCTGCCAGGCTTGATACGCCTGGAACGCCATCATCCCCAACGACGCCAGCGCCGCGTAGTTGGTGCCGCCGGTGCGCCCCTGAGGCGCCGCACGGGTTCCGCCAAGCATGCCGCCCAGGCCACCGAGCAAGCCACCAAGGCCGCCACCGCCGGAAGCCGAAGCAGCGCTGCCGCCCAGCAAACCGCCAAGCAAGCCGCCCAAACCACCGAGCCCGCCCTGAGACCCGGGTGCGGCGCCGCCCTGCTGGCTGGACGAGGCCTGGCCCGCCCGCAGCAATTGTTCCAGTAGATCGCCGGTATTCATGGTGTCACCCTCCCAGGGCGCAGAGTTCCAGATCAACAACAATAGCTGCGCTGCGCGAGAACACCATGACCGCCCGGCAGGCTCGCATTATCATGGCGACGCGCCCCCCATCGAGGAACCTCACGTGACCCGTACCGAGCAGATTGCCTTGATGGCGACCTATAACCAGTGGATGAACCGCAAGGTGTATGAAGCGGCCGGCGGCCTGAGCGACGAAGACTTGATTGCCGACCGTGGCGCGTTCTTCGGATCGATCCTTGGCACGCTGAACCACCTCGCCCTGGGTGATCGCGTCTGGCTCAAGCGTTTCGCCGAGCATCCAGCAGGCTTTGCCGCGCTGGTACCGTTAGACGCGTTGGGGTTGCCGCCACGTCTGAATCAACTGGCCTTCGCCGATATCCGTGAACTGTCGGCCCACCGCGCCTGGCTCGACCAGCTCATCATCGACTGGGTGCAGTCGATCAGTGAGTCGGACCTGGATCAGCCCCTGCAGTACCACAACATGGCGGGCATGCCCATGAACAAGAATTTTCATGCACTGCTCGTGCACTTCTTCAATCACCAGACCCACCACCGGGGCCAGGTGACAACGCTGTTGACCCAGGCCGGGCGCGACGTGGGCGACACCGACCTGCTGGCGCTGATGGACTAGTTCAACCGCCGCTGTACTCGGCGTACGCCTGTATCAGCGCGGGGAAATTCTCCCTCTCCGGGAGCTGCGCAAAGCTGTGCTGCGCCGGGGTAGTCGCCCACGGCAGCTTTTCACTGGTCCAGGTTTCAATGAATGGCACATAGCCGCTGGCGTCATCCAGCATGGTGGGACGCAGGTTGATCAGATCTTCCACGCCATTGGGGCGGGAAAACATCCAACTCATGCAGTGGGGGCAGCAGTAGTGGCGGTCTACGCCATGCAACCCGCCGATCACCGGGTTGCCCTGGGTGATGGTGAATCCGTGGCTGGGGATCAGCGCGCTCAGCGAGAACGCGCTGGATGACATCTTCTGGCACCCGGTGCAGTGGCACGCCATGGTGATCAATGGTTTTTCGGTCACGGTAAAACGCACCCGGTCACAACGGCAGCCGCCTTCCTGGGACTCTTGATTGCTCATCTTCCACTCCAGTCACATTGTGTGTGTGACCGGAGGATAAACGAGCGGGTGCGTCGCGAACAGCGATGCCGGTTTCGTTACGGCACAAAGAAGTCCGTCGAAAATGCCAGGTCCTTTTGCGCTTCCAGTGCTGCCAGACGGTCGCTGAGCTGCTTGTGCATCACGGTGTAGGCGTCTGGCCCCAAGGCAATGCGCTTGGGCGCAGGGTGCTGGTCGACGCTGGCAAGCATGATCGCAACCATCTTGGCCGGGTCACCCGACGACACCGTCGTGCCGCCTTCGATCATCCGCCGTGCGTGGCTGGAAGGAGAACGGTCGTAGTCTTCCAGGCGTGGCGCCAGTTGCGCGCTGCGGTAGCGAAAACCGGTGCGGGCGCTACCGGGTTCGATGAGGGTGCAGCCGATGTTGAAACAAGCCACTTCCTCGCCCAAGGCGTCGACAAAGCCTTCAATTCCCCACTTGCTCGCATGGTACAGCGAACCACCCGGGAAAACGGCCTGCCCGCCCATGGTGGACAGTTGCAGGATCCGCCCGCCACCCTGGGCCCTGAGGTGGGGCAGCGCGGCGCGCAACAATTGAATGGAACCCAGCAGGTTGGTACCCAATTGATGCTCGATCTGCTGATCGGTCATCTCTTCTGCGGCGCCGAAAAGGCCGTAGCCTGCGTTACTGACCACCACCTCAATGGACCCCAGCGCCTTGAATGCCTGATCGACCACCCGGCGAATCGCCGGGGTATCAGTCAGATCCAACTCGGCCAGCCACAGCCTTTCGCCATGAAGCGCTCGCAGGTCCGCCATGCTCGCCAAATCCCGGACCGTGCCCGCAACGCGCTCCCCCCGTGCCAATAATTGCTCGGTCATCTCGCGTCCAAAGCCACTGTTGGCTCCGGTGATCAACCAAGTGCGTGATGTCATGATCAAACCCTCTGTAGTGACGTTGGAGACCCCAGCATATCCATCCGACCTAGACGATGAATGCGCTAGACTCCAATTTTTATAAGCAATCGTCTAAATCATGACTGATCCATTTTCCGAGTTGCTCACCTTCATGCAAGCCCGCTCCGTGATGTCCGGCGGCCTGGTGGCGGGCGGACGCTGGGCGATCGCCTTTCCACCGGCTACCCAATTGAAGTTCTGGGGCGTGTTGCGAGGGACGTGCTGGCTGAAGATCAAAGGCGAAAGCACGCCCATTGCGGTAAACGAAGGCGATGTGTTTCTACTGTCGGCCGAAAGGCCCCATATCATGGCCAGCGACCTGAGTGCAACACCGGTGGATTTGCAACAGATCCTCGACAAGCGAGTGGGTGCCCTGGCGTATCACGGCGATGGGGATGAGTTCTTCATGATTGGCGGCAAGGTGGAACTCAGCCCTGACTCCGAACACCTGCTACGTGCAGCACTGGCGCCCTTCATCCATTTGAATGCCAGGACCCATGCGCTCGAAACACTGCATTGGTTGCTCAATCAACTGGTGCGTGAACGGGAGCATGATCGTCCGGGTGCAGCAGTGGCCTCATCGCAACTGGCGCACCTGATGTTCATCGAAATTCTGCGTTTGCATTTCGAAACCGCACCGCCGCTGTCCGGCAGTTGGCTGCGCGCCATGACCGACAAACGCCTGGCGCCGGCGCTGCGCCTTATCCATGGCGAGCCGGGCGAAACCAGGCCGTTGGAGGTACTGGCCAAGGCGTGTGCAATGTCGCGAGCCAGCTTTGCGGCCTACTTCAAGGACGTCGCCGGGGTCTCGCCGATGGCCTACCTCACCCAGTGGCGCATGCGTCTGGCAGCGCGGGCGCTGGCTGAGGGCAAACGCTCGTTGATCGAGCTCGCGCTCTCGCTGGGCTACAACTCCCAGAGCGCATTCAGCCATGCCTTCAAACGTGAGATCGGGCGCTCGCCGTTGCATTACCAGCAGGCGCTACGGGTGTCGACGGAGGCGCAATACCCTCAAACGAACGCATGGAGCAGCGAACTGTCATAAAAGACAGAGCGGTGAACATCAGCCAATGGCTGCCCCGCCCTGCCCGCGCGCATCAGCAGATTACCGATGCGACGCATCCCCCAAGAAGGAGACGCTTACATGGTCATTCACTTCAAGGTCGCCGGGCATCTTGCCTGCGGTCATCACGGCAACAACCTCCCTTCCAGCACCGAGCTGAATCGGGTCAAGTGCCGTACCTGCCGTAACACCGAAGTCTTCAAGGAAGCCCGCCGCACCCAACGCAACGCCGCTCGGCGTGCCGCGCGCAAGTCCAAAACCGCCCATGCCGCCGGTGACTGGCGCAGCGCCTGGACCCAGCGCCTGAGCGACCTGCCAGGCCGTCAGCGCCTGCCACGCGGGTTCCACGGCCAGCCATTCGTTTAAGTTACGCAGCCGGGGCACGACGGTAAGCGGCCAACAGCACGCCCATCGTCATCAACAACCCACCCGCCCCACGGTTGAAATGCTGCAAATGTGCGGGCCGCAGGCGACTGAGCAAGCGTGCCCCGCATAACGCGTAGAACATCATGATGCTGACATTGAGCACGCACAGCGCCAGCAACAGGCATGCGTACTGCGGCAGTTGCGCCTGGGTGCTGTCGACGAATTGCGGCAGGAATGCCGACATGAACAACAACGCCTTGGGATTTGAAATCGCCACCAGGAAACTGCGGGTGAAAATACTCGCCGAGCGGGTGCCGCCGTCCTCACCTTCGCCCACCGATGGCAACGCCGCCTGGGGTGATCGCAACATCTGCCAGCCGATCCAGATGAGGTACGCCGAACCGATCCATTTCAGCGCCTGAAACAGCCCTTCGCTGGCCGCGAGCAGCAATCCCAGGCCACACGCCACCGCCGTCACCAGCAAAGCGTCGGCCAACACCGCCCCGGCCATGCCCCAGAACGCCGCCTGCAAACCATGACGCGAACCATTTTGCAGGGCCAACAGAACCGTCGGGCCAGGTATCGCGATAATCGCGGCGCTCATCATGACGAACAGAAATAAGGTTGCCAGGGACATGACAGGTTCCTACGGGCTGATCAGCTGCGAATCATCCCAAAATATCCTCTGTGTGGCGAGGGAGCTTGCTCCCGTTGGGCTGCGTAGCGGCCCCAAAATCCTGGGAGCGCTTCGCACTCCAGCGGGAGCAAGCTCCCTCGCCACCGGTCATGTGTTGCTCAATTGGATGCCAATAAAAAGCCCCGGATTGACCGAGGCTGTTGAGGGCTCATGCATCATTGGCGACCGGCCTCGACCGTGCCTTGTAACCCGGTAGCACCGCGGCATACGCCAGCGCCTGCTCACGGGAACCGAAGGATGCCAGGCGATCAGCCTTGGTACAGACCCGCCACGGGCCGCTGTTGACCTGCACGATGTCATAACCGTTGAGATGCAGCTTGTTCAGCATGGGAGTGCTCATAGTCACCTCTCTCTCCAGAGATAATCCAGGTGTTTGCCCGGTCTACCATACACCCGCTGACGACGAGGCAGCCTACCGAACGTCGAGTCAGCGGTAGGCTGGCAACCCCCATCGCGCGAGGTCAAACGCCTCCAGGCTCAGCAGTCTTCCATCCGCATGCAGGAACTTCTCCTGCGGCATCGCCGGGTCCGGGATGGCCACGGCGTACATGCCGGCCGCCTTGGCCGCAGTGATGCCAAATGGCGAATCCTCGAACACCAGGCATTCAGCGGGCGTCACTCCCAGCCGCTCGGCAGCCACCAGGAAGATGTCCGGCGCCGGCTTGGCAGCGCCTACCTGAGGGTCATCGGCGGTGACGATGGCATCGAACAAGCAGAACCAGTCGCGGTGCAAGGTGGTTTTCAGTTCGAAATAGTGCCGCGACGAACTGGTACCCACCGCAATCGGCACACCGTGGGCCGACAAATGCCGCACCAGCGCCTGGGCCCCGGCCATGGCCGCCGCCTGGGGGAACCGCGCATTCATCAATGGTGTGCGTTCCTGCAAGAACGTCTCGGGGCTCATCGGCAAGCCCACGGCCTGCACGATATAGCTGGCCAGTTCATAAGCCCCCAGGCCGATGGTGTTCTGCTTCATGCTCCAGTCAAACGTGCGGCCGTAGCGGTCGGCAATCAGTTGGGTGACTTCGGTGTAGATGCCTTCGGTGTCGAGCAGCAGGCCGTCCATGTCGAAGATCACGGCCTTGATCGGCGCGGGTAGCGGTGCATTCATCACGGTGTCCTCAAGTGCGCCCGGCGTAATGGTCGATCAAGCGGTTGAGCAAAATCGCCAGCACGATGATCACCCCGGTGATCGCCATCTGGTAGAACGAGCCCAGCCCCAGCAGGTTGAAGATATTGCGCAACACCTGCAGCAGCATCACCGCCACCGCCGTGCCTACCACGCTGCCGCGCCCGCCGAACAGGCTGGTGCCACCCAGCACCACGGCGGCAATTGCATCCAGTTCCAGGCCCTGGGCAGCGGTCGGTTGGCCGACGTGCAGGCGTGAGGTCATCAACAAGCCGGCGAATGCTGCCAGGCCGCCGCAGATGGCGAACACCGCAATCGTCACCGCCCGCACCGGCACGCCGGACAGCCGCGCAGCCTCCAGGTTGCCGCCGGTGGCCAGCACGTATTCTCCAAACACCGTGTAGCGCAGCACCAGCCAGGCGATGACGGTGATCAGGATAAAGATCAGCCCCAGCACCGGAAACGCAATGCCAGCGCTGGGCCAGATGTCGATCATGGCCGAGCCGAACGAGGTGAAGCTGGCCGGCAATCCGCCAATCGGCGCACCGTCGGATGCCAGGAAGGTGGCCCCGCGCAGCGACACCAGCCCGGCCAGGGTGATGATAAAACTCGGCACCTTGCCAAAGACCGTGAGGCTGCCCATCAAGGTGCCGATGGCCAGTCCCACCAGCAACGTGGCCGGCACCGCCAGCCAGCCGCTGACCTGCTGCTGCAGGAGCACCGCCACCAGGATCCCGCCGAAGGCACACAGGCTGCCCACCGACAGGTCGATATTGGCCGTAAGGATAACGAAGGTCATGCCGATGGCGATGATCCCGACAATCGCCCCCTGCTGGAACAGGTTGGCGATGTTGCCGAAGGTCAGGAAGTCGTCCGACAGGAACGTCGCCACCACCACCGCAAACAGGAAAATGAACACAAAGTTGTAGCGCATCACCCACTCCAGCACCGAACTGCGACGGCGGCTGGTGAGGGTGACGGGCTTATCGAAAACCGGGCTTGGGTTGCTTGCAATAGTCATGGTTCTACACTCGTTCTACCGATAAGGATGGCCTGGTCGATCT
This sequence comes from Pseudomonas sp. G1002, assembly GCF_013385455.1. Taxonomy (NCBI): domain Bacteria; kingdom Pseudomonadati; phylum Pseudomonadota; class Gammaproteobacteria; order Pseudomonadales; family Pseudomonadaceae; genus Pseudomonas; species Pseudomonas sp. G1002. The sequence goes on from NZ_JACAPY010000048.1 coordinate 88,171, forward strand.
GGTCGCGACTGGCAGTCAAGGGGTCGAAACACAGCGCGTTGCGCCCCTCATGCATCACCCAGATGCGGTCGCAATTGACGTACAACTCGTCCAGCTCGCTGCTGGCGACCAGCACCGCCGCCCCTTCCTGCGCCAGGCTGCGGGCCAGGGCATAGAGGTCGGCCTTGGCGCCGACATCCAGGCCACGACTGGGCTCGTCCAGCAGCAACAGGCGCGCGCCGTCGATCACCCACTTGGCCATGACCACCTTCTGTTGATTGCCGCCGGAGAGCTGGCGTACCGGTTGCTCAAGGTTGTCGAGCTTGGTCTGCAAGCGCTGCAGCACCGGGCCGGCGCGGTCCTTGGCCTGGCGATGGGAAAACCAGTTCAAGTGCCGGGTGTGCACCAGGCAGGCATTGCGGTAGATCGGCGCATCCAGCAGCAGGCCTTCGGTCTTGCGGTTTTCCGGCACCAACCCGACGCCCTGGCGGATCGCCTGGCGCGAGGTTTGCGGCTGATAAGGCTGGCCAAACAGTTCAACATCGCTGTCGTTGCGCCCCACGCCAAACAAGGCTTTGAGCAACGTGCTGCGCCCTGCCCCGTTAAGCCCGGCAAGCCCGACAATTTCGCCCTGACGCACTTCCAGCCCCTGCACGTCCAGGCCCTGCTCGCCTTGCAGCCGGCGAATATTCAGCGCCAGGTTGTCCCGCGGCGCCTGACGCGGGCTGCGTTCCAGCAGGTCGCGGTGCTCGCCGACCACGGCGGCGATCAGCGCCTGGTCGTCGATCTGCGCCAGCTCGTGGGTTTGCAGGGTTCGCCCGGCACGCAGCACCGTGACCCGGTCGCCGATCTCGCGAATTTCATTCAAGCGGTGGCTGACATACAGCACCGCCACACCCGCCGCAGTGATCTCGCGAATCACCTGGAACACCCGCTTGAGTTCGGTCTCGTTCAGCGCCGCCGAAGGCTCATCCATCACCACCAGCCGGGCCTCACAGGTCAGTGCACGGGCGATGGCCGCCAATTGCTGGTTGGCAATCGACAGGCTGCCCACCCGGTCGGAACTCGAAAAGTTGGCCCCGACCCGCAACAGTGCGGCCTTGGCCAACGCACTGCGCTTGCCCCGGGAAATAATCCCGAAGCGCTGGGGCGCATAGCCGAGCATCAGGTTCTCTTCGACGGTCATCTGCGGGATCAGGTCGAGCTCCTGATAGATCATCGCGATCCCGGCCTGGCGCGCCTGTTGCGGATTCTTCAGTTCCACCCGCCGGCCCGCCACCGACATCTCGCCGCCATCCGGGCGATGGGCGCCGGCGACGATTTTCAACAGGGTACTTTTGCCCGCGCCATTGGCACCCAGCAGGCAATGCACCTCACCGGGCCGAACGTCGAGGGAGGCATCGGTCAGCGCCACCACATTGGGCGGAAAACGCTTGCTGACATGACGGATATCCAGGGCCAACTCACTCATGATCCTGCTCCAGCAAATAGCGGGCGGTGGCCGCGTCGGTGGCCAGCACATTGACGTAGCCGGCCTTGACGCTGGCGTGGACGATGCGGTGCTTCTGCGCGCCGACGCACACGGCAATGGACCAGGCCTTGTCGCGCAAGGCGGCCAACGGCAGGCCCAGGGTGCGGGCGTCGAGTTCGGGCATCACCGGTTCACCGTCCATGCCGATAAAGCGGCCCATGATGTCGCCGACCGCGCCCAGGCGTTCCAGCTCTTCGAGCAATGGCCGGTCGATGTAACCCGACTCCATCAACACCGAATGATCAGACAACTCCCCCAGGCTGAAACACGCCACCGGCGCCTGTTGCCCGAGGCGCAATACCTGGGCGATCACCGGGTCCTGCTCCAGCGCCTCGCGGGTATGCACATGCCCGAGAATCGCCGGCACCGGCAGCAACGTGGCCTGGCCACGGGCAGCCTGGGCGAAGCGCTCGGCGACGTTATGGCTGGACTCGCCCATCGAACGGGTATTGATCGCGCCGTTCAGCAGCACCACGTTGACCCCCTCGTTCCAGCGCGGCACCAGCCACTGGGCCATTTTGGTCAGGGTGCGGCCCCACGACACGCCGATCAGCGCCGGCATCGGCTGCAAGTTGCACAGGTAACGGGCGGCGGCCTGGGTCACCACGTTCAGCGCGGTGTCGGCATCTTCCACATCCAGCACCAATGCTTCACGCAGGCCGAAACGCCGTTGCAAGGCTACTTCCAGCTGCGGCAAGCGCGCCGAGCGGGCGACGATATCGATGCGCACCACCCCGCAATCCCGCGCCTCGCGCAGCAAGCGGCTGACTTGCCAGCGGGTCAGGCCGGTCTCCCGGGAGATATCGCTTTGGGTCTTTTCCAGGTCGTAATACAGCTTGGCCACCTGGACCATCAAGTCATCACGCTGGGAATCGGCCGACAACCGCGTGGCAAACGTTTCTTCAGGATGGGCGCTCATGCTGCCGGCCTTACGCCGAGCGTGCGGTTCGCCGGTGGCTTGCAACTGATGGGCGCGACGCTGTCGGTGGCGGCGCGATAGCGGCCCAACAGCTCGATGTATTGCTCGTGGGCGTAAGGGTCGGGCTCGATCAGCCGGCCGATGGTGGTGAAGTCGGTAGCGGCTTCCTGCAAGGTGCCGAACTCGCCGAGGGCGCAGGCGGCAGCGGCGGCGGTGCCGATCAGGGTGAGGTTGTCGTGGGGCACCATTTCGAACGGCACACCGGTGGCATCCACCGTGGCCTGCAACCACAACGGGTTCTTCTGGAAACCACCGGCGGCGACCACCCGGGTGATCTCGATGCCCTCGGAGCGCCAGGTGTGAAAGATGTTCGCCGAGCCCAGGGCAATCGCTTCCACCGAGGCGCGGTACAGGTCATGCCGGTCATGGTTCAGCGACAGGCCCATGATCGCGCCGCGCATGTCCGGTGAGCGGTACGGTGTACGGTTGCCCATCCAGTAATCGAGCACCAGCAAGCCGGTGGAGCCGGGCTGCAGTTCTGCGGCCTGGCGGATCAGGCGCTGGTGCCCGGCATCGTCGAGGCCGAACATCTTTTGCGCCAGCCAGTTGAGGATCGAACCGGCGGAGACTTGCCCGCCTTCCATCAACCATTGGCCGTCGAGCAAGGCGCCGGGGTACGGGCCCCAGATGCCCGGTACGTCGATGCGTTGCGGGGTGTGCATCAGTTGCACCACCGAGGTACCGCCGATAAACAACAGCTCGCCGGCGCCAGTGGTGCCGGCACTGAGCATTGCCATGTGGGCGTCGATTCCGCCCTGGGCCACCAGGGTGTCGCGGCTCAGGCCCAGATGATTGGCGGCATCGGCGCTCAAAGGGCCGATCCGCCCACCGACCTTGATCACTTCCTGAGGGAGTTTTTGCGCCAGTTCAGGCACGCCCAGTTCGGCGTACAATTCCACCGGAAAACGCTGCTGCAGGGTGTCGTAATTCCACTTGCAACTGGCATTCAATTGGGAGGCGACCCAGCGCCCGGTCAACTGAAAGTTGATCCAGTCCACGGCCTCGCAAATACGCTCGGCGCGCTGGTAAACCTGAGGCTCGTGCTCGGCCAGCCACATGGCCTTGGGCACCAGCCATTCCACCGCGTCACCGCCCTGGTTCATCATCGGGTGGCTGATGTGGGCCGTGCGCGCCGACTCGGCAGCGGCGCGGCAATCCATCCATAACAACGCCGGGGCCAGGGGTTGGCCGTCCGCCTGGGCAACCACCACGGTGGAGGCTGTGGTGGCGACGCACACCGCCGCCACCTGCGGGTGCCCGGCCTGGGCCATCAACTGCCGGCAGGCCTTGCCCAGCGCCGACCACCAGTCCGCCGGCGCCTGCTCGGCCCAACCCAACTGCGGGTATTGCGTGGCATACGGCGCCTCGGCGACGTGTACCAGTTTGTGGCTGTGCAGGTCATACAAACCAGCCCGCACCCCACCTGTTCCGAAATCCAGTCCCAACAACAAGGTCATCGGTAGTTCTCCTGCGTCTTGTAACAACGCTTTTTGTTTTAAGCCCGGCAACGCACAGCGTCGTCGGGCTTGGCGACACACAGCTGACGCGGCTCAGGGACGGAAAATTACCTTGGCCGCGACTTCGCTGCGATCGGCATAGCGCTTGAACATCGCCGGCAAGTCATCCAGCGGCAAGTCGTGGGTAATCATGAACTGCCACTGCAATTCACCGGAAGCCAGCTTGTCGATGGAGGCCGTCCACTCATCGCCCGGGAACGGTGCCGAGAACGAGTTCCAGGCGCCGTGCAGGGAGATTTCCTGGCGCAGGAAGTGCGAGAACGTCGCAGTGCTGAGGGCCACGTCACTGGTGGGAATGCCGATAAACACCACATGCCCGCCAGCCTTGGTCAGTTGCACGGCCTGGTTGATCGAGCTGGGATGGCCTGCCGCTTCAATCACCAGTTGGCAACGGGGCAACTCGGCATCCGCCGCGCCGCTGAGCAGGGTGTGGGTGGCGCCGGCTTCGCGGGCCATGGCGAGTTTCTCTTCGGCGATGTCGATGGCGACGATGTCCTTGGCCCCCATGATCCGCAGCCACTGGATCGCAAACAGGCCGATCGGCCCGCAACCTACCACTGCCCCGCTCTGCCCGGCCTTGAAGTCGGCTTTCCAGATCGCATGCAGGGCAATCGCCGCCGGGTCCACCAGGGACGCGGCAATCGGGTCCATGCCTTGGGGCACCTTGATCAGGTTGCTCAGGGGCACATTGACGTACTCGGCATACGCGCCGTCGCGGCGGCTGCCGAAGTAATCGTAGCGCTCCGAGCGGGACGGAAAGCCACGGGCATATTGGTCGCTGCTGACGTCCGGGATCATCGGCGGCACAGTCACCAGTTCGCCGATGGCATAGCCTTCGACACCGCTGCCGATCTCTTCGATAAAGCCTGCGAATTCATGGCCGCAAATCAGCGGCATCACATGGGCGCCCTTGCTCAGCATGCGCGGGATATCCGAGCCGCACACGCCGCAGGCGGCGACCCGAACCAGCGCGTGGCCGGCCTTGACCGCAGGTTTTGGAACATCTTCGACCCGGATATCGCCCGGTTGGTACATGACGGCAGCTTTCACAGTGAATTCCTCTGTTGAGTGACGAGTGCGTTCGAACAGGCACCTCCCGCAAGAGGTGCCCGCAAAAATCCATAGCGTGGCGGCGCAGATCCGTCAGAGCGCGCCGGGGCGGTATTCGCCGAAGGTTGAGTCATGCTTGACCTCGGCCACGTTGGCCTTGGTCACCACCTGAGTGCCGGCGTCGACAAAGTTCGGCACCGACTTGCCGGCCGCCAGGGCCCGCGCCGCCTCGATGGCGACCTCGCCCAGGTAGCGTGGGTCGTTGAGGGCGGTGGCCACGTATTGATCGCCGCTCTGGATGGCATTCAAGGCCTCGGACAAGCCGTCGATCCCGGCCACGAGGACGTCTTTCTTGCCGCTTTCGGTGAGCACTTGCAGCGCGCCCATGGCCATGTCGTCGTTATGCGCGATCACCGCCTTGAGGTCCGGGTGCGCTTGCAGCAAATCCTGCATTGCCGTGACTGCGTTGGCGCGCATGTACTCGCTGTAGGGCCCGTCGATGATCTTGAAGTCGGTGCCGGCCAAAGCGGTGTGGAAGCCCTTGCGGCGTTCTTTCATTACCGTACCGCCGGCGTCGCCCTGGATCTCGATGATCTTGCCCTTGGTCACGCCGCGCTGCTTGAGCGCGGCGAGCAGCGCCTTGCCGGACAGCTCGCCCATCTCGGCATTGTTACGGCCAATGGTGGTGGCGACCGGGGCATTGATTGCGCGGTCGACGGCAATCACCGGCACCTTGGCGCGTTTGGCGGCGTCGAGGGCCGCGCCCACGGCGTCGGGGTTCACGGCATTGATGATGAGGATGTCGACCTTACGGGTCAGCAGGTCCTGGATATCGTTGTTCTGCTTGCTGATATCGCCGTTGGCGTCGAGGAAGATCAGCTCGTCGCCGCCCTTGGCCGCTGCAGCCTTGGCGCCGTCGCGCAGTTGCACGTAGAAGGGAGATTGCAGGGTGACCTGGCTGAAACCGATCTTCAGATCCTTGGCCTGGGCGTTCAGCGCCAGCGCCGAGGCCGCGACAGCCAGTGCAAGGGCCAGCACATGAACAGGTTTACGGGCTATCTGGAGCATGGTGATTCCTATTTTTATTGTTGTCAGGATTCGGGCACGGCCTTCAGGGAGGTCGTGCTCACAAATGTGAACCGCGATCACATTTGAAAAACTATGCCTTGCTCCCGAGAGTGTCAAGGCCAATTTGTTAAATTCCGAACAAATGAAATAAAAATCACAATGCTGTTTGAGTCAGATCAGCAGGATCGCCCCGCTGTCCCTGATCACCTGCTGCTGTGCCGCCTCGAGCCCGGGGTCGCTGATCACCCGCTGGAAGTCCGACAGCTCGGCAAAGTGTGCCGCACGTACTTCGTCGAACTTGCTGTGGTCGGCCACCAGCACGCAGGTCTGCGCCCGCGCCATGACCCGGCGCTTGACCTCCACTTCGTTGAGGTTGTAGCAGGTCACACCGTGGGCGGCGCTGACGCCGGCCGCGGAAATGAACGCCCACGCCACACGGATGCCATCCAGGATGCCCGCCTCGGCATGGCTCTCGAAGACCATGTTGCGCCGATGAAAGGTGCCACCGCAGAGGATGATGGTGCAGTGGGGCTTTTGCTGGAGCTTGAGCAATACGTTGAGGGAATTGCACAGCGCGGTGAACTCCAGGTCATCCGGCAACGCCTCGATAATGAACGGCGTGGTGGTGCCGCAATCGATAAACACCGTGTCGCCGGGGCGCACCAGGCTGGCGGCCAGCACGCCGATCTGACGCTTCTCGGCGACGTGGCGCTGGTCCTGTTCGGCGACCTGGTAATCGGGCTCCGGCGGCCCGCTGCGGGTTACGTGCCCGCCCAACAGGCGCAGGCCCTGGGGGCTGTCTGCCAGGTCGCGGCGCAGGGTCATTTCCGATACGCCCAGCAATGCGGCCATGTCACGCAAGTGAATCGCCGACTCGCCCTGCAAGGCCTTGTGCATGGCCCGAAATCTTTCGCTTTTCTTTGAATCCACTGCGTTCCAACCCTCGTTGAATGCGAGCCCTTGATCAGGGCAGTCACAAATTCCATTTACAATGTTATTTATTTCACATTTAATGCATCCAACTTAACACAAACCGCCTTTTCCCAGCACCTCATCCTTACAGGACACTTGCCATGCCGACTGATCCGTTGCCGCTCGCAGCCTATATCGACCACACCCTGCTAGCCGCCGATGCTTCCCAGGCGAGCATTCGCCAACTGTGCGCCGAGGCCCGCGAGCATGGCTTCAAGTCCGTGTGCGTCAACAGCGCCAACGTGCCGCTGGCCGCCGAATGCCTGCGCGACGCCGCGCCATTGGTCTGTGCCGTCGTCGGCTTCCCCCTGGGTGCGGGCTTGAGTGCGGCCAAGGCTTATGAGGCAAAGCTTGCGATCGAGGCCGGTGCAGGCGAGATCGACATGGTGCTGAACATCGGCTGGCTGAAGGATGGCCTGCTGGACCAGGTACGCGACGATATTGCCCAGGTGCTGGCGGCCTGCGGCGCGGTACCGCTGAAAGTCATCCTCGAGACCGGCCTGCTGGATGACCAGCAGAAAACCCATGCCTGCAGCCTGTGCCGCGAGCTGAACGTGGCGTTCGTCAAGACCTCCACCGGTTTCGGCCATGGCGGCGCGACATTGGCGGATGTGCGCCTGATGCGCGGCGTGGTGGGGGCGCAGATAGGCGTGAAGGCGTCGGGCGGCGTGCGCGACCTGGCGACGGCCCAGGCGATGATCGAAGCCGGTGCTACGCGCCTGGGCAGCAGCTCCGGGATCGCCATCGTCAGCGGCGCAAAGGCGGCCGCGGGCGCCTACTGAGTTGAGTGCAGCGCTGGCGCCCTTTCACAACCCTTTCACAGTCGGGCGCCTATGGTCACCTCAGCTCCTGGTGAAAACCTTTAAGCCCGCGCTCCCCATCGCGGGCTTTTCTTTGCCCGGAATTTATCCGCAGGTCAGCTACAGCCGGCGTGGCGGTGAGCCGCCGCAGGCCACGCCCTCCAGGCAGAATACAAACGGGGCCACCACTTGAATCTCGCCTTTGAGCAGCATTGAGGGTGGAGGCGCAGGCACTGGCGACGCCGCCGGAACGAATTTCTCCACGGCGCTGACGAACAGATCCGAACCTGTATGGCTGATGACTTTGTGGCGTATCAGGTTGCCTTTGGCGTCGACCACGAATTCAACCCTGACCAGGCCGGTCAATCCTTGCAGGCGAGCTTCTTCGGGGTACGACTTGAAGTGATTGAGGTGAGTGAGCAACTGGTATTCCCATAAGCGTTGTTCTGCCAGTTGTTCCCGGGTGGGGCCGCTCGTGCAGGCACAAAGCAGTAAGACAAGTGCGATCCAGCTGTATTTCATAAACGCAGTTCCGTTGACGTTTGGTGTGCAAGGTGAGGCTAATCAAGGCTCGGTGCGTCAGCGTGTTATCCAGGTCGAACAGAATGGCCCGTGGGTACACGAATGCTTCTTGTGGAAAACCAAATCTGCCTCTCAGGCGGTGGTACTGACGATGGAGCCGGTACCGCTTCCACCGTCGGAAGTCAGTGCCTGCAACAACGCCGAAGACGCAGACTGCAATGCAGCTGCCGTTGCGGCAATCTGCGCCTGGGCGGCAGCCACGGCGGCCGCTTTGGCGTCTGCGCTTTGATTGCTGGCCTGGGCCTTTTGCATGTTTTGCTGCTGCTCTTGAAGCTGCTTTTGCAACTCCGCAATCTGCTTTTTCAGCGCCTTGACGGTGTCGGACTCCTGCGACGTGGATGCCGCCTGGCCGCCACCTGCAGCGGGCGCACTTTTGGCACCCGTGTCCGGGTTGAGACTCAGGGTTCCAGAGTCTTCGGTCTTGGAGCTATCGCTGACGCTGGCCGGACTTGGGTTGGCGGGTACTGAAGCGAGACTGCTGACGTTCGTGATCATGTCAAATATCCAATTCCGGTATCGATGTTAATTGATCGGCGCTTAAGCTGATTACTTTAACCCGTTATCGACCCTACCGAACCTGGCGACAACAGCGGACCAATTCAGCGGCAAGGTCTCGAAAAGACGTTGACCAGGCTTCCATCCGGATCACGCAGTAATACCGAAGTGTTGCCCCATGGCATGACCGTCACTGGCATCACCACGTCAGCCCGACCGATACGCAGCAGGACGGCCTCCACATCGTCCACTTGAAACTCTAGGATCGCCGAACGGTTGCTGGCGGCGACTGCCAGTCCATCGTTGTGAAGGCGGACCAGGCGCTCATCGGCTATGGCCAGGACGACGCCGTCGAGGTGAATTTCAGCGAACCCGTCAGCCAGGTGCCTTGGCTCGACAGTCGAGAGGTTGTGATAGAACTGAACGAGCCGTTCAAAGTGGTTGGTAACGAGACGAACAGACGAGAATTTCATCATTTGACCTGACAGGAGTGAGAGAACTCACCTTAATTCAAGCCCGCGTCAGTTCCTGACAGTAGTGTTGTTATCGGCGTTCCAAACGACAGCCTGTGCCACCACCACGTACTCGCCATTGAAGGTTGCCGCTGGCGAGCCGTAAAGCTGGTAACCCAGCGCAAGCGCTTCAGAGACCCGGTGACAGAAGGAGGCATCGTCCTTGCCTGTCAGGATCCGATAGGTAGGTAGGCCTTCAGGAGGGGAATTCTGCATGGGAGCACCTGCTGGAACAGTTAAGGAAAGCCACTTGGCGATCGGGTGACGCCGGCTTGTGCCCGATGATATCAGTCAATGATCACGTCGCGACCCTCGGCCTTCAAGCGCGCGAGATTGTCCTTCATCTGCTGCAACCGTTCAGGCGGATGCCCGTGCCATTTCGTGACCTCCGCCACGACGCGCAAAGGGTCAGTGGAGCGATAGGAAAGCGTGGGATTGCCGGGAAACTTCTTATCCGTCACGTTGGGGTCATCCATGATTGCCCCCGTTGGCTCCACAACATAAATCCGTTCCCGCCCACTGCCGAGCGCCAGCTCAGCCCCCCAGATGGCGGCATCCAGCGTGCCCGCAAAGTAAACCCAGGACAGTGCTTTACCTTCTGTAAAGTTGGACGGGTAGCCGACGCGGATCAGATCGCCCGGCTCCAGGTCGGCCCGGGTACCGTGAAAGAACTGACGGATGAACATGCCAGCGGTATTTGACATGGGCTCGTTGCTCCGTGGATGAATGTTATGTTTGGATGCGAATGCCCCCATCGGCTGGGTTCCTCTATACCACCGCACCTCAGGAAACCGTTGTGACGAATCTGACCATACGACGCGCCAGTATCGACGACTTGCCTTTCATTGTTTTGCTGCTGGCAAATGACTCCCTGGGGGCTGTTCGAGAAGATAGCAGTCTTCCGCTTCAGAGTTCCTACACACGAGCGTTTGAGGCCATCAACGCAGACCCGAACCAGTTTCTTGCCGTCGCTGTGGCTGATGAAGAGGTGGTCGGTACTCTCCAACTTTCTTTCATTCCGAATATTTCTCATCGGGGCGCATGGCGAGCTCAAATCGAAGCCGTCCGCGTGCACGAGCGAATGCGTGGGAGCGGATTGGGCCGGCAATTCTTCGAATGGTCGTTTGAGCAAGCACGTCAGCGCCACTGCCAACTGATCCAGCTTACCTGTGATCGTACGCGGCCAGATGCTCATAGGTTTTATGAGTCCCTGGGGTTCTTGCCAACCCACACAGGCTTCAAGATGAAGCTGTGACCATTTGAGGCGAGCTGGCCCGGCGTTTGATTGCCGGGCCAGAGGGCGGAGTCAAAGCAATACAGTAGCAAGCATGCCCAAGGCGCCGAGGACAAACCCGATCAGTGCGCCACGCCCTGGTGCTTCATGGAACAGCGCCCAGACCACCACGGGCTCAAGCAGCAACAGGGAGGTGACTGAGACCACGGTGACGACCCAGATATCACCGACCGCCACGTACCCCAGCCAATACGCACCCAACAGGCAAAGCCCGGCAAAACACATCAGCACAACGGGAAGGACGAACGCCTCCCATGAACCATGCCCTGTCTGGGCAAGCCTGGCGGTTACCACCTCGCTGTAGATTGCACAAAACTCCCCCACCACCATCAACCCTAGAGCAGAAACTCCGAGTAGTTCTTTGGACATATCAAAAACTCCTTCGTATTCAACGCAATATTTTTCAGCTCCCAGCGAGCAATGCCGCTGCCCAGGAGCGTGATGCAGTGATACGAAGCAGCCTTGAACAGGCCTGAATTACCGAAGTGCTTTTCCATGCTCATGTCCTTCAAAGGGTGAGTCTCAGCGCCCGGAAAAGGGCGCTCGCTGCGATCATACGTTCCGACAGCCCGCCTGAACAACCTGCCCCCTCTCGGTCTGCCGCGAAGTGCTTCTGCAGGATCAGTGAGCGTTGAACCAGTCGGGGGCACAACCGGAAAATGACACCAATGGTCGTTTCAAAAACAGGTTCCGGTCGTAATGTCAGTGAGCAAAAGCCGGCTTGCTGTAGTCGAAAAGAGGCTTTGCGACTAAACCGGTATAGGGGACATCGCCAAATGAGCAAGGGTAGTCCCCCTACCCCCACGGTGGCCGAACACCCGGCGCACCCGGCACATTGAAGGACCGACGCCATGCAGAACCTCAAGATCGCGACATTCAATGTCAACGGCATAAAGACGCGACTGCCCAACCTTCTGCAGTGGCTGGAAAAGGAGCGCCCGGACATCGTCTGCCTGCAGGAACTGAAGGCTCAGGACAACGCGTTCCCCGCTGGAGAACTTGAGGCGGCGGGCTATGGCTCATTGCACCATGGCCAGGCTTCCTGGAACGGAGTGGCAATTCTCGCGCGGGATTCCGAACCCCTTTTGATCCATGAGGGCTTGCCGGGAGCCAAGGACGACTCGCAGTCTCGATACCTGGAAGCGGCTGTCCATGGCGTGATTGTCGGATGCCTGTACCTGCCCAACGGAAACCCGCAACCCGGGCCAAAATTTGATTACAAGCTCGCGTGGTTCGAACACCTGATCTCCCACGCCGCAACACTGCAGGCCAGCGAACATCCGGTGGTCCTCGCGGGTGACTACAACGTGGTGCCCACCGACCTGGACATCTACAACACCCGCTCATGGCTCAAGGATGCCCTCCTCCAGCCAGAAAGCCGTGAGTGCTTTCAAAGGTTGCTTTCCCAGGGCTGGATCGACTCGCTGAGGCAGCTGTACCCGGAAGAGCGGGTGTACACGTTTTGGGATTATTTCCGTCAGCATTGGCAGAAGAATTCCGGGCTGCGCATCGACCATCTGCTGCTCAACCCGGTACTCGCCCCGTACCTGAAAAACGTCGGCGTAGATGCATGGGTACGGGGTGAAGAGCATGCCAGTGATCATGCGCCGACGTGGATCGAGATCTCATCACGGCAAACCCGGTCAAGAAAGAAGCCAAAACACAGTTGATCACAAGCCACGACGCTGACTACCGGCACGCGTGCCGGTACCCGACTCACCCATCCCAAGGTGTGATCCGGGCTTACTGATGGGGCACGAATTTCGTGAGCATCAGCCAGCGACTTATGGCCGCGACGAGTTCGGTCTTGCACTCCACCGGCAGCCAATGCCCGCCAGGCAGGCTCGTCACTGTGAGGTCTGCGCAGGCCGCGCGCATTGGATCGCCCAACTGATTGCCGTTGATGGTGTTCATCGGGTCGTAATCACCGTTCACAAACAGGACGGGCATGGACAGGCGGCCGCCATCGGGTGCGCGATGGGCGTATTCGATATTGGCGTCGTCGTTCAGATACCACGCGCAGGGCGTGCGGAAACCATGCTCCTCGAACGTGCGCACCAGTACCGCGAAGTCCGTCTCGGGCCAGAGCGCCGGGTCTGGTGGAGTCGGGGGAGCCCGGTGCGCTTCGCCAAACCGCCCGCCTTTGCGGGTCACTTCTGCATTGGAGGCGACCCTGGCGATGCTTGCAGGGTCGCCTCTTCGATAAATCGACGACAGCGATGCTGCTTTGTCCGCGTCAAGATCAGCCACGGCGGACGCAAAGTGCGTGTTGTAGTAGCGGTAATAGTCCCATTGGCCGTCTGGATACTGGTCGACCGGGTAAATCCGTCGGTCAACCAGCGGTATGAGCGTCGCCAGCGCGTTCGTGGAAGGAAAGTACGGGACCGAAACCAGCACCACGCCGCGGCTGCGCTGAGGTTCATGGGCGACCAGTTCACCGGCCACGACGCTGCCCCAATCATGGCCCACCCAGATGGCTGGCGTTCCACCGAGATGGTCATGCAGCTCTGCCATGTCTGCCACGATGTTTTCAATCGTGTACGCATTGATCGCGGCCGGCGCCGAAGAGCCGCCATAGCCGCGCATGTCGGGTGCGACACAGTGCCAGCCTTGGGCAGCGAACGCTTCCATCTGTGCACGCCAGATCAAACCGAGTTCGGGCCAACCATGCAGGAACATCATCAATGCCCCATCGGCAGGTCCCGACTCCAGATAATGCGTTGTGTGACGGGGCGTACTGAAGATGCGCGAAGTCAGCTTGAAAGTGGACATAGGATCTCCTCATGTCATACCGGCGCGATGTCTCACTGTAGGTCACCTCGGGTGAATGAGCACCACTGCCCGCATATTTTCAGGTCGCGCTTATCCTGGGAGCGGGAGCAAAAGAACTGAAGCAACCACACGTCAATCAACGTTGTAGAAAATTTGAATTAGCCAGTTGCCCGGCCGGTCAAGAATTATGAACGCAGTAAATCTGACGAGGTAACAGCAATGACTATCCAGGCAGAGACACTCGTACAACTGACCGAAGCCTTGCAAGAGCGAGGCATGCATCTGGTCTCAGATGTTCACTTCACCCGCGCGCCCTATCGGCAGAATCACCTCTGGGTCTGCACCGTAGCGTAACGATCCCTTATGATGCTTGCCTGCCAGAAGGTCGCCAACCGCGACAGATGGATCAATGCGAACACTCTTATGGATAAGCCCGATGCGGATCAACGTTCTGACAATTTCCCTGGCCACCTTGATGATGACCGGGTGTGCCAACCATGGCGCCAAGCCTTCGACGCACGCGCTGGCGACTCAAGATAACGTAGTTGGCATCTGGGCCATGGTTCCTCTGCGCAACGGAATTGCCAACGTGGTCGAATACAGCGCAGATGCCAAGGCCACCTTGCATCCATTCAACTGCGCTGAACCCGGGAAGCACCAGGAAAAAGAAGTGAGCGACTTCAAGGTGTCCGACGATGGAAAGGTCATCCATCTCAAATCACCTTCAGACAACTTCGACCTGAAGGTCCTGGCATTCGACCCGCAGACCATGACGCTGAGCATGGATGTTTCGGATACGAGCCTGACCTTCAACTACGTAAAAGTCAGTAACGTCGCACCGCTGTGTGCCCTTTATCCAAACGCCGCCGCTGAAGCTGCGCGCAAAACCCCTTTCAAGGCCAGTGACTTTGTAGCGGATCCCGGGATACCTGCCCACTCCGGTATGGAGCGATATATTGGCAAGTGGGCAAATGACAAAGGCGAGCTGGAGGTAGAAGTCATCATGGGTCCCAACGGCAGTGCCTACCTCTACATGGCTTCCAGCAAAAACTGGCACTTCCTGTACAACGAGGTGCATTGGGTAGGCGACGAACTGCATTTTGAAAGCTATGCCTATTCAGACCTTCCCTCTCTTTACAGCCACCCTTTCCATAAATCCAAGACCCACAGCATTCTTCAGCCGAGCGGCGACGGAGGATTACGTTATTCGATCTTTATCGATAAGCGCCGGTACGAATTTCCATTGAGCCGGGCGAAGAACTGAGGTTGAGGTAGCGCAGTACTGTTGCGATGACCGGGCGGTGCATCTGCAACGCAGAAGGCAAGGAAGCCTCGCAAACGAAGTGGATTGCGGACCTGTTGAAAAATTGCCGACCGGAAACAAACAAGGGCTTGCATCAGCTTTCGCCCGCAAACCCTTGGTTTTAGATGGTGCCCGAAGCCGGAATCGAACCGGCACGCCCTTACGAGCGGGGGATTTTAAGTCCGAAAACTAATCCTTTAAATACATAGACATAGAAGCAATTCCTTTCCGCATCAGAGATAAAAATGACCCTCTACAGCCCAGCAAATTCAAGGGCCGGCATTTTTTTGCGGAAAGGAATTAACCCCTCCCCGGCGTCCTGCCGATCGAACACATACCCAAAAACTCTGAACAAGAGCGGGCTGCCTTTTCAGGCTTGGCCAACTTCCTCCAGCGCAGCATCCCCTCGAAGTCTGACCTCTTCTTTTATCTCCGCAACGAGCCTGGCGATTGCGCGGCTTGATCCCAACGTTTTTGGATCAACCCCGGCGACCGTCAACAATTCCTGCTGAGTCATAGGGTCGATCAGCTGAATGTTGAGTGAGTCATACCTGATCGAGCACACGCACCGGGTGGGAAGGAACGCCGTCTCAATTATATGGCGTAACTCTAAGGTAGAGATCATCACGTGACCCTTTAAAACCAATGGATAGAGGCCTTTCGGCGCAGCGATGTGGCTTAGGGAACCTAAATGTAAAAACGTTCAAGTTAGTACATGTTAGTTTGATTTTTGAGACGTGGTTCACGCATCGTTGCCACCTTGGCAGCCGCCCGTCGCATGGCCATGGAGCTTAGAAGGCAAAAGCATAGTTCGCCTGCTGCTACGCTGTTCACTCCACCAGAGGAACGCCAATGCCCAATTCAGACCTGCTCCCTTCCCTGCTCTCCAAACTCTACGAAAACCAGCTTGCCCTTGAGGCTTCCATCATGGAGCTATCGAACTGGGTCGAGCAGCGTGGCGCCGCCGATGTAGCCGAGAACGTGCGCGGCGCTCTGCACACCATTGATGAGAACGAGGAGTTCATCAAGCTGACTCTGGCGGTCCTCATGTCGCCCGAGTGATGTTGATCTGGCCCTGAGCGCATCACTACTTGCAAGCAACCGACCACAGCTGATCGAGCTTCGTGGTGTAGCTCTGGCTCATCATTTCCCGGCGCATTCCCCAGTCGGGGTTCGTCGGCACACTGGCCGACCGCAGCGTCCCGCTTCCCCACCTGTCGTTGATCTGGTCCAGCACGGTCATCACTCGGGTGGCCTCGGCCGGCTGAGACACCGCGAATAGATCGTCCGTGTATTCGCCTGGCTGGCACAGGTTGAGCAACATCACCTCGGCCTTGCTGTATTTGAAGCCTGGGCGGTAGATGTGGTCGAGCGCATCGACGGCGGCCTTGGTCAGCAGGCGCACGTCGTCGGTCGGGTACGGCATGTCCACCACTACCCCATTGGCATACTTGGCTTCTTCGGGGTTAAACATGCCTGTTCGGATGCATACACGGACCTTTTTGCACAGCGAGTTTTGAGCTCGCAGCTTTTCAGAGGCGCGCATCATGTAGGTGGCCACCGCCTCCTTGATCGGCGGCAGCTCGGTCAGGCGCTTTCCGAACATCCGGCTACAGCAGATTTCCTGCTTGGGTGGGTCGGGCTCGTCCAGCTCCAGGCATGAGGTGCCGGCCAGTTCGCGGGCGGTCTTCTCGATTACCACGCTGAATTTTTTGCGGAGCGTCCAGGGGTCGGCCTTGGCCAAGTCCATCGCTGTCTTGATGCCCATGGTGTCCAGGTGAAGTTTCATCTTTCTGCCGACACCCCACACCTCCGAAACGTCGGTGTTGCGCAATACCCAGTCACGCTTTACCGGGTCGGTGATATTCACCACGCCGCCGGTCTGGGCCTGCAGGCGCTTCGCTGTGTGGTTGGCCAGCTTGGCCAAGGTCTTTGTATGGGCGATTCCGACGCCCACCGGGATTCCAGTGCACTGAAATACCCGTGCGCGGATCTGGCGCCCGAGGACATCCAGGCCACCAATACCGGTCAGGTCGGCGAAGGCCTCATCAATGCTGTAGATCTCGACGGCGGGCACTATGCTCTCGATCAGCGTCATGACCCGCTCACTCATGTCCCCGTACAGGGCGTAATTTGAGGAAAATGGGACAATGCCGTGCTGCTTGAGCTTGTGCTTGATCTGGAAATACGGCTCGCCCATCTTAATGAAAGGCTTTGCGTCGTAACTTCGGGCGATGACACAGCCGTCGTTGTTGCTGAGCACCACAATGGGCACCTTCGCCAAGTCGGGGCGGAACACACGCTCGCAGCTTGCATAAAAGCTGTTGCAGTCGATTAGTGCAAAGACAGGTGGCGACTCAGACATGGCTGCGCACGGTGCTGGTGATTACGCCCCAGATCGACAGCTCGTCGCCCTCCAAAATGTACCGCGCCGGGTATTTCGGGTTCTCCGACAGAAGGATCACCTCTTTCCCGCGCTTACACAGGCGTTTGCAGATGGGGTCATTGTTCAGCAGCGCCACGACCACGTGCCCGTGGGCCGGCTCAATAGATCGGTCCACGACCGCCAAGTCACCCTCAAAAATACCCGCGCCCTGCATGCTCTCGCCAGTGATGGCGATCAGATAGACGTGCGGAGCCCTGATATTTAAAACCTCATCCAATGAGATGTGCTGCTCGATGTGATCGGCCGCCGGCGATGGAAAGCCGGCGGGTACCCGAAAAGAGCAAAAGGGCAGCTTCGTGCCACCCTCGGCGATAGGACCTAAAATTGAGAAGCTCATGACGCAGCCTTTTACAGACACTGTACGAATGTACAGTTAATATCGCAGATGGCTTGCGGTCAATTTGCTGTAAGAGATATCTGACAAGCGGGCGCGTCAGCCCAACTCATCTGCGTACGCGACGACGGCCGCTTCGGTCAGTTCCCGCCACTCGCCGCTGTCGATTGCGCCGCGCTCTTTCATGGCGTCAGCCAACGCCAAGCGCCTCTCGTAATGCTCCTCCGGTGTGGCTGAGTTGAAGTCCGGGTTGTTTCGCAGGGAAAACCACGCCTCCATTGCGTTGATCTGATCGATGTTTATTGCCATGACGAATACCCGGGGCCAGTGTCTACAGTGTAGAGATTGGCTGGCCCAGGCTGTTCATTGGGGCCGACGAGCGGAGACGACTATGTGCGGAAGACTTTCCCAGTACAGCGGCATTCATGACTTCGTTGCAGCGCTGAGCATGCCAAATGCACTGGCGAACTCCGTGGGTGAGTTGCCCCTGGAGCGGTACAACGTCGCGCCGACAACCCAAGTCGCCCTGCTCCACCTGCAGGGCGATCTGCTGCATGCCGACCTGGTGCGCTGGGGATGGCGACCGCACTGGGCCAAGGACCGTGCTGCACCGATCAATGCCCGCGTAGAGAAGGTGGCCCACGGCCCGTTCTTCCGCGCGATCTGGCCACACCGGGCAATCACACCCGTCGATAACTGGTTTGAGTGGGTGGATGAAGGCGGGCCGAAGAAACAGCCCTACCTGATCCGCCGGCGGAATGGCGCGCCGGTGCTGTGCGCCGCCATTGGCCAACTGCCCGACAGCGACGAAGGCCCAGGCGAGCATGACGGCTTCGTGATCATCACCGCCGACAGCGCCGGCGGAATGGTGGACATCCACGACCGGCGGCCCGTGGTGCTGACGCCGGACCTGGCTAGGGAATGGCTGGACCCGGCCACGCCCAAGGAGCGCGCCGAGCAGATGGTTCTGCACCAGGGCGAGCCGGCCGAGGCCTTCGAGTGGTTCAAGGTCGACACGGCCGTAGGTAATGTACGGAACAAAGGACCGGAGCTGATACAGAAAATTCAGTGAATGAGTTCTTTCGCCTTTTCAAGACATTCCGTGGCGCTGTCCAGTGCCTCAGCAGCTTTGGCCGAATCCGCGTTACCGTTTTCGGTGCGCTTTCCAGTGATCACGTACAGAATATCGACGCCGGATTCCGCGACCGATGCCAGGTAATCCGCCCGCGGAAGACGAATACCGTTCTCATACCTTCCCTGAGCATTCACTTCCACGCCACCAATCGCACCGATGGCAGATTGGGACAATCCAAGTCTAAGGCGTTCAGATTTCAATCTTGCACCGATGCTCATGCCTGTATATCCAAATGGGTGTACTCATGGGAGCCATTGAATACAGAGCCAGTTCCCGCCTACAGTTTTCTTCATCTACCGAAAAACCACATGACGCCCACCACAGCAACGACCCACCCCAGCGTCAAAAGAAAAGAGAGCCCTGCCAGCTGCTTGTCCATAAGTGCCTGTCAGTTTTAATGGAGAATTGCCGTCCTGAGCATCCAAGCCAAAAGCGTAGCTCATCATCCTCAGTGCGCAATCGCCCTGACGTACGCCTGGCACGCCCGCAGCGCGATCACGGCATTATCCCCGGCGTCGGTGATGCCGATAACTCTTTGAACATGCGTTGGGTTAAGCTGGGTTAGCTTGCGTAGGAGCCTACGCTGGCGCAGGACAGCCGGCGACCCTTAGAGGTGCTGCATCCGCAATAATGACAGGAGCGGTTGCCGGATTTAACACACCAACGACAACCGCTCAGTCAATAGGACTTGCTATAGGTAGCGTATATGCGTCAGGTTTTTGCAGAAAGCATCGAGCTAGCTTGGTTTAACGACGGACTGTCTGGGATATCCATGGATATGAGCGAAAAAACGTTTCAACGGGGCTTAAAAGAGCTACTGGT
Source organism: Pseudomonas sp. G1002 (assembly GCF_013385455.1). NCBI lineage: Bacteria > Pseudomonadati > Pseudomonadota > Gammaproteobacteria > Pseudomonadales > Pseudomonadaceae > Pseudomonas > Pseudomonas sp. G1002. The sequence continues at coordinate 107,762 of NZ_JACAPY010000048.1, forward strand.
TAAGCAGTTTCTAGCACCACGTTCCCCATCCACGCTCTGGTTCAATCCTGCTCTTTTTCCAGGACGACCGAGTAAAATTCATTACCGAATACCGTAGGAAAAGCACTCGCGACTCCTCCACCCCGGTAGCAGTCACGATTGAAACCGAAGCAGAGATGTAATGGTAAGATTGAGGATTAACTACGTGATTGAACTACGGAAAAATATAGCCGCATTTATCTTATTATTAATGTTTTCGGCAAGTGCTTCAGCGCTAGACGCAAACATGAGATTAGAGAACATCAAATCTTTAGGCTTAAGTGTTGAAATACCAACGCAATTCACACCATTATCTGAAAAGCTAGCTGAAATTAAATATCCATCAAAAAGAAGACCTCAGGTTATTTACAGCAATGAAAGCGGCTCTGTATCTTTTGGCATATCAAAGTTAAAAAAACCGGAACTAGTTGGAATTGATGAAATCAAAGATAATATTTTAATCGCCATGAAAAACTTAGCACCTCAAGCTTCACAGATCGAGGCTGGGGGCAATAAGGCATGGCTTATAACATTTACATCGAAGGGGCTCGATGCTGACATATTGAATATGCAGCTATATATGCTATCAGATAATAATTTGATAATTGCAACATTTAATATGACTGAGAGCAATGTCAACGAATATCAGTCTCTTGGTAAAAAAACACTTACCTCAATAAAACTGAATGGATAAACAGTGCAAGGCTCGCTCCGCTTTGTGCACGAAACAGGAGTCTTGGCTGGACTTGCAGGGACGTTCTGCGGGGAAGGTGGCCGGGTGGATGTTGACGCATCCTGCCCGGCCGCTCCTTTTACTTCGGTGTAGAAACCTCTTTTAGGTAGGCCTGACAGGCTCGCAGGGCGATCAATCCTTGGTCTCCGGCATCGGTGATGGCGATAATTCTTTGAGCATGCGCTGTGTCAAGTTGGGCTCGACGGGCTGCATGAACCACGCCGACGGCGCCGGGGGCGGCAGGCACGTCGCAGCCACTGACTGAATCCGCGGCGTCGAGAAGGACTGACAGCCGCACATCAGCAGTAGCAAGGCGGTCACGCAGCAGAGCCTGGTTGCGCTGGGCATCGAATAATTCCTTGGTGTGTTGTTGGTCGGAGGCGGCCAGTTGCTGCTCGGTGGCCAGGCGCTTGTCCTGCTCGGCGCGCGCCTGGGCGTTAGCGGCATTGCCGATCGCGTTGAGGTCTGCCTGGAACTGCCCGGCCTGCTTTGCCAGCTTCCCGTCATACCGCCAGTCCTGCACCTGCCAGGTCACGCCGACGGCGCTTACCACAAGCACCAGGATCAGAACCACCAAGCCTGCCAGCTTCTGCGCCGGCTTCATGCTGCCCCCAAGAACATTGCCCGCTCGGCAGCTCGGCGCTTAATGAGGCCTGTCAGTACTTGGCCGCCTGCCTTGTTCCAGCGCGGGAACTGCTCGGCAGCTCCGGCATAGTCGCCGGTGTTGAGCAGCCTCAGCAGCGTCGACGAGGCCAGGTTGGCAGCGCCGAGGTTGTAGGTGAAACTCATCAACGCATCCCACTGCGCTTGATTGAGGCTAACCTTTACCAGGCGCTCAATCTCCGGCTCAAAGCGCTCAATGTCGTTCACTAGCATCCGCTCAGCCTGGTCGTTTGTGATGGTCATGCCGGCGCTGATACCTCGCGTGGCGCCGTAGCCGATCGTCCAGACGCCAACCGAGTCTTGGTAAGACTTGAGGCGCAGGCCCTCGAAGGATTTGATCAGGCTCACGCCCTTTTTCGATGTGCGCATATTTTTCTCCAGGCAATAAAAAACCCGCTCAAGGCGGGTGGCGGTAAACGTTTGGCAGTTACACGGGCACCACGGGCCACTCAATGGCATCCGGGTATTGCGGTTGCTCGATAACCCGGCTCAGCGCTACTCGGTATTTCTTCCAGGACTTGAGCGCCGCGAGGTCTGCGTCCGTGGCTTCGTCGACATCCACCGCGTCCTGAAGTGGCGCGATCGCATAGTCAGCGACCGCCCGCAGCCGGGTGATCTCGGCCTGAGCCAACTCCAGCGGGTCAGCTGCAGGTGCTGTCAGCTCCGGCACCACCTGGACGGGCAAAGAGTCCACGGCCACATGCAAAGTGATGCTGTGCGCCAAGTCAGCGGGCTCACCATCCTTGGCAACGCTTACGGCCAGCGCGCCTTCGTTGTAACTGATGGCTACTGAGCAAGCCGCGTCGACCTGGTTTAAGACGTAGCCCCAACCCTCTGGTGGTGGAACCATCCCGAGGGTTCCGTGCACCAGATACTGGCCAGGGCCCGGGTGCTCGGTGGTGATGGTGTTAACGCCCAAAGACGTGACATTGATGACGGCGCCGTCGGCACCGAGAATGTTTACTGCTGCGCGAGTGGTCATTTAGATAGCCTTGAGTGTGCCGTCAGCGGCGCGAGTGGTGTTCCCGGTGTGGTAGATCTCAATCCAAGGTGTTACGGCACCGTCGTAAATCGACTGAAACTTGATGGTGCCCGAATTGCCAGCAAGCCCATAAGGCCAGGCAACCGTCAGCCTGTTAGAGCCATCAGAGTGCCGAAAAATCTGCTTGTAAAAGTAGCCCGTACCGCCGGACGGCATGCCCGGAGAGCCTGGCGGGTAGAGGTTTGGATCGAGCCCATGTACAGCGTTCGTCAACCAGCTTTGAACCACGCTTGTGCGTGTTCTGCCAGTTGCGTAAGCGTCTGCGACGTTTCCGTTCTCGTAGCCAATGGCGGCCACCGCCGCGCTACCAAGCCCCAAGCCAGCGCGGGCTGTGGCCTGGCTGGTGCCTCCAGTACCGCCCATGGTCACAGGAACCACGTTTTGCGTAGAGACCGTACCGAGGCCCGCCAGGGTCGCGCCCCATTGGTTGACGATCTGCCGGAGCTGATCGGCTGAGTCCTTCACGTAACCCTGCATCGGAGCCAGGGCGTACGTACCCGCGGAGACTGTTGCCCCCAGGTAGTTCGGCGAGATGGTCAGCACAGTGTTGCTGGCGATGTTGGTCACCTCATACCAGCGCCCATCGGGCCCAGTCCATGCGTCACCCACGCGACCGTTGGCACTGAACGACGTGCCGGTGCCGGTGACGGTGTTCGAATTCAATGCAACTGCAACGGTGCCGGCTCTGTACCAAGGCATATTTTTCTCCAGGAAATAAAAAACCGCTCAGGGCGGCTATTGGATATTGAATTGTCTGGTTAACGGCTAAATCACTGGCTTAGCGAACACCACGGGCACATAAAATGTCGCAGCGTTAGAGACTCCAATCGTAAACATCACAATCCGGTTGTTTGCGTAGTCCCACACGCAGTACAACTTAGCGCCCTTGCTAGAGCCGGCACTGACGTCCATCCCTATGTTGTTGATCATGATGTAATCGCCGGAGTCCAGTGGGGATGGCGCTGTAAAGTTGACCTGCGTCTGACCCTGCGGGGTTGTGCTAGAGCCAATGTAGGTCCAAGCCGAGATTGTGCGGGTGAACTGAGCGCACGGTGTCCCGCTATCAACTAGCAACTTGCCTTGACCATCCCACAATCTAAACCCGTACCTTGCAGTGGGAGTTGCCCCGCCGAACGAGGCTACGAAAAACTTTCCAGAGCCCATTCCCAAAAATGAGAAGCCTGTCCAGTTGCCTGCGGTGCCGGTTATCTTGGCGTAACTTATGGTTACCGAGGCATTGGGTCGAACAAATACCAAGGGTGGTTCTTGGGTAGTTATCGGCGCAGGGAAGACGATAGGGCCGCTGTAGTCGCCTTTGTACAGGACGACCAACCTGGCAAACTCCGAATCGATGACTACGACACCTGAGTCGTTGGTAAACGACATTCCATAAGACGGCATTATCGGTACTTCATCACTAGAAGCCTCTGTGTAGCCAGCCCGGGGGCCGGCGGAGATGACGGGCTTATACTTCGATTAACCCACCAGACCCTTACCACCCCTGACATGACTTGAGGCTCATATTGGATTGCGTTCAAGTTCTGTGCGCTAGGGTCTTCAGGGTATGGCGCGGTTGGAACGCACACCGCGCTGCAGGTGGCCGGATCACAACCAGGCACCGCTATGTCGCTATACAGCGTGCCAGCAGGCCGGGTTACTAGGGCTGAATAGATAACGCGCACGGTGAAAGAGGTCTCATCCAATTCAAGGAGGCCCGTAGCCCCCCAAACTCTCGCCCCATGGCTCATGCTGAAAGATCCCCCCACTGGTATCGCTTCACTCCGTTCTCATCGAACACCTTGCCACCGGCGTTGTTGATTACCTGGCGTGCCTGGCCGCCGAGCGAGCTATTGATTTCAAACGTCCCGTCGAAGAACAACTTCCAGCCGGCAATACCTGCCTGGTAATTGTTCGACTGGATGTAGTTGCCGATCTTGGCGTTGGTGATCGTCCCGTCCTGAATCATGGCGGAGCTCATGAACACCTGGCCGCCCTGAACTACAAACGGCGTGGTGAAAGCACCACCATCGATTGTGTTCACTACGGCAAATCGATCAGCACTCACCAGGAACTGGCTTTGCAGCAAACCATCAGCGCCCTGCTCGATACCCAGCCCAATCCCGGCGGCAACATACTGACCATTGGCATTGATCTGCATTTTGACTGCCCACATCGTAGACAGCTTGCCGGCGGTGTCAGCCTGGGCCCTGGCCGTGACCTGGATCGCGGCCTTGTTCTTCACCTCGCTGATAGCGCTGACCAGGTCTCCCTCGTCGGTACCGTCGCGACCGCCACCCACAACAGCCTGAAGCGTGGTGGACTGTGAGGCGACGGCCTTGTTGGTGTCGGAAAGGGAATCGGTGACCGTCTGAACGGCTGCCGAATTCTCGTCAACCTTCGCCTGGATAAGGTCGGATCGCGCGGCCTGGGCGGAATCGCCGTCGGCCCGGGTCGCGGCCTCACTGCCAATGGCAGCTGTGTTGCCGTCGACACTGCTTTTCAGCTGATCCAATCGTGTCGCCGTAGCAAGGGTTTCAGTGGCTACCACCTGCTCAAGCGAGGTGATCCCGGCCTTGTTCTGCCCTACCGCCGCATCCAGCGATGTAGTGCGCTCAACCAGCGCTCGGTTGTCCGAGGCCTGAACCTTGACCTGCTCAGCGAACTTGGCGGTGGCATCCCAGCCTTTCAGGGCGTCCGCCAGGTCGCCCTCCCCGCTGTCCTCCCTCCAACTTGCCTGAAGCGATTGCAGCGCCGATGCCTGTGCCGTGACCTTGCCGTCCACGGTGTCGATGGACGCCTTGTTCTGCTGGATCTGCAACGCCATGGCCTGGGTTGTCTCGGCAATGGTGCCGATATCGAACCAGTACTGGGCATTGGGAGGCATAGTGTTTTTCGGTACCGGCGCGATGGCTTGGTACAGGTGCTGGCCCTGCCGCACTACGTCGCCGGCGGCATAGGTTTTGGTCGGATCGTAGACCAGGGCGTCCGTGATCTGATCGATCAGGTCTTCCAGTTCCTGCTTGGCCTGCTCCAAGCGATCGTTCACCGACCCCGGGCCGTCGCCGGAGATCAGTTCGATCTCCTTGACCAGTTCCTGAGCCAGTTCGGTTTTACCAATCTGGCCGGTAATCAGGTCCAGGATGGGTGCGGCCTGCGAACTGGCCTGCCCAATCACACCATTCACCACCGGATAGAACGGACCGATGTTGCCGGTACGGTCCACCAGGCGCGCCCAGAAGAACAGGGTTGCACCCGCCAACAACTGCTGCATGCGGTAGTCAGCTTGCGGATAAGCCAGGTCCGCCAGCTTGGTGGCCACCGACAAATCATTGGCCGGGCCATACCAGACCTCTGTCCGCTGGGTATCCTCGGCTCCAGCAGGAAAGCCCCACTTCAGGCCGATGCCGAACAGTTCGCTGGTGGTGGTCAGGAACGACACTGCCGGCGGAAGGCCGACCTTCCCTTCCAGATTGGTCAGGTTCGAGCTTTTCCAAATCGAAGAGATTTCGAAGGCACTCACCGAGCGCGCCCGGGCCACGTAGGCGCCCGAGTAGATGCCGGTGACGTCGACGCTGGTCGAACCGGTGCGCTGCAGCTTGATCCAGTTGCCGCTGTCCTTGCGCCACTCCACGTCATAGGCGGTCGCGCCATTCACGGCTGGCCACGAGATGTTCATGGTGCTGATGGCGATGCCCTGGTTCACGGCGTAGCTGGATGTCAGCATGACGCTGGCCGGTGCCGGAACCACGGTGATCGGGACAACGCTAATCGGCCGCTCTTCCAGCCGGGCGCCGGTGTCGATGTGCGCAAACTTGCTCGGGTCGTACTGCACGGCCGAGATTTCGAACACGCCAGGCTCTGGCCGGGAAACGCTGGTCACCCGGTACAGCGGGATGGCCAGGTCGTCAGCGTCGAGCGCCCACACCAGTTCACGCTCAGGCGCCACGGAGTACGCTGTGGTTACTGTGACCTGCCGGCCACTGACCAGTTGCACGGTGCGCCCCTCGCATTTGCCGTCGGGCAGGTTGAGGATCAGCCGATCACCGGGTTTGGCCTGGGTGTCGCGGTCCAGGGTGATGACTTTGCCGTTCACCGCAGAGATACGTCCGCCCACCGGCCGGCCAGCGATCAACTCGTCGGCGATCGGAACTACGTAGCCAGGAAGCGGGATACGCCCGTCCAAGCCCACTTTGAAGGTGACAGCCCGGTCCTTGGAGTTGGTGAGCAAGGCCCACTTGCCGCGGCGCTGCGCCTCCGACTCACGAGTGCAGCCGATCGCGCTGATCTCCAGCGGGTTGTCGCCGTAGCGCCGCTGCAGCTTCTGGTCTGTCACTGCGGTGACGTCGGTGTCGTAGTTGTTCAGCGGGTTGTCGTAGCTGACCAAAGCCCGGGAATAGCGGGTGCGCTCCGACGCGCTGGAATAGGTGAACTTGCCATCAATGACGTTCGCCCGGGTATAGGCGAAGTCGAAGTCCGTGGCGCGCGGCATGTCCGACAGGGTGAACACCTGGCCCTGGGCCCAATAGGTCATGCCCCGGTAAACCGCCGAGATGTCACGCAGCAGAGACCAGGCATCGGCCTTGCTCTGCAGATTCAGGTTGCAGATGAAGCGCGGCTCCTGCCCCCCCTTCCCGTCCGGCACCAACTGGTCGCAGTACTGAGAGATGCGGTAGAGCTCCCACTTATCGACCATCCACGGCTTGATGCGCCGGCCCAAACCAAAGCGGTCGGCAGTGGTGATGTCGTAGGTCATCCAGACTGCGTTATCGGTCCAAGCCTGCTTGAAGGTGCCGTCCCAGATGCCGGTGTATGAACGCGATACCGGGTCGTAATTGCTCGGCACCTGCATCTTCTTGAGCTTGGTCTCGACGGTCACCGCCGGAATGCTCCGGAACTGCTCAGCAGAAAACTCGATGTAGAGCAGCGCGGTGTTCGGGTACCGCAACTTGGCGTCGATCACCTCAGTGAAGCCGGCGATCTGCATTGTGTCGGAGATTTTGTTGTTGTTTTGGTTGATCGTAAGTCGTGTGATGCGCATCAGCCAGCCAGAAGTAGCCTTCGGCAAATCGATTCGTCGGGTGCGCTCGTACACGCTGGTGGTCTTACCGTCGACAGCCTCGCTCAGCGCCTGCTGGTACGCGCCGCCGTCAGTTGCCAGTTCAACCTTGTACTCAATCCGGTAACCGTTGATGTTGCCGCCGGCGTCCACAGACTGGAGCGCTGGCCAGGCGAAGCGAACCCGCACTGCCGAAAGCTGGACGTTGTTGATTGCGCGAACCCACGCAGTACCACTACGCAGTTCAGTGCTGATGGTGGTTTCGTTCTCGACCGACGGGATCCCCTGGATATAGGTCTGGTCTACCGCACCGGTGCGCCATTCCCACTTCACATTCGGGAAGTTCATGTTGCCCTGAGGGTCTTGCAGCGGGGTGTTATCGAGGTAGATATCGCGCGCGGTAGGCGTTCCTTCGAACTCTCCCTCTCCCACTGCGATCAGCATTTTGGCTATGGCCACCGAGCGCAGACTGTCCGGGGCTTCCGTTGGCGTTTTTGGCTTCTCTTCGCCGCCCTTGGCGCCGTGGATATCAATCTTGCGTGCTGCGCCCATGCTTTTCTCCAGGCAATAAAAAACCGCCTCATGGGCGGCTGCGGTGCTTCAGGTGTTGGCTACATCTGGTCTTCGGCGTAGATAGCGGCGCTGATGATCGCGCCTCCTACCCGTCGCTTGCCGTAGCAAAGCGGAACAGGGTTGCCTGATGCGGTGGTGTTCTTGGCGCTACCGAAGGCGTAGCCGGGTGTGTTCTCGGGCGCAGCGCTGGTCTTGAGCCCCCCAGCCTGTGGGCTGAGCATCTGGATGACGCCGCCAGCGACAAGGGCGATACCCGCTGGGACGACTGCCATGCTTGCACCACCAGTAAATGGCGAAAGCAGATAGCCTGCTGCAATGAGCACTGCACCTACGATTGTTTGCAGTAAGCCAGCCCGCTTGCTCCCAGTGATTACTGGAACAATTCGAATATCCCCGTTACCACCAAATCCAAGCTCATCCTCCTGAATATTTTTTGATCCTCGAAATACCGCAAACTCCAAGCCTCGCTGGCTGGCCGAACTGATGAATCGTTCAAGGCCTGGGATTTGCACACACAATGCTTTTACCGCCTCCGCCGGAGTGCGAACCGAAAGTCTGTATTCCTTTCCAAACTGGCGAAGAGGTCCGCCAAGCCGAATTGTTGTCAATGAAGTCATCAAAATCTCCAGACGAAAAAAAACCGCCCATAGGCGGTCAAATTTTCAATATTTATAACGATGTGGGGCGTAACTCCAACCAAGCGCTGCTATCTCCCGACACCCTGAACTTCTGCGTCTCACCGCCCTTAAACTCTCCGGCTGATTCTCTAACCGCTTGGCCAATTTGAGCAGCGCACAACCCACCACCCTCGGCGTCACCAGACAGACCGTAGATATGGCGTCCCTCGGTCAGGTAGAAAGTTGCTGTCTCTCCCGTACCAAGCCTCGCGGCAACCTTCCCATCGATCAAAATTGCCGTGTAGCATCCGCCGCCTGCAAACACACCCTTATCACGGGTTACTACCATGACGGCAGATCCAGCCTTCGGGTCCTGAAAGGCTTTAAGTCTCGCTGCTGGAACTCGATCAGCCTGGCTCGATGGAATGGGGGTAGTCCCACACCCCGCCAGCACCGCCACCGCTACCGCCGCTATCAAAATTCGCATGTCGTTCCCTCTTTGGTTTCGCGGGACTGTAGCCCAACCTAAGCTGCTGGACCAAGCAGGCCTAACTGATCAGCGCTGATCTATTTCAATCTTCTGTGTGGGGTCCGGGCTGTATTTTTGGCGCTTCAACTGCGGATCTCCCTTAGCCATACAGAAGAAATAAATCTCTGCTTCACCGCAGCCGCCGTGTAATGCGCACTCACTGGCTTGCATGTGATCCAGCAGGATCTCTCGGCCTTGGGACTCGCAGAATACGTTCGCTTCTTTGAGAGCCTGCCCTTTCGCGGAGGCAGGCCCGCCAAAGGGAACACGAGTTGAAATCGTGTATGTATCAGGCCCGACCTTGATAGGTCCGCTATCCGCGCAGCCCGCGAGCATCGCAGCAGACAGAGCCATCAGCCAGATTTTCATAGTTGTCCTCCCCGGGAAAGGAGGGACTGTACCTCGGACCTGGCCAGGCATCCAGCGTGGATGGAATGCCAGTAACTGGGCCAGGGTTTGACGTAGTAGCTTTGTGCCTCATTTCTAACCAGGGCAGGACGGAAAATGGCGATCGTAACGAAAGAAACGGCAAAGTACGTCTTCCATGAGACGCCAACTATTCTCGGCGGCGGCGACTGGAACGACCTACACCAGATCGGGAGCATAGTTCCGGCCTCTGGCATCTATCGCTGCGAGGGCTGTGGCGATGAAATCACCTCAAACAAAGGTGACAAATTCCCCCCACAAAACCACCACCAGCACCCGACAGTGTTCGGTCCTGACTTAAAATGGCGGCTAATCGTCAAAACCCAAACAAAAGCGTAAAGGATTCCCCAGTCCTTCGCCTGCAAGCCCAAGGACTGGGGTTGCGCCAATATCGGCGCGTTTATGGCCTGGAGGTCAAATGAGCGGAAACTACACGGTTACATCTGAAGAAGCGATTAAACAGCTTACCGATGCCGTAATGGCTCTAGCAAAGGTTGCTGCCGAGCTATCGCCTGAGCAAACACAAGGCCATCTCGCGCTGGCAGTCGAGGGTGCTAAGCGACATGGTCACGGGCATCTGTTGATCGAAGAAATTTACAATACAACCTTCCCCAGCGCTAAGCCCACCGTGATGCTTAGCTCGGAAGAGTTTACTAGAAAGCAGCGCGAGCTCGGCAAGTAAGATTCAAAGTAGTGGCGGCCGCTTTCGAAACCAACGCCGTGTTGATATAGACCCGGCCGTCACTCCCAACCAGAAACGGAGCTGCAGGTTTCGGTTGGTTCGAGTTTTTCGCATTCATAAATCCCCCCCCTTGCGGGCATGCCGCGTCATGTTGGTTGTCTTGCGTCTTTGTGCCTGAGGATCAGTCGCGTCCTATCATGCCAGGGTCCACCGTAGACGATAATTTCGGACGGCCTGCCGTACAGGTGGTGCAGCAGAAAGGGGCCAGGCCCGAAGGTGCCCGACTCTTCCCCTGGTAACGTCGGGTCGGTGCCTAGGTAAATCCCGGCATGGTTCGGGTGAGCCGTCCGCCCTACGTGCATGACGATCAGATCACCGCGCTGCGGCCGGTCGACGCGAACAAAGCCCGCAGCCTCGTAATGCTGCTCGTACAGGCTGGCGTTCTCCGCGCGCTCCCACCAGCCATCGACGCGCTGGAAGGCTTCGAACTCAAGCCCCCATTCACGCTGGTACCAGTCAGCGCAGACCTGCCAGCAGTCCCAGGCGCCATGCACGAACGGACGTTTGAGCAGCGGCGTGCTGCCGGTTGGCGTGATCGTGCGCAGGTCGCCCTCGGGCCACGAAAAAATGTGCCAGGGCAAGGCTGTGGCTTCGCACATGGCCAGGTCGTGCGGTGACGGCCAGCTGGTGGCGTCAGGGTGCGAATGGACGATACCGATCACCTCACCAATGTCTTCCGCCGCAGCGTAGTCCTCAGGATCAAGTCGAAACTCTTCGTTCGGCTCCGTGGCGATGTTCCGGCACGGGTAGTACTTCTGCGCCCGCCCTACAGCGAGCAGCAGGCCGCAGCACTCTTTCGGGTACTCGGCCGCCGCGTGCGCCTGGATGGCTGCGATGATGTGCTTGCGCATGGTCAGCTCCGGGCAATCAGGGAGACGGCGGGGAACCCGCCGAAGGAAAGTTCGTTGTTCTCGCCGAAGCGCAACTTGCAGGACGACAAGCCCCCCTTGCACTGGTCCTTGGCTGGGTCATCCGTGGGATTGTCCTCATCGTCGAACATGGCTGCACCGGTGTAGCCGCAGTCTGGCCCGCGATAGCCGTTAGTCATGGCCCAGTGGCAGAAGGTGGTCATCTGGCGCCCGGGCAGTCCGTGGTTATCGATCTCGCCCGGGGACGACAGCTCCCAGACCACTGCCTCGCCGTCCTCGCTGGTTTTCTGGTCGATGTACCAGATCTCCAGCCCTTCCTGTGTCGGATCGGCCGTTGGGTTGCCTTCGGGAAAGTTGGCCGCGTCCAGGTACTGGGCCAGGGTCTCGCGAACAGTCAGCTTGAACTTCAGCATGTCCTCGAAGGCCAGGCACAGCGCAGTGACGCGCCCATTGATGTTGCCGGCGGCGAACGTCGGCCTGGTGGCCGTGCCGTCGCTGTTGGAGCCGATTCCTTCGATCTGTACGGGCCAGGCCGCGTACTCGGCGCCCTGCCACCAAATCGACTTGGCCGGCAGGTCCTCCTCCGAATGCTCGTAGGCCAACAGCTCCTCGGACGTGTGCGGGATGGCGTGACCGTGAAAGCGCAGGTAATCGGCGCCGTACTCGGTACCGTCAATTTCGAACAGGCGAATTTCGGCGCCGGGCTCCAGTTTCTGGATGTCCGTGATCAGTGCCATGGGTGGTTATCTCAGGGGTGAAAGGTTTGTTCGAAGGTCGCGGTAATGGCGTAAACCTGGCCGCCGCGGTGCACTGGCTTGTAGCCGTTGCACTTGTAGAGGCCCAGGTCACCCAGGGGTGGCTCCCAGAGGAAGCCCTTTGCACCCTTGTGCCGGTCGATGAAGTCCATGATGTCCTTGATGCGGGACTTCATTCCGGTGAAGGTGACGGGCCAGGACTGGGATTTGTTGTTAATCCCGTCCTCGGTCGACTGCG
>NZ_JACAPY010000048.1:120108-132794 GCF_013385455.1 Pseudomonas sp. G1002
GTTGCGATTTGCCGGGTGCGCGATTCCATGTTGCGCTGGAACATTTCGGCGTCGAACTCGGCGCCGTCCGGGCGGCCGGCCTCCTGGTCAGTCAGGATGATCGGCATGTTGAGGCTGAGGTTTACCCCGCCACCGCCGCCTCCAACCGCAGAAACACCCAGCTTGCCGTTGGCTGTGCGGGTGAGCGGCATAATTGCCTCTTCGCCCGCTTCACCCATGACCCCCGTCTTGCCCCCGGCCATGCCGAACGCAGTTGGTTTGCTGACGATTGTGTTGGTGAAAGCACCGCCGTCGGCGAACATCTGCACACCGCCCGACCAGGCGCCACCCTTGGCCTGAATGCTGCCCGGGGTGAAGTTTGAAAGGTCGGTACCCGTGTACCCGGCCTGACTTGCCCCGCCAGAGCCGCTGCCGCCGAAATAGCTCAGACCTGCGCCAAACAAGCTGCTGAGTAGCTGTGAGCTCGCTTGTCGAGTGGCAATCCGCACCATGTCCGCAAGGATAGATTTGGCAAAGTCAGCAAACGACAGCTTCCCAGTCAGCGCGAAATTAACCACCGCATCCTCCATGGAACTGAAGGCATTGCCGAACAGGGTTTTGGTCTGCCCGGCAATGTTCTTCGCCGAATCCAGGTAGTTGGCCCAGGCAGACGTCGCGCCCTTTGTCCAGTCGCCCTGGGCGTTCTCCACATCCGCGTAGTTCTGCCGGATCTGGTCAGTTGCAGCTTTGTTCGCATCCGAGAGCGCCTGCGATTTTCGCTTGAACTCCTCCTCCGACATATTGCGCGACGGGTCGGATTTCTGGTTGGCCAACTCCAGCGACTGCTGAGCAAACCGGTCTTGCTGGCTGTTCAGTTCGCCGTTGAGTGCGTTCTGGCGGTCCCCCTGGCCAACGCCGAGTACTGCGCGTTGGCCGGCAAGTTCCAGGGCTCGCTGTTGCTGAGCCAGGGCCTGCACGTAGGTGGTGATCGACCGTTCCTGCTTGGCCAGGCGCCCGGTCTCGTTGGTGGCCAAAACCTCAAGCTGGCTGTCGGCCTCTTTCTGCGCCTTGACCATCCCTGCGCGCGCGTCAGCGATCTTCTGGTCCAGCTGGATGCTTTGCGCGGCCGTTGTCGCCTTCTTGCCTTTGACAGCCTCCAGCGCGGCAATCTCGGCCTCATAGGCTGCGGTCACATCGTCGCGCTGGTTGCCGATCAGGGCTTCACGCTTCAGCGCGTAATCGGCCTGAGAAATGAGTCCGGCCTTCTCCGCGGCGTCCAGTCGCTTCTGGCTATTTTTGTACTCATCAACGATCGCTGCAAGGTTGTTCTTGGCGCTGTTGAAGCTGGTGAGGTCGACCTGAGTGCCGGCTGCTTTCGGGTCTTTATTCTTGTCCTGGAGCCCCTTCAGCAGCGTGTCATAGGCGCCGCCGGCGAACTTGTTACCATCGAAGCTGACACCATCAAGTAGCGGCGATTTCTGTCCGGTTTTCTCGGCATTCTCATATAGCGCACGAAACTGATCGTTGAGCTTTTTCAGGCCCGCCTGACGATTGGCCAAAGGATTGACGTTATCGAGCTGCGCATCCAGCGCCCGCTGAGCCTCAATGGCCTTCTGGTTCGCGTCGGTGTTTTCACCGGTGGTAATCGCCAGGTTGGAACTGGCCGCCTGCCTGGCTTTAAGTCCAGCAAGTTTTGCCTCAAGCGCGGCCGTGGAGTCGTCGTGCTCGCCAGTGCCAAGGCCAAGCGCCGTATTCAACGAGCTCAGCCCATTGGAAATTGCGCCAGCGACGCCGCCGCCCCTGCGCGTGTCCAGCACGCGCTGGGTGATCTCGATCTGCTTGGCCAGGTCGGGAAAGATCTCCGACCGGACTTCCGCGTACGCGCCCTTGATGGCGTTCTTGATGTTGTCCCAGTCGCGCTCAACGTCAGAGAGCGACTCGCGGTAGGTCTTCAGTCGCGTTAAGGCGGCCTGATTCAAATCTTCGCTGAGAACATCCAAAGCGCGCTGACTTTCACCTTGATCATCCAGCCCTTTGATCACTTGGTACTGCTCAAGTGTCAGCAGCCCGTACTGACTGCTGATCTTGCCTGCCGCTTCGGTGGCCGTCTCGCCGGCAGTGGCAAAGGACTTGGCAAGTTCGCCGGCGCCCTGCCCTGTTACTTCACTCACGGCCGCTGCAGCTTCAGCCAGATTACGCATCTGCGTACCGCTGGTAGCTGCTCCGGATGCAAGCGAAACGACAGCCTCGCGCGCCCCGGACAGGTTGCCGGTGATGCGCCCGGCGCCGTCGGCCATGTCCTTCAGGCTGGCGATGGTCTGCCCAGCCCCATTCGTACCGCCATTGATCGCGGCATTGAACTCGCGTGCCTGCTTCATCGCATCGAAGTAGGCGTAGCCCAGCGACCCAATTACAGCGACCAAAAGGCCGGCTGGGATCAGCATCCCTGCGAGGCTTTTCGCCGATTCACCGGCGCCAGCGCCCAGCTGAGCTATCGCGCGCGCACCACTGCCCAGGTCACCCGCCTGAATGGCATTGGCGAGCTGCATTACGTTTTCCTGAGCTTGGCGTGTGCCGAGCTTCAGCTTGTCGAATGCGCCCGCGGCCTCAGTCAGTCCCTCTCGGTCCTTGCCGATCTTTGCCAGGGCTTCGTTGTAACGCTCGGCGTCGATCTGACCAGACTTGTGCAGATCATTGAGCGCCTTCTCCTGAGCCTCCAACTTCGCCAGCTTGGCGGTCACTGGATCAATACCGTTGACGGTGCGCTTCAGTGCCTCAATCTGACGATTCTCTGCCTCGATCAGCTTTTGCTTCTGCGCCAGCTCTTTGGCTTCCGCCTTTTCAATCTTGTCGTAGGCCCTTCCCAGTTGATCTTGGTACTTCGCCTGCTCCTCAATGGTGACCAAGCCTCCCTTGCGGGCACGCTCTAGCAAGCCCTCAGCCTGAACCAGCGACTCCATGCTCGAGATGTTGCCTGTCATCGCCTTGTCGAGCTGACTGATGACGGAGATTTCCGCTACTGCGCTGTCAGTTGCTTTACGACTCGCACCGGCTTGCCGGTCCCTGGCTGCTGTCGATTTATCGATGCTTTGCGCTACGTCCGCTTCTGCCTGGGAAACCTTTTTGCCGGTGTTGGCCAGCCCTTCGCCTGTTTTGCCGAGGTCATCAATGGCCTTTTGGGCGTCTTCAGCCGAATCGACCAGCTTATCAAGATCATCAGCAGCCTTTGCGGCCTGCGACGACTCGACAGCAATACCCAGGGAAGCGAAATTGGTGCTCATTTGTTTTCTCTCTGTTCCGCCATCACCTGCAGGGCTTCAGCCTCCATCCGCCGGAAGTCGCTGAAAATGGTTTGTCGCTGGCTGATCGGTACGCCACACATCCGAATGACCCCGGAGAGAACGCCGTAGTCCATGCCGGTAGCGCCGTACGCGCCTGTACGCCACTGGGTGCTCATGGCCTCGAAGACTCTGAAAACATCCCAATTGTCGGGCCAGATACCGACTTCCTTGTCGGGTATGTCCTGACGCGATAAGCCAAAGGCCATCAGATCAGCGTCTGATGGCCCTGGCTCATACAGCGCGCGCGAGGCGCTTAGGAGTTTCCCAAGCGGGCCTCGCTAAAGGCTTCGGCGTACGCGTTCAGCACTGCCTTCGGCGCCGAGTTGATCGAATTCACGAGGATGCGCACGTTTTCGGGCGTGAACTTTTCTTCAATATCCCAGCCGACGACCACGTCCAGCAGTTGGTCGGCCTGCAGGGCAATCTGGGCGGCGGTGAAAGCTTTGAGGTCCATGTCGCCGAGCTGCTTGCTCAATTCGCCGTGCCGCTCGTTCCAGCCGGTGTACAGCTCAGCAAGCGCGGTACGGTCCAGGTACTTGAACTCGAACTCCACCTTTTCGGCGTTGTACCCGGCCCGCTGGATCATCACCGGCGCCTTGAAGGTCGGCTTCTGGATCAATTTGAACTTGGCCATGGGTTACACCGCAGCCGCGTAACGGGCTGGGCGACCAGTCAGCGCCAGACTGATCACACGGGTCATCAGGTTGTTACGGGACATGGTCGGCGTCGAGGTGATCGACACGTAGCCGTTGTAGATGATGCTGCTGCCGCCAGGAAGGTTGAGTCGGAGCAAACGAGCCTGCTTATCATCGTCCGCCGCCTCACATACGGCCACATATGGCTTGGACGGATCGTCGGCGACGGTGAAGGTCAGCGTGATTGGGTTCTTTGTGGTCGGCATTTGGCGATCGTCATCGTCAGCCAGGAAGCCGAAAGTCAGGAACTGCTGATCACCACCACTGGAATTCATCTCAGTAATCTGCGAGATCTCGGTGAAGCCAGTCACTTCGCGGACAGAGCCGATGCCGGAGCCGGCAGGGTATTGCTGAACACTGGTGGTGTTGACGTTTTCCAGCGCAAAAGTGCCGCTGGCAATCTCACCGACTCGAACGCCGCGACCATCGAGGCGAGTCCAGCCAGAATTGACAGCGATGACGTCGCCCTCAGCCAGACCGTGCGCCGCAGCGGTTGCAACAGCTGGATTGGCATTCGTCAAAGCGGTAAATGGGATCGCCGGGCCGTAAGCAGCTGCGATCTCAAGGGTGGCGCCGTTGGGCATTTGGATGCCGGCCATGGGTGTTTCCTCTTTTCAGAAATGACAAAACCCGCACGGAGGCGGGTTTCGGGGTTTGCCCAACGGGCTAAATGTGTTTGTTGCTAATTGACTTCCATATTGCTTCGGACCTCGTCCAAAGGGATACCGGATTTCGAGCCTACGACCACACCGGTAAGGCCACAGCTTGGGCAGCAGGCATGCTTATCCTCGTACCACTTAAGAATGTCAGTTGGCACGAGCCAGAGACCGCATCCGACGCATAGGCACCGCTCGCTCAAAGCGATTTCTTCGCGATTCCTATAGCAGTGATCCTCTACCCACTCACTTAGATATTGAAGTCGCTGCTTCCTGATTTCGTCCATCGCAGGTATTCCCAAACCAATTCATGAATGGATTCTACCGTCTAGGATCAGGCGGTGTCGGCTCGGTATTCGAACGACACCGGCACCGTGTAAGTCGGCGGGTCTGTGATGCCTGGGCCAGGATCAACTGGCGACATCGTAACGACGGTGAGGCCTGCCTTTGTGTCTCGCGCATAAAGCGGGAATAGCGTGGTCAACTCAGCCACAAGTGGGTTCGTCTTGGTCTTGCCGGTACCGGCCGGGGCCACAATGCTGATCTGGTAAACGCCGATGAATGCTCGATGGTCGCCGGCGAGCGTGCTGCTGGCTGTATCGCCTGGGAGCATGAAGGCCCGCAGATAGGTCTCGCCGTCCGCCGGGTCATACTGAGTGTTTTCGAACACGACCTTGATGGGCTCCGCACGCGCCCTGCTCCAGGCAAGTAACTTGGCCTCATAGATCGATGCGATGATGGCGTGACTCATACTTGGTTATTCCTGATGGCGTCATCGACAGTTTTCTGGAACTGAGACAACGTGACCCGAATCATCCCGTGAGGCGCTTGCTTGCTATGCCCATACTCAAGCGGGATTCCGTAGGGCAGGTTATTCACGATGTAGGCCGTCTGCCCCGCGGTCAGGGTTTGAACCTGTGCCTTGAGCACGGCGATGCTGACGTTACCGCTGACATCGATCTGATCAAGCACTCCCTCGGCCGGCGTATCAATCGAAAACTGCCAGTTCCCGCGAAACCGCCCGCCGACGTAGCCCTTGCCTGCCACCAAACCGTTCACGTTGAAGTTCTGGTCGCGCTCGGTCTTGGTGAGGGGCTTGGCGTACTTCAAACCGCGCCGCAGCTTGCCTGCTTTGGTGAAGTTCGATTCGTTGAGATTGATGATCGTATTGCGGACCGCGACCTTGAAGTCATAGTCATCGGCGGCCCGGGTGTTCGCCTGGCGGTGCGCAACGTTCGCCGCCCATATCTCTGGATTGCCCACGGGCGACATGCGGATGACGCTGCTGCCGATCTCGATAACAATCTCGCGGATGGTCGCGTCGATACCGGCCTGGGCGCGCTCGGCGAAGTCACGGATGTTCTCGGCGAAGCTACCGTTCATCCTCGCGTACTTGTTCGTCATGACCGCACCTGCAGCTCATACAGGATTGGCGTCCCGGCTGGGTTGACCTCCTTCAGCGGAGGAACAATTGACCAGGCACGGCCTTGGGCAACCACCTTATCCAGCAAGCCCGGCACCCAGGCCAAACCCTGGGCAGCAATCTTGAGTTTCTTGTCGCCCTGCCTGATGAGGCTGTTGTTCTGGAATTCCAAGCCGGAGAAGTCGAGCAGGATGCCTTGGGCGATCTGCTCGATGGTTGCGCCAGGCGCTTCCCCGCCCGTCTCCGGGTCGTACTCGCCCGGCTGAGTCTTGCTGATGGTCACGGGCTGGCCGAACTCTGTGATCATCTCCAGAGCCATCACGGCCATTTCGTCGTAGAAGGCCATGGTGGCTCCAGATGTGAAAAGCCCAACTCGATGGCTGGGCTTTCGCTTAGAAACTGAGCATTTTTTGAATAAAGGTTTTTAACGCTTCATCAGCTATCGTAACCGCTCGTTTTGCCGCTTCCGGATCATTAACGTTTCCCGCCATTCCGGAGAGAGCGGCAAGATATGCCCGAGTCCAAAATTCACGCTTTTCATCAGCACTGGGGGTCATTCCTACGCCTCCTGTTTCTTGTCGAACAACAACGCTACCATCACGCTCTTACCGCAAACAACCCCCGTTTTTGTAGGTAGTCGGCAAACTGCGTAGCGCTCGGCCGATCCGGCGCCGCCGGCAACAGTCGGTTGCTGGTGGACGGGATAGCCGCATACTGCCGCGTCACCGCACCTTCAACACGATCCAGCAGCACGGCGCCTTTGCGCTTCTCCACCGGGTCGATATCGTCTTGGTGGATCTCGGCGGCCAGGGCCATTTGACCGTACTGAATACGCGCTGGCAGGTAGTTGTTCGGCTTGATCTCGTGATCCAGCAGTACCTCCCGGCGCGGCCAGGACAGTCCCTGCTCGCTACTGGTCTTGCGCCCCTTCCAGACCATGCCATCCATCGCCAAGGCGGCCCGGCGCAGCAACGCTTCCTGCTCAGGAACACCTGCGGGGATGACCGTGCCGAACCTCACGGCATACATGGCCAGGTCCTCGGCGCTCGCGTAGCTTTCGGCGTCAGGCTTGCCGGTGCCGTCCTCGATGATGAGTGTCATGCGTCAACTCGCTGGAATGGTTTGAAGATTGGCCGCCGGATCACCGACAGCCAGCAGTATTACTCCTTGGTCAGCTCAGCGACGAGCTTTTCCAGGGATTCTTTCGAGGCGTTGGCCCGATACTGGACCTTGGCTTCATCGAGCTTTGCTTTCAGAGCCGCGATATCACTGGCCTCGTCAGCCGGCGGCGTGAGGGCAGACTTCTTCAGCGCTTCAACCTCGCCACGCAGTGCGTCGACAGTTAAGGCCAGGCCGTCACGTTCAGTGGTCAACTCATCAACCGAAGCATGGGCGGTGCCCAGCAAGTCAAACAAGCGCAACGCCAGGTCGCCGGACTCTGGACGATGGATTTCGCCAGCTTCCAGGCCGTCAACAAGGATCAGGATCGATCCATGCTCAGCACGCAAAGCCGTGATCACCTTTTCCAGTTCGGCTTGGTTGCCCGCACCAACAATCTGCGCCCGCTTGGCTTCCTTCACCGACACATCGATGCCGGCTGCTTCGTACGCATTGACCACGCTCGGCCAATCGCCAATCACCAGCACGCTGGTCACACCCGCTTCGGGCTTATCGAAGTGTTCCGGATTGCGGTAACGCTTCTCCGGGTCGAAGCCGCTCAGCTGGTTGCTGTAAGTCAGTTCCATGTGTTTCTCCAAGGCGGCCATTGCTGACCGCGCGTTGAGTTTGAGCCTTAACCGCCAGTGACCGGAGGCGTTGCGGTCAGCGTGATCATCACGCCGGCAGTGACCTTGTTGCTGCCCGCGTGCTTGACCCAGTTGGCAGCGGAGCCGACGGCAGCCAAGGTCGGGTTGGAACCACCAGTGGTGGCTTTCCAGCTGTAACCCAGCACGTCGATATTCACGGTGCCTTCAGCGCGGTAGCCGATGCTCAAGTTCTCTTCGTCGTTGACTTCGTAGGAACGGAAGCCCGGGGCCTGCGACTCGGTGATAGTCACGGCGTTTGGCAGCAGGCCGAAGATCACGTCCGCCGGCGCGGTATCGGTCACCAGTACCGGCTTGCCCAGGGTGCCTGGTAGGCCGCCGTAGATCACGACACCAGCTTCTTCGTAGATCTTGTTGGTGATGGCTTCGTCGACGATGTCGAAGTAGGCGCTGGAGTGCATGACCCACAGAGCAATACGGCCGAACTTGTCGCCGAACTTGCGCATACCGCGAGTCAGCGTCTTCTTGCCATCGGTTTCGATGTTGGCCGAAACCACCATGTCAGCGTTGGAGCCAATGGCGGCACGCAGGCCAGCGGTTGCGTACTGGATGAAGCCTTCCAGGGTCGCGTCAGCAACGTCGGCGCCGACGATCTGGGAGAACTCCTCGACCGGACGACCGCGGCGCTTGAACGCCTCTTCGGTGGTCTGGTACGGGCCGTACTTCCAAGGCGCTTTGACGCCAACAGCTTCGCCGGCGCTGATCTTCTTGGCAGTTACCTTGCCGTCAGAGTTAACATCGCGGTGTTCCAGAGAGCCGTTCAGCTTGTAGAGCGCGCGTTTGCGGAAGTCGCCTTCGATCAGCTCGTTGTCCAGCACCATTGCGCCGTTGGACGATGCGTTAAACACATCCAGGTTGTCCTGAACACGTTCCAGGTATGCGGTTTGCGCCTCATCGTTGTAGATGATCAGGTCGCTGTTAACGGTTGTAGCCATGAGTCAATCCCCTTACTTGGGCAATGCGAGGTATGCGGTTTGGCCGTGCTTGCGCTGAAAGTCGCGCTTCTGCTCGGAGGTCATTTCGGAGCGCTTGAATGCAGCCTTGCCGCCACCCCCGCCCGGGGCAAATGTCCCTGAAGCCCTTGGCCACAGATGAGGTGCGCTTTCGCGCAGAGATTCCGCCCATTCGAGAGGAGTCAGAGGGGTTTTGCCGTCTTTGCCGAGGATGACCTGGCCGGATTCATCAACGGCGACTGCATCGCCATCTTCGTTAAGGGTAAACACGCCTTTAGCGCGCAGGATGATGTCGTCGGTTGCTTCCGGCAGAGCACCGGCCTTCAGCGCTGCGCCGCGTACCGAATCGCCCAGGACTTTGCCCTGGAACTTGGCCGCGAAGGATTCGGCCTTCTCAGCTCGCTCGCTGATGGTCTTCAACTGCTTGTCGTAGTCGCCACGCAGGCGCTCGGTCCGGCGGTTGAAGACTTCGTCCACCTTGCCCTCGGTCAGCAGCTTAGTTTCTTCGTCCTGCCCGGCGCGGTTGAGCAGTCCTTTGACGGCTTCAATGTCGATGCCTTCAAACTGTGTTTCGAACTGGGTCAGCTTGCCGGAGGTTTCCTTCAGCTTGCCCAGCAGTTCCGAGTTCTTGGTTTTGAGACCAGACACAGATGCTTCAACGGCAGTCGCGATAGCGGCCTTGATTGCCGGGTTTTCCAGGTCGATTTCGTTTTCTTCTGCCATGTTGATGCACCCCTTGGGTATGAACCGCCCGCTTTGCAGGCAAAAAAAACCCCGCGAATGCGAGGCTTGGGAGAAAGATGGTTTGGTGTCGCTGCGTGTACTGAACTGGGTAGAATGATGTCAATCTGTCCAAACAACTAATGGAGTAGTTCTCACAAAATGAACCTAGAAACGATTAAACAATACACTCGTAAGGGTTACGTCAGAGCAATGGGTCTGATCACTCTCCTCGCGGGTATTGCAACAGTTTACGGAGTCATTTACCCCTCAGGTCCCGAGCTGAATCCAGCATTCCTGGGGCGCTGGGAGAGCAAATATCAATATCCAGTTCCAGGAGGGACGTTTACCTTCAATGGTGTCACCGAATACTTTCGAAACGGTAAATACAACTTGAATGGGACATTTGAATTCTCCGGCAATACCGCTGGCGGGCCTTTTACTTCAGTCGTGCTAGCGCGCGGCGTCGGCACTTGGACGGCTAGCAAGGAATTTCTTACCTTCACATTGACTGGATTACGCACAGAGCCCGGAAGATACAAGAGCGGCGATATTGACCTTCCGATTCCCTTACTGGAAAAACTAACCGGTATCTCTTTACCTGATTTGAATGAACACTATTTGCCTGGTAGCTCAGACGAGTTAAAAATCGTTTCGCAGGAGCAAAAACGGATCGTACTTCAGGGCAAAGATCCTGCTGGGAATCCATTCGTAGTAGTAAGCAATCGACAACCTTGAGATCTAAACGACGGCTCAGTTGATGTTTGCACGCTCGAATGCCAGCGGTTCAAGCCCTTTCATCTGCACCAGCGTCAGCGGCGAGAAGTTGCGATCAAGCTGCAGCTCGGCGAAGCGCTCGACGGTCAACCCGCCCTCCCTGAACAGCTTGGCCCGGACAGGACCGATGGCGACGTCTTGGAACGAAGCAGGCTGCTGCTGGAGCCAGTGGTAATAATCGAGATCGGCACTCACCTGCTGGCCGCCGTCTGCGCCCACCGAGGCCCGCGTAGCGCCCTTGGCGAACATCGCGCTGAGCTTGGTCAGCAGGATGAACGTGGTTCGGCAGTTCGGGTGGAATGGCGGCCTTGGGCCGGAATCTACCGGAAACTTGCGTTTGTCCATCGAGCGGCACAACTGGCTGGTCTTGCTATCCAGCGTGGCCACCATCTGGATCTCTTGCACGATATCCGTGTTGGCCTTCGCGACCTCCATGCGCGCCTGGGACGACACGTGCTGAATCGCGGTGTGAACGACCGTGCTGGCATTACGGTTGGTGGTGGCCAGGATGCCGTCTTTGTACCCTGCCGCCTTGGTACCGCGAATGTTGCGAATGATCTGAAAGTTCGTCTGCCCTTCGAAGAAGCCCTTCCGGATGGTGCCGGTGACGCGCTCGCGCTCGGCGCCGGTCCACCCCTTGATGAACGCCTTCAGCAGCTTCCCGCCGCCGGTACCACGCACGCTGAGTGGGTTTGTCAGCACTGCGGTCCGAATTGCAGCAGCCGTCGGCGCGACCACGTCCAGCGACACACCAACCGGCGCCGACCTGGCGATGGTGGTCGCTTCGAACTCAGCCTCGTAGTTGGCGATATCCACTAAGTCCAGGTTCAGTTGCGCGCTGTAGCGGTCGAAGATGCCCAGCAACAGACTGTCTACCTCCTTCAGCAGCGCTTCCAGGCGCTTGACGTTGCACTCGGTCAGGTCCGACTGCGTGAGCCGGTCACGGATCGAACGGTCAATCTCCTTAAGGAAAGGAGCAAATTTGCCGACCTCCCCTGCCTTAAGCTTTTCGAGGAAGACCGCGTGCCGGATCGTGGCATCAAGTACTGCCGGATTTACCGCCATTTGGTTTGTCCTCGTCATCCAGGCCCAGGCCGTCGCCCTGCTCTTCTAGTTCACCGTCGATTTGCAGATCAGTACGCTCTGGCGCGATCAACCCCAGCTTGCGCAGGTAGGCCCGAAGGTCTGCTTTGGCAAAGCCGCGTTGCTGCCACAAGCCAACCAAAGCCGTGATCATCTGCGGATCAGCCGTCAGCTCGACGAACTCCTGATTCACTTGGTAGGCGACCTTCTTGTCAGCGATGCCCATATAGGCGCAGCACCACATGATTGCCCGGGTGTATGCCTCGCTGACGTTTGCCACGCAGCCAGCCAGCACAGAGGTAGATGCCGATTGATCGCCGCGGGACTCCGTAGCGGTCTTGGCGGCCAGTGAAGCCACCACCATCCGGGCACCCAGTTCGATCATCATCTGGTTCTTGTCGGCCATGGCCTCTTTGACCAAGGTGTTCGGCGCCGGCTGTGCGTAACCGAAGGCGCCGCCCGCTGGGAGGAGCATTGGTGCGCGTGACCCGACATAGACCCCTTTTGTCTCCAGCAGCTTTACCCACTGCTCGTCCAATCCAGAAATCCACGGCTGAGCCTGCCCACACCAGAAAACGCTGTCTTCGTAATCGGCACTGTTACGGTAATGGCCCAGGTTGATCATGGCGATGTCGTATAGCGGCGACTCGTCGATGCTTGAATCGTTGTTCTGCGCCCCGACGAAGGTGAACGGTATCTCCTTGAGGCGACCGGTTACGCCTTCGGGCTTGAACTCGTCAATGACTGCCAGTGGCCCGCCACCTTTCGGCCCAGACCGCCGCCAGACGCGGCAAACAAAGCCGTCATCCTCAAGCGCCAGTTCCCGGTACTGCTCAGCTGTCTTGTAGCCGAAACCGTCAGGAATCTCCGGAGACTCGCGCAGGACCACCAGCGTCAGCACGCTATGACCGTTCACCATGCCTGTACGCCAGTTGATGATGTCTTCAGCGCAGTAGGACAAGATCACCGAATGCCCGCCGATACCATCGTCTTGGTGGTAGTCGACGTACAGGCCGTGTCGGCCAGCCTCCAGCACCTTTTCAAGCGTGCCTTGGGAGTGCTGGTAAATGCTCACTCCGGAGCCGTTGGCGTTGTCCTGCAGGTATTCCAGCTTCTTCGGGACAGTCAGCGTCGGGTCTTTGTGGAAGGCCAGGCCCAGCAGCCCGTTACGGGTGTGCCCGGTGGCGTTCTTGAACACTGCCCGCTCGCGGTAGGCCCGGTTTCGGTCTTCGTTCT
>NZ_JACAPY010000049.1:0-78432 GCF_013385455.1 Pseudomonas sp. G1002
GCTGTAAGAGCGGAACCAATACAAGCCATCACCCAAATAACGGATATGCCCCCTAACCCAACAACGCCCGAGCAAACTCATCAGACGCAATAAAGTCCATGGCCTTGCGCAACTCGCAAGCCGCCTCAGCCCCAAACACCTCATCAAACCGCACCGCCATCTGCCTGGACACCACCCGCGCCTCTTCGTATTTACGCTGCCCCGCGTCGGTCAACAGCACCCGCCGGCTGCGGCGGTCCAACTCATCCACCCGCAACACCACCAGCCCATCCCGCACCAGCGGCTTGAGCGTATGCCCCAGGGCTGACAAATCCATCACCAACGACTGCGCCAGGTCGCGCATCTTCGGAGCGTCCCCATTGGCGATGTGGTTCATCAGCGAATACTGGGTGGCCTTCAAACCAAACGGCGCAAACGCCTCGTCATAGATCTGCGCCATACGACGGGACGCGCGCCGCACGGCTCCGTTGGAACAGGTGCTCGGGCTATTCAGGACAGGCGGTGCGCATTTCACAGGCTGATCACTCGCTACAGATCAAGGGTTAACCGAACGTTAATCCGGCAAGATGAATATTGACACATGCTGCAACAAATTAGTTGCGTATGCCACTAAACGCTATATCGTGGCATATGCCTCTATTTTGACCGGATGTCAGTGCAGTTGGCCCGGAACACAGACGGGCGGGGCAGGAGGGAAGCGCTGTTCGGTACCTCCTTCAGTCATCAACTTCCTGTCTGGATCACATCTATGCTCAACCTCGTGCGCATCGCATTGCGGCGCCCCTATACCTTCCTGGTATTGGCTATTTTCATTCTGATTGTGGGCCCGCTCGCGGCCTGGCGTACACCGACCGACATCTTCCCCGAAATTCGCATCCCCGTGATTGCCGTGATCTGGCAGTACACCGGCTTGCCGCCGGACCAGATGGCCGGCCGCATCACCTCGCCGTTCGAGCGGGTGCTGACCACCACGGTCAACGACATCCGCCATATCGAGGCGCAATCGCTGAACGGCTACGGAATCGTCAAGGTGTTCTTCCAGCCGGGAGTCAACATCAGTACGGCCAACGCGCAGATGACTTCGGTGTCCCAGGCCATCCTGCGTCAACTGCCGCCGGGCACCACGCCGCCGCTGATCCTCAACTACAGCGCCTCGACAGTGCCGATCGTGCAGTTGGCGTTGTCCGGCAAAGGCCTCAGCGAACAGAAACTCGGTGACCTGGGCCTCAACACCGTGCGCCTGATGCTGACTACGGTGCCCGGTGCCGCACTGCCATACCCGTTCGGCGGCAAGACCCGCCAGGTGCAGATCGACCTCGACTCCGCACGCATGCAGGCCCGTGGTCTCTCGGCGCAGGACGTGGCCACTGCCCTGGCCACGCAGAACCTGATCACCCCGGTGGGCACGCAAAAGATCGGCAGCTACGAGTTCAACCTGCAACTGAACAACTCGCCGACGGACTTCCACGACCTGGAAAACCTGCCGATCAAGACCGCCGACGGCACCACGGTGTTGATTCGTGACGTGGCCACGGTGCGTGACGGCAACCCGCCGCAGACCAACATCGTGCACGTCAACGGCAACCGCTCCGTGCTGCTGCCGGTGCTCAAGACCGGTTCAGCGTCGACCCTCGGGGTGATCGCCGGGATCAAGGACAAACTGGCCGACAACAAAGGCGCCTTGCCGCCCAACCTGAATATCGACCTGATCGGCGACCAGTCGCTGTTCGTGCGCTCGGCCATCAGCGGCGTCGCCCGGGAAGGGATCATTGCCGCCGCGTTGACCAGCCTGATGATCCTGTTGTTCCTCGGTAGTTGGCGCTCCACGGTGATCATCGCCACGTCGATCCCGCTGGCCATCCTGTCGTCGATTGCCACGCTGTCGGCGCTCGGCGAAACCCTCAACATCATGACCCTCGGCGGCCTGGCATTGGCGGTGGGGATCCTGGTGGATGACGCTACGGTGACCATCGAAAACATCAACTGGCACCTGGAACAGGGCAAGCCGGTGGAGACGGCGATCCTCGACGGCGCGGCGCAGATCGTCACGCCGGCGTTCGTGTCGCTGCTGTGTATCTGCATCGTGTTTGTGCCGATGTTTTTCCTGGAAGGCGTGGCGCGCTTCCTGTTTGTGCCGATGGCCGAAGCGGTGATCTTCGCGATGATCGCCTCGTTCATCCTCTCGCGAACCCTGGTGCCGACCCTCGCCAATTACCTGCTCAAGCCTCACGAACATCATGCGGACGGTACGCCAGTGGTGGCGCCGTCGAGCAACCCGCTGGTGAAATTCCAGCGCGGGTTCGAGCGCCAGTTCGAGGCGTTTCGCGGGGTTTACCACGGGGCACTGGAGAGTGCCTTGCACCACCGCCGTATCGCGGTGATCGCGATGCTGGCGTTCGTCGCCGTGTCGTTTGCGCTGGTGCCATTCCTGGGTCGCAACTTCTTCCCCGACGTCGACTCCGGGCAGATCCTGTTGCATGTGCGTGCACCGATCGGCACGCGGGTCGAGAGCAATGCGCGGCTGGTCTCGCAGATCGAGAACACCATTCATAACGTGATCGAGCCCCGGGAGCTGGCGGCCATCGTCGACAATATCGGCCTGGCCATCAGCGGGATCAACGTGGCCTACAACAACACCGGCACCGTGGGTTCACAGGACAGCGACATCCAGATCAGCCTGAAAGAGGGCCATCGTCCCACCGCCGAATACATGCGCGAACTGCGGGAGCGGCTGCCCCGTGAATTCCCGAATGCGGTGTTCTCGTTCCCGGCTTCGGACATCGTCGGGCAGATTCTCAACTTCGGTTCTTCGGCGCCGGTGGATGTGCAAGTCAGCGGCAATAACCTGCCCGCCAACTTCACCTACGCCAGCACGTTGCTGCGGGAAATCCGGCGGGTGCCGGGTGTGGTGGATGCGCGTATCCAGCAGTCGCGGCAACTGCCCACGTTCAAGATCGATGTGGACCGTACCCAGGCCCAACTGGTGGGCCTGAACGAGCGCGATGTGACCAACAGCCTGGTGGTCAACCTGGCGGGTTCCAGCCAGGTGGCGCCGACGTTCTGGCTCAACCCGGCCAACGGCGTGTCTTATCCGATTGTGATGCAAACCCCGCAGTACGGCCTCGACACCCTGGCCGCCCTGCATAACCTGCCGTTGAGCGGCAGCCCCGGTTCGGCGCAAGACCAGACCCTCGGCGGCCTGGCGTCCATCGAACGCAGCCACGCGAACTCGGTGGTGACCCAGTCGGACATCCAGCCGGTGGTCGAGGTGTTGACCGCAATTCAGGGCCGCGACCTCGGTGCCGTTGCCGCCGACATCCAGAAGATCATCGCCGCCCACGCCAGCGAAGTGCCCACCGGCTCCAAGGTGCTGTTGCAGGGTCAGGTGCAAACCATGAACGCGGCCTTCAGTGGCTTGCTGTTTGGCCTGCTTGGCGCGGTGGTGCTGATCTACCTGCTGATCGTGGTCAACTTCCAGTCCTGGGCTGACCCGTTCGTGATCATCACCGCCTTGCCGGCGGCGCTCGCGGGCATCGTGTGGATGCTGTTCATCACCCACACGCCGCTGTCGGTACCGGCGCTGACCGGGGCGATCATGTGCATGGGCGTGGCCACCGCCAACGCCATCCTCGTGGTGAGCTTCTGCCGCGAACGCCTGGCCGTGCACGGGGATGCGGTGCAGGCGGCGCTTGAAGCCGGCTTTACCCGTCTGCGCCCGGTATTGATGACCGCGATTTCGATGATCATCGGCATGGCGCCGATGGCGCTGAGCCTGGGGGAGGGCGGCGAACAGAACGCCCCGCTGGGCCGCGCGGTCATCGGCGGGCTGGCCTTCGCCACCATTGCCACGTTGTTCCTGGTTCCGCTGATTTTCAGTCTTGTGCACGGGCGGCGTCAGCACGCCACGCTTGCGACCACCGCCACTCAAGGGGTTTGACATGTCTGCTTCCGTTTCCAATCCGGGTTCGCCCCGCCGTAAATCCCGTGGTCTGCTCTGGCTGGTGCTGGGGCTGGTGGTCCTGGTTGCCGTGGTGGTATTCGGCATCGGCGTGCGCGCCAGCGAATCCCATGACCTGAAAACCTGGACCGATGCCCAGGCGTTGCCCAGCGTGATCCTGATCACCCCGAGCGTGCAGCCCCAGGGTCCGATCCTGAACCTGCCGGGGCGTCTTGAGGCGTACTCCCGGGCGTCGATCTTTGCCCGGGTCAATGGCTACCTCAAGACCTGGAACGTCGACATCGGCGACCACGTGAAGGCCGGGCAACTGCTGGCCGAAATCGACACGCCGGAGCTCGATCAGCAACTGCTGCAAGCCAAGGCGGTGCTGGCTTCGGCCCAGGCCGACGAGTCGCTGGCACAGACCACCGCCAAGCGCTGGCAGGCAATGCTTTCGTCGGATTCGGTGTCGCGCCAGGACGTGGATGAGCGCACCGGCGACCTGACTGCCAAGCAGGCCAAAGTGGTCGCGGCCAGGGCCAACGTCGACCAGTTGGTTGCCACCAAGGGCTTCCAGCGTTTGACTGCGCCGTTCGCCGGCGTGGTCACTGCACGCTCCACCGATGTGGGGGCGTTGATCAGTGCCGGTGGTGCCACTGGCAAAGAGCTGTTCGCGGTCTCTGACGTCAGCCGCCTGCGGGTGTATGTGCAGGTGCCGCAGTCGTCGGCGCCGCAGATCCAGGTGGGCACCGTGGCGCGTCTGAGCGTGCCGGAGTATCGCGGTGAAACCTTCAACGCCAAGGTGATCGCCACTGCCGATGCGGTGAACGCCGCGTCCGGCAGCACCCTGGTGCAACTGTTGGTGGAGAACCCCGGCAGCCGCCTGTTGCCGGGCGGCTACACCAGCGTGCAGTTCACCTTGCCGGTGCAGACCGACGTGCTGCGCCTGCCTGCCAGCGCCCTGGTGTTCGATGACAAGGGCATGCGCGTGGCCACCCTCGACGCGAATAATCATGTGCACTTCAAGACCGTGACCATCGCCCGGGACTTCGGTGACAGCGTGGAAATCGGCAGCGGCCTGGTCGCCACCGACCGCGTGATCGACACTCCGCCCGACGGCCTGGCCGACGACGATTCGGTGCAACTGGCCGCCAATCCCGTGGAGGCCAAACCCCATGGCTAAGCGCACTTGCCTGGTATTGGTCGCGACCCTGGGCCTGGGCGCCTGCCATCTTGCGCCGCCGCTGGACGTGCCGGAGGTACCCATCGCCGCGCAGTTCCATACCCAGGGACCGTGGACCGTCGGCACGCCGAACGACCAAGCAAGTCGTGACGGTTGGTGGCACATCTACAAGGACCCGCAACTGGATGCGATGGAGCAGCAGTTGCTGCAAAGCAACCCGGACTTGAGCGCGGCACTGGCTCACTATTCCCAGGCCCAGGCGTTTTTGGCCCAGGCGCAATCCGGGCTGTTTCCAAAGCTGATCGGTTCCAGCAATGCCCAGCGCATTCGCCAGTCGGACACCCGGCCACTGCGCTCGGCCAGCCCGCCGAATGTTTACGATTCCGGGACAGTGGGGGTCGAACTGGACTATGAAGTCGACCTCTGGGGCCGTGTGCGCGACACCGTTGCCGCCGGCACCAGCGACGCCCAGGCCGCCAAGGCGGACCTGGCTTCGGTGCGTCTGAGCTTGCAGGCGCAATTGGCCGACAGCTACATCCGCCTGCGTGGCATCGACCGGCAAGACCAGTTGCTGCAGGAAACCAGCGATGCCTATGCCAAGGCTTTGAGCCTGACCGAAGGCTTGCACGGCGGCGGTATCGTCTCCGGGCTGGACGTGGCGCGGGCGCGTACCCAACTGTCGACGGTCAAGTCGCAGCTGAGCCAGAATTTGGTGCAGCGTGCAGTGCTTGAACACTCGATAGCGGCGATGCTGGGTGAGTCCGCATCGACCTACGCGATTGCCCCCAGCGTCGCGGATATCGCCTTGCCCGGCGTGCCCACCGGTGTACCGTCTACGCTGTTGCAGCGTCGGCCGGACATCGCTGCTGCCGAGCGCCGGATTGCCTCGGCCAATGCACGCATAGGGGTGGCGAAAGCCGCCTGGTTCCCGGCCCTTACCCTGAGTGCCCAGGGTGGTTTCCAGAGTGATGAGTTCGCGCACTTGTTGAGCGCGCCCAACATTTTCTGGGCCATCGGCCCGTCGCTGGTGGGGACGATTTTTGACGGCGGCGCGCGCCAGGCCGGGGTGGACAGTGCCAAGGCGGCAACCGATGAAGCCGCAGCCAAGTATCGTGGTGTAGTGTTGACCGCGTTCGAGCAGGTGGAGAACAACCTGTCGATCATCTCCGGGCTCGACACCGCCCTGGTTGACCAGCGCGATGCGGCGGCAGCCGCGCAGTACGCCGAGGACTTGTCCCTGGCACGCTATCGCCAGGGTGGCGCGGCGTACCTGGACGTGGTGACGGCGCAGGTAGCGTCGTTGCAGGCACAGCGCACGGTGCTGGATCTGCAGACTCAACAGTTAAGCGCCAACGTAGGGCTGATCAAGGCACTGGGTGGCGGTTGGAATATGGCCCAACTGGCCCAAAAGAACCTGTAGGAGCGAGCGTGCTCGCGAAGGTCGTCGACCACAACGCGGGCATCCTGAAAGAACACGGCGCCCTCGAGTTTTTCGCGAGCAAGCTCGCGCCTGCCGTTAGTTGTTGTGAACATTGAATCCAAGGAGTAGTGGCATGACTGATTACGTACCGCCAAAAGTCTGGACCTGGAAGACCCAAAACGGCGGCACCTTCGCCAGCATCAACCGGCCCATTGCCGGCGCGACCCACGACAAGGAATTGCCGGTAGGCCGTCATCCGTTGCAGCTGTATTCGTTGGCAACGCCCAATGGCCAGAAGGTCACGATCCTGCTGGAAGAACTGCTGGCCCTGGGTCACCAGGGGGCGGAATACGATGCGTGGTTGATCAGGATCGGTGACGGCGACCAGTTCGGCAGCGGTTTCGTCGGGGTCAATCCGAACTCGAAGATTCCCGCGCTGCTGGACCGCAGCGGGCCCAAGCCGATTCGGGTGTTCGAGTCGGGTGCGATCCTGCAGTACCTGGCCGAGAAGTTCGGCGCGTTCCTGCCCACCGAACCGGCGGCCCGTGCCGAATGCCTGTCGTGGTTGTTCTGGCAGATGGGTAGCGCGCCGTACCTGGGCGGTGGTTTCGGGCATTTCTATGCCTACGCGCCGACCAAGATCGAATATGCCATCGACCGCTTCGCCATGGAAACCAAGCGCCAACTGGACGTACTGGACAAGCAATTGGCCGAGCACGAATACATTGCCGGGGATGAGTACACCATCGCCGACATGGCGATCTGGCCGTGGTACGGCGGCCTGGTGAAAGGCCGCTTGTATGAGGCGGGAGAGTTTCTCTCGGTGCAGGATTACAAGCACGTCGTGCGCTGGGCCAATGCCATCGAAGCGCGGCCGGCGGTGCAGCGTGGGCGCCGGGTCAACCGCGTGTCGGGCGAGCCGTCAGAGCAACTGCGCGAGCGGCATGAGGCGTCGGACCTCGACTGACCCACCACACCCACCCTTGTGGCGAGGGAGCTTGCTCCCGCTGGGCTGCGAAGCAGCCCCAAAACCTGCACCCACGTTCTACCTGAAAGAACAAGGGCTGCTTATTGGGGCCGCTTCGCGGCCCAGCGGGAGCAAGCTCCCTCGCCACAGGTATCTGCGGTGCCTTCACGGCGTTCCCATTTGGCAATCACCAGCGGTGCCAGGGCATTGCCCAGCACGTTCAACGCGGTGGTTGGCATTTCCATCAGGCGATACACCCCGGCGATGAAGGCGATGCCCTCCAACGGCAAGCCCGCACTCGCCAGGGTCGCCGACAGAATCACGAACATGAACCCCGGCACCCCGGCCGCGCCCTTGGATGTCAGCACCATGGTCACCACCAGCAGGGCCTGGTCGCCAAGGCTCAGGTCGATGCCATACAGCTGCGCCACAAACAGCGTGCCGATCCCCAGGAACAGCGACGCACCGTCCAGGTTGAACGAATACCCCACCGGCACCACAAAGCTCACCAGTGAAGGCGGCACGCCGTAGGTTTCGAGTTTCTTCATCAGTTGCGGCATCACCGCCGCCGAACTGGCGGTGGAGAACGCCAGGATCAGTTCATCCTTGATATGCCGCATCAACGCAAACAGGTTGATCCCCCACAGCCGCGCCACCAGGTTGAGCACCACCAGCACGAAGAAAGCAATCGACACGTAGCTGACCAGGATCAGCTTGGCCAACGGCAACAGCGAGCTGAAACCGAAGTTGGCCACGGTCACTGCGATCATCCCGAACACGCCGATGGGCGAGTAGGCCATGATCATCGACGTGACCTTGAACATCGCCTCCGACACCCCGCGCAGCAGGGCAATCACCGGGTCCTTGCGCTCGGCCGGCAAGCGCGAAACCCCGAGGCCAAACATCACCGCGAAGAACAGCACCGACAGCAGGCTGCCCTGGGCCATGGCGTTGATGACGTTGTCCGGGATGATCCCGACAATGATCTGCCCCAGGCTGTGGCCGCCGCCGGCGCTGCTGGTGGGCAAGGTCACGGCACTCGCTTGCAGGCTGGCCAGTTCGGTACCGGCACCCGGCTTGAGCAGGTTGCCCATCACCAGCCCGACGATGATCGCCAGGGTGGTGATGCAGAAGAAATAGCCCAGGGACTTGGCCCCGATGCGTCCCAGGGATTTACCGTCACCGTGCCCGGCAATGCCCACCACCATGCAGGCAAACACGATGGGCACGACGATCATCTTCATCAGCTTGATAAAGATATCGCCCGCCGGTTGCAGCAGGTTGTCCACCAGCCACGGCCGGGATTCGGGAAAACGGTGCAGCAGGGCGCCGATGGCGATGCCGGCGAGCAAGCCGATCAGGATTTGCCAGACCAGCGCGATGCGGGGCTTGTGCATGGGAATGCCTCATTTATATCAATGATTATGAGTGTTGTTCTAGGCAGTCAATGAGCGGCCATCCCTGGCCGCCGGATGGGGCGGGAATCCGTCAGCGCAATCGATGGCACGCTTCATTCAGGCGACGGCAACCTTCTTCAATCACGTCAAGCGAGCTGGCGAAAGACAGGCGGATATACGGCGACATGCCGTACGCCGCGCCGCTTACGGTGGCCAGGCCGTGTTCCCGCAGCAGGTGCTCGGCCAGCTGGGTGTCACTGTCGATCCGCTCGCCGTGGGCGGTGGTCTTGCCCATCAGCCCGGCGACGTTGGCGAACACGTAGAACGCGCCATCCGGTGGCGTGAAGCTCACGCCGGGAATGTCTTCGAGCAGGCCCAGCATGCGTTCGCGGCGTTGCTGGTACACCTCGCGCATCCCGGCGATGGGCGCCTGGTCGCCAGCGAAGGCGGCAACTGCGGCAGCCTGGCTGAGGGAACTGGGGCAGGTGGTGGTTTGCGAAAGCAGCTTGGCAATGGCCGCGATCAGCCAGGCCGGGCCGGCACCGAAACCCAGGCGCCAGCCGGTCATGGCGTAGCCCTTGGAGGCGCCGTTGACGATCAGCGTGCGCGGCTTCAGGTCCGGTGCGAGTCGGGTCAGGGAAACGTGGCGGGCATCGTCGTAGACGAAGTGCTCGTAGATCTCGTCCGCCATGATCAGCACATGGGGATGGCGCCGCAGCACCGCGGCCAGGGCCAGCAGTTCGGCCTCGTTGTACACCGCGCCGCTGGGGTTGTTCGGGCTGTTGAGGATCACCCATTTGCTGCGCGGGGTGATCGCTTGTTCCAGGGCCTGAGGCGACAGCTTGAACCCCAGTGACTCGTCGCCGGGAATGATCACCGGCGTCGCGTCATTCAGCCGTGCGATGTCCGGGTACGACACCCAATACGGCGTGTGCACGATGACTTCGTCGCCGCGATTCAGGGTCGCCGCCAGGGCGTGATAAATGATGTGCTTGCCACCGCACCCGGCGATCACTTCGTCCAGCCCATAGTCCAGCTGGTTATCGCGCTTGAGCTTGAGGCAGATCGCCTGGCGCAGGGCGAGGGTGCCGCTGGTGGCGGTGTAGTGGGTGTCGCCACCGTGCATCGCGGCGCTGGCCGCCTCGAGGATATGCGCGGGTGTATCGAAGTCCGGCTCGCCCACGGTGAAGTTGACGATGTCCCGGCCCTGGGCGCGCAGTTCGCTGACCAGTGCGTTGGCGGCGATGCTCGGGGAGGGCGCGATGCCCAGCACCCGGTCGGACAGAAAGGCAGTGCTCATGATGACTCCCCTCAGCCTGCCAGGCCGGCCTGTTGCAACACCTTGTCGATCCAGCTCTGGCGCACCGCACCGCTGGCGATTTCGGCTTTGACTTGCTCTTCATGGGCCGCGTGTTGCGCGGCCTTGCGCAGCACTTCGGCGGCGTCGGCCTGGGAGAAGGCGACCAGGCCGTCTTCGTCACCCACCAGCACATCCCCCGGGTTGATCAGCATGCCGCCGATGGACACCGGCACATTCACCTCGCCCGGGCCGGTCTTGTAGGGGCCGCAATGCACCACGCTGCGGGCGTAGCAAGGGGTGTCCTCGAAGCTCGCGACATCGCGAATCGCCCCGTCAATCACAAACCCCACGCAGCCGCGTTGCTGGGCGTAGAGCTTGACCAGTTCGCCGATCACCGCGTTGTTGGTGTCGCCCTGGGCGTCCACCACCAGCACGTGGCCCGGCTCCAGCATGCTCAAGGCCTTGTAGATCAGCAGGTTGTCGCCGGGGCGGGTTTTCACCGTGAGCGCGGTGCCCACCAGCTTGCCGGTGCGGTTGTAGCGGTTCAGCCCACGGGCGCCGATGTGCCGGCCGAGGTTGTCGCTGATGTGCGGGGTGACCACGTGAGTGAAGGCTTCGAGCACTTCGGCAGAAGCCAGCGGCGGGTTGGGGAGGATGCGGGAACCGGGCAAGGACATGGCTGTAACTCCGATTGATCTTATGGGTCTGTGGCTAGATCTTAGGAGTGATGAACATACAGTTTTAGCGATATTTTATTATCTGATAGGATCGCTTTTTCTCATGGGAGATGGCCGATGATCACGTTCAAGCAAATCGACGCGTTGTACTGGATTGCCGAGCTGGGCAGTTTCGAGGCGGCGGCGAACAAGCTGAACATGTCGCAGTCGGCGATTTCCAAGCGCATCCAGGAGTTGGAAGAAACCTTCGATGTGGAGATTTTCGACCGCAGTAAACGCAATGCGCGGTTGACGGAAAAGGGCGCCGAGTTGCTCGACTACGCCAAGGACCTGCTGGAGCGTCGTGACTACATGCTGGAGCGGGTCA
This sequence comes from Pseudomonas sp. G1002, assembly GCF_013385455.1. NCBI lineage: Bacteria > Pseudomonadati > Pseudomonadota > Gammaproteobacteria > Pseudomonadales > Pseudomonadaceae > Pseudomonas > Pseudomonas sp. G1002. The sequence goes on from NZ_JACAPY010000049.1 coordinate 11,249, forward strand.
GCACCCGTGAAGTGCTGGTGCGCAGGTTTCGCCTGGGGGTGACGGAATTGACGGCTTTCACCTGGTTGCCGGCGCTGGTGGAGGCGTTGCGCGAGGCCTATCCCAAGGTGCAGATCGAACCGTCGGTGGAGTTGAGCAGTGAGCTGTTTCGCAAGCTGGAGAGTGATGAGCTGGACCTGGTGATCGTGCCTGATGCCTACAGTGATTCGCGCTTCCTGAGTACGCCGCTGGGCAGTGTGGAAAACGCCTGGATGTGCGCACCGGGGTTGGTCAGCGAGGCTGATCCGGTGGGGCTTGAGGCATTGGCCGGGTATACGGTGTTGACCCAGGGGTCGCACTCGGGGACGGGGCTGATTTATGAGCGCTGGTTGGCAGCGCATGCTGTGCAGATGCCGCGCAAGTTGACCAGTCATAACCTGTTGGTGCAGGTCGGGCTGGCGCTGTCGGGGGTGGGGGTGAGTTATTTGCCCAAGGGGTGTTTGTCGCATTTGATCGAGCGCGGGGAGCTGCGCGCGCTGGTGACGGAACCGGCGCTACCGAGGGTCGGGTATGTGGCGTTGCATCGCGGGGATCGGCAGTTTGGCTTGAACCAGAATGTGGCGCAGTTGGCGGTGCAGTGTTGTGATTTTTCGCGGTTGTTGTTTTAGTTTTTCGAAGCAGTGAGCGAGTCCTTAAAGACCTACCCGGTGTAATCCATCATGAAACGCCATTTCGAAGATTTGCAGCTGGGCAGCATCGAGCTGTTCTGCCTGGCCGCCGAGGCCAGCAGCTTTACCGCCGCCGCCCAGGTGGCAGGCGTGACCCCGGCGGCGGTGAGCCGCAGCATCTCGCGGTTGGAAGAGCGCCTGGGCTCCCGGCTGTTTGTGCGCACCACCCGCAGCATCCGCCTGACCGATGGCGGTCGGACATTTTTCGAGCAATGCCGCCAGGCGCTGACGCAACTGGTGGAAGCCCAGCAGGAAATGATGGGCGCGCAATCGGTGCCGTCCGGGCTGTTGCGCATCAGCATCCCGACCACCTACGGCCATCACCGGATCCTGCCGCTGCTGCCGAAATTCCGTGCGCTGTACCCGCAAGTCAGCGTGGATATCCACATCAGCAACCGCAACATCGATTTCGTCGCCGAAGGTTATGACCTGGCCATTCGCGTGCGGGCCCAGCCGGACTCGACGCTGATTGCGCGGTTGCTGGAAGACGCCAGGCTGGTGGTGGTCGCGACGCCGTCATACCTGAAGCGTGCCGGCACGCCCCAGGCCCTGGAGGATTTGCCGAACCATGAGTGCATCCAGTACGAATTGCCGAGCAACGGGCGGCGCATTTCCTGGCTGTTCCAGGTGGACGGCAAGGAGCGGGAGTTTGCCGGGGAAGCAGGCTACAGCTGCTCTGACGATGTGCTGGGTGGCGTAACCCTGGCCAAGCACGGCGCGGGGTTATTCCAGACCTACAAGTTCATCGTCGAGGAGGAGTTGGCCAACGGCAGCCTGGTAGAGGTCTTACAGCCTTACGGCGGGCGATCACGGCCGTTTACCTTGCTGTATCCCCATGGCCGCTATGTACCGCATCGGGTGCGGGCGTTTGTGGATTTTCTGCTGGAGCATCGCGCCGAATGGGCGGCGCTGTAGCGGCGGATACATCCCAGGTCAGCATCAGTTGGCCGATGGCAGTATCGATGGCATCAGTGTCGACGCCATCCCGGGCGAGGATCGACACGCCTTGCAGAAAACTGTCGTAGACCGTGGCCATGGCACGGGCGTTGGTCTCGGCCGGTAACTGGCCCGCCCGGATGCCGCGCTCGACACAATGCACGATGCCCGCCCGTGTGCGCTCTCGCGAATGGGTCAGCCCATGGGTGACTTGTGCGTTCTCGGGGGAGGGCGCGCTCATCACGCCCAGGGCTACCATGCAGCCTTTGGGATGCCCCTCTTCACACTGCATGCGTGCGGATTGCCGCAACGCCGTCTCGATGGCCTGGCGCGGTGGCAGGCTGTCATCCCAGAGGCATTCGGTGACCTGGGCGAACGTCGCCAGATAACGCTGCACGCACTCCTGGAACAGCGCGTCCTTGGAGCCGAACGCCGCGTAGAAACTCGGCGCGGAGATGCCGCCGCCCAATCCGGCTTTCAACTGGCTCAGGGACGTCGCGTCGTAACCGTGCTGCCAGAACAGGTGCATGGCCTGTTCCACGGCCTGGTCGCGGTCGAAGGTGCGGGGGCGGCCCATCTGTGCCATGTGGAAATCCTCTCGGGTGATGAGATAAATACTAGTCGATACATAAGTCGTTGACAACGCTGCGTGGGGCGCCCAACATTTATATCGATCGGTATTTAAGTCCTCTCGCTCAAGGAGTTTCCCTGTGACCCCCTCAACCATCTTATCGGCAGACGCCGTTCCCGACCGCTTGCCCGTCGGCGCCTTGCTCGCCCTGGCCATGACCGGTTTTATCTGCATCGTCACTGAAACCCTGCCGGCGGGCCTGTTGCCGCTGATCAGCGATGGGCTGGGAGTTTCAGCGTCCATGGCCGGGCAGATGGTCACCGCGTATGCGCTGGGCTCGGTGCTGGCGGTGATCCCGCTGACCATCGCGACTCGCGGCTGGCGTAGACGCAATGTGCTGCTGCTGACCATCGTCGGTTTTCTGCTGTTCAATTCGATCACCGCGCTGTCGTCCCACTACGGGCTGACGCTGCTGGCGCGATTCCTTGCGGGGATGGCAGCGGGGCTGGCCTGGAGTTTGTTGGCCGGCTATGCGCGGCGCATGGTTGAGCCACATCAGCAGGGCAAGGCGTTGGCGCTGGCCATGGTAGGAACGCCGATTGCCCTGTCACTTGGCGTACCGCTGGGCACCTGGCTGGGTGGGCTGGTGGGCTGGCGCACCACGTTCGGGATCATGTCGGCACTGACCCTGGTGCTGATTGTCTGGGTGCTGGTGAAAGTGCCGGATTATCCCGGCCAGTCGGCCCATCAGCGCATGCCGTTGCGCAAGGTGCTGACCACGCCGGGTGTGCGGCCAGTGCTGGCGGTGGTGATCTCATGGATGCTCGCCCATAACATTCTCTATACCTACATCGCGCCGTTCGTGGCTCCGGCGGGCTTGGTGGACCGTGTGGATCTGGTGTTGTTGGTGTTTGGTATAGCGGCGCTGCTCGGGATTTGGGTGACTGCCCGGTTGGTGGATGTGGCGTTGCGCAAGACGGTGCTGGTCAGCCTGGCGGGCTTTGCGGCGACGTGTTTGGCGTTTGGTTTTCTGGCGCAGGTGCCGGGCGTTATTTACCTCGGCGTGGCGGTGTGGGGCTTGAGTTTTGGCGGCGCTGCGACGTTGCTGCAAACCGCACTGGCGGATGCGGCAGGCGATGGAGCGGACGTGGCACTGTCGCTGAACGTGGTGGCATGGAACAGCGCGATCGCCGGAAGCGGCGTGGTGGGTGGCGTGTTGCTGGATACCTGGGGCGTGGCGTCTTTCCCATGGGCAATGTTGGTGTTGCTGGCGGTGGGCTTCGCGATTGTGTGGTGTGCACGATTCCATGGCTTCAAGCCGGGGCACCGGGCCCACGGTAAACCTGTGGTCGGCGGGCACTGATATTTCCAAAGTCTTTGGAAAAACCGCTTCTAACATCAGACAAATCTTAAAATAACCTGCTGCTCGGCCGATATCCCGGGGCATAGGCTTTATCACCCCCGGGAGTATCGGCATGCGCATCAAGAGAATGTCTGCAATCCATGTTGGCCTGTTGTTCAGCCTGTCCGGTGCCTGCATGGCCGCGAGCCCGGTGGGGCAGGGAGTCATCTCGTTTCACGGCAGCATCGTCGAAGCGCCTTGCACACCGCTCGCCGTGGCCAACGGGATGAAACTCAACAATTGCCCTACGTCCGCACGCGGCAGCGCCATCAGCGTGCGCAGTGTGCAACCGGTGGGCTCGGTCACGGCCCTCGACCACAGCGCCGTGAACGTGAAGCTGGTCGCCGACAGTGGCCGGGGAGACCGCTATTACCAGCAGCAATATGCGTTGGTGGATGGCCAAGGGAGGCCTGTGACGTCGGGGCAGTATCTGATTACATTAACGTCACCTTGAGAGATGGCAGTGGATCAACCCGATGAACCTGACTGGACACAACCTCGCGCTCCTGACTTCCCTCAGCGTCTTGCTTGAGGAGAGGAACGTCACGCGGGCGGCGGCGAAGCTCAACCTGACGCAGTCGGCGTTATCCGCGCAGTTGTCGCGGTTGCGTGACCTGTTCGACGACCCTTTATTGATGCCTGCTCAGTCCGGAAAAGGCATGGTGCTGACAGCACGTGCCGAACATTTGCGTCAGCCGTTGCGCCAGGCGTTGCAGGTACTGGGGACGGTGGTCGGTGACCTTCCATGCTTTGATCCTGCCAAGTCGGACCGGACCTTTGTGATTGGCGCGAACGATAACGCCGCTGCGATCGTCGCGCCCCGGCTGGTGCAGCTTGTGCAGGCTGCGAGTCCTGGGGGCATCCGGGTTTCGATACGTGCGATCGACCAGGTGTTGCTTGGCGATCAGTTGGAAAGCGGCGAGATTGACGTCGCGCTGGTATCACACAGCCGTATCGGGAACCTGTCGCACGAGTTGCTGCTGCAGGAAGAATTCAAGATGGCCCAGCGCGCCGATCACCCTCGCGGATCCGCGCCACCAACGCTGGAGGAATACCTGGGCCTGGAGCATGTGGTGGTGTCGGGTGCCGTGAACAGCTTTCACGGTTTTATTGATGATGTGCTCGCGCAGAAGGGGCGTGCGCGCCGTGTCGCGGTGTCGGTGCCTTACTACAGCATCGTTCCATTGCTGCTGCAGAACAGCGACTGTGTAAGTGTGCTTCCGTCCCGTTTCCTGAGCCGTTATGAGCGCTCGCTGGCGGCCCTTGCTCTGCCCCTCGAGGTGCGCGACTTCAGTTTGTTCTCTGCCTGGCATCCACGGTTCGACAAGGACCTGGCACATCTCTGGTTGCGCGAACAACTCAAGCTCTGCGTGCTTTCCTGACGACATCAGGCCCTGGCAGGTATCTACGCCACACATACCTGGCATGCGGAGTTTCGATTTCAACTATAAAAAACGCTTGAATAGGATGCCGCCGATTCCAACTGGAGAGCTGCACCATGACCAAGCTGACATTTACCCGCGTGTTGAATTACACGGCCCTTGCTGCTGCCCTGGCACTGGGAGCCATCGCGGCACCGGCGGTGGCAGTTGCCGCCGCGCCCCAAGTCAAAACCCAGGCCCCTGGTTACTATCGCACGATGCTTGGAGATTTCGAGGTCACCGCGCTGAGTGACGGCACCATCGATGCACCGTTCGACAAATTGCTGAATGAGCCGGCTGCCAAGACCACTACCGCACTGCGCAAGGCGTTCCTCGGGGTGCCCACCGAGACCTCGACGAACGCGTATCTCGTCAATACCGGCACTCGGCTCATCCTGATCGATACCGGCGCTGGTGCGCTCTTCGGGCCGACCCTGGGCAAGCTCGCGGCCAACCTGCAGGCAGCCGGCTACAAGCCGGAGCAGGTCGATGACATCCTTCTCACGCACATGCACCCGGACCACGTGGGTGGGCTGGTTGCCGAAGGGGTGATGGTGTTTCCGAACGCCACGGTACACGCCGACAAGCGTGACGCCGATTACTGGCTCTCGCCGGCGAGGCTGGAGCCTGCCTCGGCCGACGCCAACAGCTTCGTACCCGAGTTCGCGAAGGGTGCAATGGCTTCCTTGAACCCGTATATCGCGCTTGGAAAGTTCCAGCCTTTCCAGGGCAGCGGGGAGATCCTGCCGGGGTTCAAGGCGCTGTCCAGCTATGGCCATACCCTGGGGCACACCAGCTACCTGGTTGAGAGCAAAGGCCAGAAGATGATTGTCGCCGGTGATCTGATCCACGCCGGTGCCGTGCAGTTTGCCGACCCGTCGGTGACTATCGAGTTTGATACGGACAAGAAAGCCGCCACCACTGCCCGCGAGACCGTGTTCAGCCTGGCTGCGAAAGAGGGCGCGCTGGTCGGCGCGGCGCACCTCTCGTTTCCCGGCCTGGGGCATTTGCGTGGTCAGGGCGCCGCGTGGCAATGGGTGCCGCTGAATTACTCAACCGAACTGAAGTGACTCGCGATTAGTACGCTTCACGGGGAATCATGGAAATAAACTCCGACCTGAAGATACCTTCCATGACCTGCATGAAATCCGAGGCGAGCTTGGAGCGCTGCTGGTGACCCGGAAATACCATCGAAACCTCGAAGGGTATGTCCTGGTCCAGCGGTCTGAACGTAAGGCCCGGGTATTTCGAGTAGGAGGCGGTGAATGGATCACACACGGTGATGCCGAGCCCCCCGGACACCATTCCGCAGGCGGAGTGCGCGGCGGTGGTTTCAACGCTGGAGACGCCTGCAACACCCCGAGCCTCCATGGCTGATGTGATGCGTCGCTGCAAAGGATTGTTGGCGTTCAGGGTAATCAGGCGTCGCCCGTGCAAATCCTCCAGGGTCACCACGTCTTTGGTGGCCAACATATCGTTGGCCGGCATCACGCACACCGCGCTGATGGGTGGCAGGTTGATCACCTGGATCCCGGGATATTCCCCTGAAGGAATCTGCACAAAACCAATATCGATCTGGTTGGCAGACGTCAGTTCCAGGATGCCCACCGAGTTGCGCACATCCAACGAGGTTCTGACCTCGGGGTGCTTTCGCGCGAATCGGCATACCCCCTCAGCCACCACACTGAGCCCCAGCGTGCTCATTGAACTGATCCTCAATGTGCCGGTGCGCAGCGTCACAAGGTCCTCTGCAACCCGCTCGATGCGTTCTATGCCTTGATAAAACTTGTCCACCTCCGCGTACAACACCTGTGCTTCCGCCCCGGGAATGAGGCGATTGCCTTCACGGCGAAACAGTCGAAGGGAAAGGACAATTTCGAGGTCGCGGATGAGCCGGCTGATGGCCGGTTGACTGACCTGAAGTGCCTCGGCGGCGATAGTCATGCTTCCGGTGAGCATGACCGCCCTGAAAGCTTCCAATTGGCGAGGATTGAGTTTCATTGTGGCTCTCGATCGAATGTTGGAGGGCGCATTTTTGCGAGCGTATAACATTTTGTTATGTGCGTCCAACCTGTTACCGGTTTGCTATAAGCATGTAACGGCGCGATGATTTAGTTGCGTGGTTTTACCAAAGAAAAGCAGTTCCCGTTATTAATATCGGGTGCCGCTTAAGTAAAAATAAAAAAGAGGATAGCGCGTGCTGAATTATACCGTCCGCAGGTTGTTACTTCTGCTTCCGATGCTGCTGGGAGTCTCCATTGTGGTCTTCCTGGTCATGCACTTTATTCCGGGAGATCCTGCGCAGCTGGCAGCAGGTCCGGATGCAACAGCGGAAGATGTTGCGCAAATAAGGCAAAACTACGGATTGGATAAGCCGCTAATCAATCAATACCTTATTTATGTCAGGAAAGTTGTCGTGGGTGATTTTGGCGAGTCATTCCAGACATTCACGCCCGTGCTCGAAGGTATAGCCAGAACTCTTCCCGCCACGATTGAACTGACCGCTGCCGGAATGTTGCTTGCCGTCATCATTGGCGTTCCCCTCGGTATTGCGGCCGCTTTGAAGCCCAGAGGCTTCCTTGATAGTTCGCTGACCACCGTTGCAGTTCTGGGCATATCAATGCCTGGCTTCTTTCTGGGACTGATATTGATGCTGATCTTTTCAGCCAACCTCGGATGGTTGCCGCCGACCGGCAGAGGCGGGCTGCAACACCTGATATTACCGGCCTTGACACTTGGTTTGCCGTATGTTGCAACTTTTTCACGGCTGGCCCGATCCACCATGATGGATGTGCTGAGGGAAGATTATATTCGTACTGCCTATGCGAAAGGTGTACCGAGTTACAAGGTAGTACTCAAGCATGCACTTTCCAATGCGGCCATTCCATTGGTGACAGTATTCGGTATGGACTTCGGCCGGTTACTGGGTGGCGCGGTTATTGTCGAGACAGTATTTGCCTGGCCGGGAATGGGGCGGCTCTTGATTGATGCAATCATGGCTCGGGATATTTATGTCGTCCAAGGCACAGTTCTTGTGTTTGCCGCGGTGGTGGTAATTATCAACTTAATGGTGGATTTGGTTTATGGCGTCCTCGACCCTCGCGTCACTTACAACTGAGGCCGATATGAAACTTCCGAAAAAATATCGGTTGGGCTTTGTCAGTTTCCTTATTTCCAATAAGCGCTGGTTCGCGTTTGCTTCATTGATCGTGATCCTGGTGATGGTTGCTGCGGCGATAGCTGCCCCTTTGTTGTTTGATTGGGATTCGGTCACCAAGATCAACTTATCAACGTCCCTTGTCGAGCCCGGTGCAAGTTCCTGGCTCGGCACGGACCAATTGGGCCGTGACTTGTTGGGTCGAGTCGTGTGGGGGGCACGAATTACGCTCACCGTCGCAGTTTCAAGTGTCAGCATTGCGATGGTCATTGGCATCGCTTTAGGTGCGGCGTGTGGCTATTACAACGGCGCCATCGCCGGGGTGGTGATGCGGGTCATGGACTCGATGATTGCATTTCCCCGGACACTGGTTGCCATTCTGGTCATCACGGTGGCGGGCAACAGCATAGTAAGCCTGACACTGGCCATCGCCATTTCAACGATCCCGATTTACGTGCGTTTCTTTGCCGGGCCGGTCATGGCATTGAGAAACCGCGAGTTTGTATTGGCCTCCAAGTCGATTGGCGTCAGCGATCTGCGGCTGCTGCTGATACATATCCTGCCGAATATCGGTTCGCTGGTCATTATCCAGGCCACCGTCTCGCTGGCTGAAGCAATCCTCATTGGTTCCGGGCTCAGCTTTCTGGGGCTTGGCCCGCCGCCGCCCACCCCGGAGTGGGGCTCGATGATTGCCGAGTCGCGGCCGTTATTGACCACCCATCCCTACGTATTGATTGCGCCCGGATTTGCACTGGTTTTGACCATATTGAGTTTCAACATTGTGGGGGATGCGTTGCGAGACTATATCGACCCGAAATCACGTAACGCATAAATGAGTTCGGCGCGGTTAAACACGCCCTGTGTGTCCACCAGAATTATCAAGCGAGAAAGATTATGCGGCGTCTGAATTGCCTGGAAGTATTGATATGGAGTTTCGCTGTTGTCGGCATCCTTGGACTGTCGGCGGGCCTATCGTTTGTTGCCAACGCCAAAGACCTGAAGAAGCTGACATTCGTTCAAGGCGCTGATATCGATACCCTGGACCCAGCGATTTCGCGCAGTGTGCCTTCCTATAACGTGATTAATCACCTGTTTAATCGGTTGGTCGCATGGGACGGTCACGGGCATAACACGTTTGTAGCTGATTTGGCGCAGTCATGGTCAAGGTCCGAGGATGGACGGCAATGGATTTTTATCCTGAAACCGGGAATTACCTTTCATGACGGCACGGCGTTTGATGCTGCAGCGGTGAAGTTTAACCTGGACCGAATCATGAACCCCAAGCTCGGTTCTCCGCACCGGTCCTACTATGCGGATATAGCTTCGGTGGATGCGCTAGCGCCGAATGAGTTACGCATCACCACAAAAAATCCGTCACCCACAATGTTGGAGTTACTGGCAAAAGAATCTTCGTCAATCAGCAGTCCGGCCGCTGTCGTTAAATATGGACGGGCTTATGGGCACCATCCCGTCGGTACCGGGCCCTACGTATTTGATAGTTGGATACCCAACGACCAGGCCGTTATTCATAAGAACAACGCTTTTTATGGAACAACGGCAAAACCGGAAACCATCGTGTTCCGTCCGGTCAGGGAAGATTCTTCCCGAGTCATAGAGCTGCGAACGAACAATGCGGATATCGCGGCAAATTTATCGCCCGAGGCGGCTATTGAATTAAAGGAACTGAATAAATCCACCTTGCTGCGGGTACCCAGCACATTCCAGGTGTTCTTTGAAATGAACCTGACCAAACCGCCCTTTGATGACCCGCGCATACGGAGGGCGGTGAGTATGGCGATTGATCGCCAGGCATTGGTCGACAAAGTGTTGTTGGGATATGGAAAAGTACCCACTGGCCCATTTCCGGAGGGTACGCAAGCCCGACGTGAATTCCCTCCGGTGAAGTACGACCCTGATGCGGCAAGAAAAATAATTAACGAGGTATATCCAGGCGGTTATCCAGGCACCGTAGTTATATGGACCCCGGCGGGACGCTATACCAAAGATCGCCAGGTCTCGGAAGTTGTCCAAGGCTATCTTAACGCCGTGGGGCTGAAGACCGAGTTTAAGGTATGGGAATGGGCAACGTATCAAAAGAACTTGTATCGCCCCGAGCCGGGCAAGGGCACGGGCAAAGGTAGCAATGACGCAAACATGTGGTTACTGGGAACGGGCATATCTGACGCGGATATTCGTTTGCGTCGAAAGTTGTCCAGCGGCGACCCGCAGAATCTCACGGGTTACAGCAACCCTCAGGTAGACAAATTACTTCAGTTGGCCTCGCGTGAACTGGATGAAAAAACACGCATGTCCTATTACGGCCAGATTCAGCAGATTCTATGGGAACAAGACCCGGACAATCTGCCGCTGTTTGACCAGGAGCAAATAATTGGTGTGCGTAAAGCGTTGAATGGCCTGGATGTCGATTATGAAGGGACCATCGATTTGACGAATGTAGAACTTATTGAGCGGTGATTTAAATGTCGAATTTACATGCCAACGAAACACTGTTAACCGACGCTCGCCTGAGTGCTCCTCCCGCTGAACGCATGGTCAAGTACCATGATATTCCGGCACTTGAGACCGAGAAACGTCAGTTTCACGAGTTTGTCGAAGTGGACCTGGCGCACACCGTGATGCTGGTTGAACAGCAGATTCTTTCTGTGTCGGTCGGGCAAGCCATCCTCGCGGAGCTGCGGTTGATTCGGGACATGGTTCCCGCCGACTTCCCGTTTGATGTAAAGAAAGGCAGCTTCCTGCTTCAGGTTGAATCGTACCTTTTCTCCCGGATCGGCGAAGACTCGGCCGGGCAGATGCACACCGGCCGCAGCCGGATAGACCAAGGGGCAACGGTACGCCGCCTGTACGACCGCAAGCGCATCCTGGCGGTGCTGGACCGTATCAATGAGTTCCAGGTGGCGTTGATTCAGAAGGCCTCCACGCATTCGGGCACCATCATGCCCGGCTACACCCATATGCAGCATGCCCAGCCCTGGGTGTTCGGCCACTACCTTTTGAGTTTTACGTCGAGGCTGCACGACAGCTTCAGCCGCTTGATGCACGCTTACACCCGGGTCAATCGCAACCCCCTTGGTGCCGTCGGCCTGGCCGGCACGTCCTGGCCGCTGGACCGTGGGCGCACCACGCACCTGTTGGGGTTCGACAGCCTGGTAGAAAACTCCAAGCTGGGCCGCGAAGCATGGTACGCAGCAGAGACGATTGGCGCATTGTCCTTTGTCATGGCCGACCTGAACGACCTGGCAACCGACCTGCATATCTGGTCGAGCGTCGAATTTGGAACGGTGGAAAGCCACGACGGCTATTGCGGCACCAGCAGTATTTTCCCGCAGAAGAAAAACCCCAGCGGCTTGGAAACCATCAAGAAAGCTGCAGGTGGATCGGTGACCTGGCTCAGCACGGCCCTGGCCACTTTCCGGTCCGAAGGCACCGGCGACCAGGCGATGCGCGACCTGCCGTTGATCCATGATGCGCTGGCCACCACCGAAGGCATGTTGGACCTGTTTACCGGCATCATTGAAACCCTGGTGGTGCATGAGGACCGGATGACAGCCCTGCTCTCCGGGAGTTGGTGCACCGCCAGCAACCTCGCCGATGTGATCGTTCGGGACCGGGGCATCTCTTTCCGCCAGGTCCACCACATCGTGGCCCGCCTGGTGCGTAACTGCCTGTACGAGGGCGTGGCTCCTGCCGGGGTGACCGGCGCCGCACTGGATCAAGCCAGCGTGGAAACTGTCGGCTCAACCCTGGGCTACTCGGATGCCCAGGTCCGCGATGCTTTGAACCCGCGCCGTTTTGTCGAGACCCGCACTTCCGCGGGCGGCGTCGGCCCGGACGAGGTCCGGCGATTATTGTCGATCGCCCAGAACGAACTGGAGCAGGACCGTGAGTGGGTTGCGCAGAGCCGGCGCAAGGTCGATCAATCCCGTGCCGACCTTGACGCGGCCATCTCGGCGATCGTCGATTAAAGGAGCGCCCCATGAACGAGAATTTGGTAGCCCGGGTGAAAAACCTGAGTGTCGGCTTCGGCACCAGAGGGCGCGAGACGCCGGTGGTGCGCGATGTGTCCTTCGAGGTGATGCGCGGTCAGACGCTGGCGATCGTGGGTGAGTCCGGCTCCGGCAAATCCGTCACCTCAATGGCGATGATGGGCCTGATCAAGCGCGCCGGCGGACGGGTGCTTTCGGGCTCGATGGAGCTGCAAACCAGGAATAACCAGATTGTCGACCTGGTGGCGGCGCCCGAGTCTGTCATGCGCACACTGCGGGGCTCGTCCATGTCGATGATCTTTCAGGAGCCCATGACTTCGCTGAATCCGGTCTTCAAGATCAGCGCGCAACTCATCGAAGGCATCTTGCTGCATCAGCGGTGCAGCCGTGCGCAAGCCGAAGCCCAGGCATTACGCATGCTGGACCTGGTGCGTATTCCGGATGCGAAGCAGGTCATGAACCGGTTTCCCCATGAGCTTTCCGGCGGCATGCGCCAACGGATCATGATTGCGATGTCGCTGGTCTGCGAGCCCACACTGCTGATCGCCGACGAGCCGACCACAGCGTTGGATGTGACGGTGCAGGCGCAGATCCTGCGGATTATCAAGGAGCTGCAAGATAGCCTGGCCATGGGTGTGATCTTTATCACCCACGATATGGGCGTGGTGGCGGAAGTCGCAGACCATGTGATGGTGATGAAGAAAGGCGAGACCGTTGAGCAAGGTCCGGCAAGGGCAGTGCTGCAGGAGCCCAAGCAGCCCTACACCCGGGCATTGCTGGCGGCTGTTCCAAAAATCGGCTCAATGCGTGGCACTCAACTTCCCGCAAAATTTGCCTTGATCGATGATGACGTCGCAGCGGGTGCAGAACCTGCGCCTGGCGTGGCCCCGGACTACCAGAGTCCGCCGGTGCTCAGAGTCGAGTCGTTGTCCATTCGGTACGACCTCAAAGGTGGTCTCCTCGGGAAGGTCCGGCGCCGTGTGCATGCCGTCGAAGGCATCGACTTTGATATCTACTCAGGTGAAACGCTGGCCCTGGTGGGCGAGTCCGGGTGCGGGAAATCCACCAGCGCTCGTGCGATTGCCGGGCTGATGCCGATACAGGGCGGGAATATCGTTTTCGGTGGCAAGAACCTTACGACGTTGAACAAGAGCGATATGAACTCGCTGCGCCGCGATATCCAGATGGTCTTCCAGGATCCCTATGCATCCCTGAACCCGCGTCTCACGATCGAGAACAGCCTGCTGGAGCCGCTGCATGTTCATGGCATTGCACATGGCGCGCAAGCACGAAAGCAGGTGCGAATATTGCTGGAGAAGGTGGGGCTGTCGGCGGAGCATGCACAACGCTATCCGCACGAGTTCTCGGGTGGGCAGCGACAGCGGATCTGCATCGCGCGGGCGCTGACTCTGTCTCCGAAGCTGATCATCGCCGATGAAGCCGTCTCGGCGCTGGACGTGTCCATTCAAGCCCAGGTGATTAATCTCCTGCAGGACCTGCAGCGCGAGATGGGCATTTCATTCCTGTTTATTTCCCATGACCTGGCGGTGGTCGAGCGGGTCAGCCACCGGGTCGGGGTGATGTACCACGGACGCATCGTTGAGATCGGGCCACGCCAGTCAGTGTTCGAGCAGCCTCAGCACCCTTACACCCAAAGGTTGCTGAGCGCGGTGCCCTCGGCGGACCTGAACGTGCCCAGAAAGCCGTTCAGCCTGATGGAGGAGAGCGTGCCCAGCAGGATTTACGAGGTGGGCTACAAGGCTCCGCCGATCAGTTACCGCGAGGTCGCCGCGGGCCACTTCGTTGCAATTTGAGCGCCGGGTATCACAGGTCGACACACCGCCCTGTGCGGGCGGGTTCAACTGCCCTTAACGAGCATGTACTTGCTGAAATTGTTGATGTGATCATCAAGATTATCCTCAAGCATCATCCGGTACTGATCACAGAAATACTTCAGCATCGCCTCACGCGCCTGGGCCATTTCTTCGCCGGATTTAAAGCTGCGTGCGCTGACCCAGGCATTGAAGCGTGTGGTGCCGAACATCATCGAGGCGCTGACTTTGCCCAGGTCGGCGAACGCCCTGAACTGCTCGTTGGACAGCTCGATGTGCGCGTCCGCGCGATCATAGAAGCCGTTGTCGGTGGTGTCTGGCATTGCGGTTACCTTCCTGTTCGTGAGTGCGGCGAAGGTACCGCCGCGCTCCACAGGAAGGCAACCACATCGGCCGCTTCAGGCCTTATTTATTGCGCGTCACCCTCCACACCGTGTTGGCCAGGTCATCGGCAATGATCAGCGCACCCTTCGGATCAACCGTGACCCCCACCGGCCGCCCGCGAGTCTTGCCATCGTCCCCGCGGAAACCCGTGGCGAAGTCCAGCGGCTCACCGGCAGGCCGGCCATTGCTGAACGGCACGAAGATCACCTTGTAGCCCACCGGATTGTCCCGGTTCCAGCTGCCGTGCTCGCCGACGAAGACGCCGTCGGCATATTTCTCGCCCATGGCCGGGATGGAAAAATCGACGCCCAGCGCGGCGACGTGGGAACCCAGGCTGTAATCCGGCTTGATCGCGGCGGCGACCTTGGCCGGGTTCTGCGGTTGGGCGCGGGTGTCGACGTTCTGGCCCCAATAACTGTAGGGCCAGCCGTAGAATTCGCCTTCGCGCACCGAGGTCAGGTAATCCGGCACCAGGTCCGGCCCCAGTTCATCCCGCTCGTTGACCACCGCCCACACCTGCCCGGAGCCCGGTTGAATGGTCAATGCCGTCGGGTTGCGCAAGCCGGTTGCATAAGGCTTGTGGGCACCGGTGGCGGCGTCGATCTGCCAGACCATCGCCCGGTCGATCTCGACCTCCATGCCGCGTTCGGTGATGTTGCTGTTGGACCCGATGCCCACATACAGCGAGCGGCCGTCGGGGCTGATCGCCAGGGATTTGGTCCAGTGGTGATTGATCGCGGCGGGCAGCTCGGTGACGGTGGTGGGCGGGCCACCGGCCTTGGTCTGGCCGTCTGCGTAGTCGAAGCGCACCAGCGCATCCTGGTTCGCCACGTACAGCTTGCCGTCGGCAAAGGCCAGGCCGTAGGGCGCGTTGAGGTTTTCGGCGAATACGGTTTTCAACTCGTAGGTGCCGTCACCGTCGGCATCGCGCAGCAGGGTCAGGCGATTGCCGCCCTTGACCTTGGTGTTGCCCTCGGCCTTGATCACGCTGGCGATCACATCCTTGGGCTTGAGTTTCGCTGCGCTGCCGCCCCGGCCTTCGGCGACGAGAATGTCGCCGTTGGGCAGCACCAGGGTCTGGCGCGGGATCCGCAGGTCGGTGGCGATGGCCGTGATGCTGAAACCCTCGGGCACCGTAGGTTTCTGCTCGTCCCAGGCCACCGGTTCGGCGATCTTCATGCTGGGCAACAGGCCGCGCTGGGGTTCCGGCAGCTTGGGGTCGGGGCCACGAGCCTGAGTGCTGTCGGCTTCGCCACCGCAGGCGCTCAACAACATCGCCATGCTTAAAACGGTCAGCGTGCTGGAAGGCTTCATTGGGCACCTCCCGAGCGCAGGTTGGTCAGCCCGACCCACGTGGTCACGCAGGCCAGCAGGGTCACGACGGCAGACAGCACCAGGCCCGAAGGCATCACGGCCCAGGCATCCTTCGCATGTTCAAAGGCATTTACCAGGCCCAGCGCCCAGGTCACCAGCAACAGCAGGAAGTACACCGTGGGGCGCCCGGCCTTGCGGTCGGCACGCAGCAGGTTGACCAGTGCAAACAACCCCGCCAGCCCGCAGAACAGCAGGGCGCCGGCGATCAGCCAGGCGGCGAAGTTGCTCCATTGGATCTGGTAGGTCTGGTAGTAGGCAATGTCGCTCAGCAGGGCGCCGAGAAACAGCGGGACGGTACCGGCCAGCAAGGTCGCGTGAAGCGGACCAGGCGTGCAGCGGTAGGTGAGGGTGGTGGTGTCGGTCACGGGCGGCTCCTTATCGTTGAGCGGCCCTGATGAGGCTCATCAGGGCCGCGCTGACTGCGCTTAAGGAAGGAGCGTGCTGCTTGCGCGTTAGTTCACCCGCTATTCGTTTCCAAATATGTTGCGTCAGTTGATGCGTGGATGTTGCTGCACCAGGTTTTCACGCTTGGCTTCCAGCTCGGCGATTTGCGCGTCGATATCTTCGATCTTCTGCTCGATATTGTCTTCGTGCTCCTGCAGCAGCTCCTTGGCTTCCTCGATATCCGACGCCGCCGGTGCCGCGCCGCGCAGGGGTTTGTTGGCGGTTTCCTTCATGGTCAGGGCGGTGAAAAGCCCCAGCACGGCGAACACCATCAGGTAATAGGCCGGCATGTACAGGTTGTTGGTGGTCTCCACCAGCCAGGCCATGGCGGTTGGCGTGAGGCCGGCAATCAGGATCGAGATGTTGAAGGCGCTGGCGAGCGCGCTGTAGCGGATGTGGGTAGGGAACATCGCCGGCAGGGTGGACGCCATCACGCCGATAAAGAAGTTGAGCACCACCGCAATGATCAGCAGCCCCGAGAAAATCAGCCCGAGCTTGCCGCTGTTGATCAGCATGAACGCCGGAATGGCGAGGAAGAACAGCGCGATGCTGCCGAACAGAATGAAGGGTTTGCGCCCGATCTTGTCGCTGACAAAGCCAATCATCGGCTGCACGAACAACATGCCGACCATGATCGCGATGATGATCAACACGCCGTGGTTTTCGCTGTAGTGCAGGTTGTGCGACAGGTAGCTCGGCATGTAGGTGAGCAGCATGTAGTACGTGACGTTGGTCACCACCACCACGCCGACACAGGTCATCAGGCTGCGCCAGTGCTTGGTGGCGACTTCCTTGAACGAGACTTTCGGGCCGCCCGCCAGGCCTTCGCGGTCACCTTGTTCGAGTTGCTCCACGTGCTGTTGAAAGGCCGGTGTTTCTTCCAGGGCATGACGCAAGTACAGCCCGATCATGCCCAGCGGCAGGGCGAGGAAGAACGGCAGGCGCCAGCCCCAGGACTGGAAGGCGTCTTCGCCGATTACCGCCGAAATCAGCACCACCACGCCCGCGCCGAGCACGAAGCCGGCGATGGAGCCGAAGTCCAGCCAACTGCCGAGGAAGCCGCGCTTGCGGTCCGGGGCGTATTCGGCGACGAAGATCGAGGCACCGGTGTACTCACCGCCCACCGAGAAACCCTGGGCCATCTTGGCCAGCAGCAACAGGATCGGCGCCCAGATGCCGATCGAGTCATAGGAGGGGATCAGCCCGATGGCGAAGGTGCTCAGGGACATGATCACGATGGTCGCCGCCAGGACCTTTTGCCGGCCGTATTTGTCCCCCAGCCGGCCAAAGAACAGGCCGCCCAGCGGGCGAATCAGGAACGGCACCGAGAAGGTCGCCAGGGCCGCGATCATCTGTACGCTGGGAGACGCTTCGGGGAAGAACACCTTGCCCAGCACATAGGCGACAAAGCCATACACCCCGAAGTCGAACCACTCCATGGCATTGCCCAGCGCAGCGGCGGTGATCGCCTTGCGCATCTTGGCGTCGTCGACGATGGTGATGTCATCCAATCCAATCGGATTGACGGTTTTCTTGCGTGATTTCATGGGAATACTCAGCCGCAGGTCCATTTCGATGCCACTGTTTTGGTGGCATGCGCTTAATGGGTCAGATACATGCGGACACTGAATAATTCACCACTGGCTGGATTTTTTTGTTAACGGCCCGGCAAGGATTAACTGATCCGCTCGCCCCCCAGGGAATCACGCTGCATCGACTGCAGGTTTTTCTCGATGGTTTCGCAAAGGGCTTCCATCTGGATCTGGTGCTCGCTGTCGCGGAACGGGCTTTGCAAATCGGTGCCGATGCGTTCGATGGCCAGCAGCATGAAGCCCACCACCGTGGACGCCAGCGGGGTGAACCAGCCCAGGGATTCCACCAGGCCCACCGGCACGATCAGGCAGAACAGCGAGATGAACAGCCGTGGGAAATACACGTAAGGGTAGGGCAGCGGCGTATTGGCGATGCGCTCCATGCCGCCCTGGCTGTTGGACAAATCCACCAGGGTCGACTCCAGCCGCGCCAGGCGAATGCTGTCCAGGCGCCCGGCCTTGTATTCCTGGGCCAGCAGGGCTGCGGAGCCGTTGATGATGTCGTTGGAAAAGTTATTGGTACTGGTGCTGCGGGCGAACTCGTTGGCCGGCAGGAAGGCGCGGATTTCTTCCGGGCAAGGCTGGCCCCGCAAGTGCGCCGCCAGGCAGTTCACATACGCCACGTGACGGCGCAGCAAGGTCGCCTTTATCGGGTTGACCTCATTGTCCGGGTCATCCAGCAGCGTCAGCACTTGCCGGGCGAAGCTGCGGGAATTGTTGACCATCGCGCCCCACAACGTGCGTGCCTCCCACCAGCGGTTGTAGGCGCTGCTGTTGCGGAAACTGATCAGCACCACCAGCGCCGAGCCGAGCAGGGTAAGCGGCATCAGCGGCAGGTTGATCTTGCTGTTGAGGAACAGCATGAAGTCCACGGTGACGGCGATATCCCAGAGCAGCAGCCAGAACAGCGCCCAGCCTACATAGCCCATGGTCTTGATGATCAGGCGGTATTTTTTGATGATGGCAGCTTTCAAACGGAAACCTCGCGGCGAGCGGTAAGCATCAATGCCCTAGCTCGGACGGTGTTTACCGGGTAAAGGTTCGCCGGGGGGCCGGGTCTTCAGGCCTGGAATGTCAGGACAAAGCGGTTTTCGCCCTGGGGCTTGCCGTCCGGTGCGGGCTGGTCGGGCACGAAACCGCAGCGGGTCAGGACTTTTTGTGAGCCCACATTCTCGGGGTACACGTACGCCACCAGTTGGGTCAGTGCCCAGCGCGCCTGTGCCTCGCGGATCAGATGGTTCAGCGCCAGGGTTGCCAGCCCTTGCCCGCACGAGCGCTCACCCACGCGGTAGCCGACTTCGGCAGAGCCCTTTGGCGAGTCGATGCTTTTCAGGTTGGCGCGACCGACGATTTCGCCGTTGGCGTCTTCGATCACGAACGGGTGCCATGTGCCGGTGGCCAGGCCTGATAGATAACCGTCAATATGCTCGGCGACGCCCTGCACCGAGTAAAACGATGGGTCGCGCGCCTCGATATGCGACTCGAACCAGTCACGGTTACGGGCTTCGAAGGCCAGCAATGCTTCAGTGTCCGTACTGCTCAGCTCGCGAACGCGAAATGACGTCATTGCTCGAATCTCCAGGGTTGTTCTGTCCATTTAGTCATGTTTTCGTCATAAAGGCGTGTGAAATTTGCCTGCCAAAAATATGAAATCATGGAGTTTTTCCGATGAGGGTAGTCACCTCCGGCTCGGCGTATCTGGACATCGATGCATACGCCTGCTGCATTGCGTATGCCGAGTTGTTGAATCGTCAGGGAATCGAGGCGCGTGCCGTCAGCAGTGCTCCACTGAATGCCAGCATCTCCAGGACCGTGCTCGGCTGGCTATCATCACTGGATGACTACCGGCCCGGGCCCGGCGATGAGTTTGTGATGGTGGATATCTCGGACTTCCACCACTTCGACCCGGTGGTCGTGCTCGATCAGGTGGTGGAGGTGATTGACCATCACCCGGGGTTTGAAACCTATTGGGCGCAGAGGCTGGGAAGTGCCGCAGACATCCGTTTGATCGGTGCAGCAGCGACGCAGGTTTTCCTGCGTTGGGAAGCGGCCGGTTTGTTACCGCTGATCAGTGAGCACAGTGCCGCGCTGCTGGCCACGGCAATCCTGGACAATACCCTGAATTTTACCGGGCAGTTGACCACCGCGGCGGATGTTCGGGCTTATGAAACCCTCGCGCTGCTGGCGAAACTCGCGGCAGACTGGCCTGAGCGGTATTTCTCCGAGTGCCAGGCCACTATCGAGTCAGACCTTGCAGGCGCGTTGGCGGGTGACCTGAAGTGGCTGAAAGCCGACAGCAACCTGCCGCAGGTTTTTGCGCAGATGACGGTGTGGGATGCCGGTGCGCTGATCCGAAAGCATCGCTCGACCATCGCTGATTGGCTGGCGGCGCAGGGGGAGGACTGGCTGGTGAATCTCATCAGTATCCGCGAGTGCAGAAGCTATTTCCTGGCTGAGCCCAAGGTCAGCCAGGAAAAACTGAGCCAGTTGCTTTCCATCGACTGGCAGGCTGGGATGGCGGTGCTGGATCGTTCGCTGTTGCGCAAGGAACTGGTGAGGCTGGCGGCCACTGATTGACGGCGCTCACCAAAGTGACGTTCCTCTTTGATGAACCCGCAATACAATGGCCAGGGTATTACCGAAAAGGAACGGCAGTTGAACGAACACACATTGTCCATGCGCCTTGAGCGCGTGGCGACGCACGTCCCCGCCGGGGCGCGCCTGGCGGATATCGGCTCCGACCACGCCTACCTGCCGGTGGCATTGATGCGCCGCGGCGCCATCGTGGCGGCGGTGGCGGGCGAGGTGGCCCTGACGCCGTTTCGCGCAGCCGAGCGCACGGTGCGCGAGAACGAGCTGGAGCAACACATCACCGTACGCCTGGCCAGTGGCCTGGCGGCGATCGAGCCGGGAGACGGGATCACCGCGATCAGCATTTGCGGCATGGGCGGCGAGACCATCCGCGACATCCTCGACAGCGACAAGGCGCGCCTCAACGGCCGGGAGCGCCTGCTGCTGCAGCCCAACGGCGGCGAGCAACCGTTGCGCCAATGGCTGATGGAGAACGGCTACCGCATCGTGTGCGAAGAGCTGCTGCGGGAGAACCGATTCTTCTACGAAATCATCGTTGCCGAGCACGCCGGGCCTGTGACCTATACCGCCGAAGAACTGTACTTCGGCCCGCTGCAAATGCAGGCCCGCAGCCCGGAATTCCTGCTCAAGTGGCAGCGCATCCTGCGCCACAAACAGCAGACCCTGAGCGACTTCGCCCAGGCGCGGCAAGCGGTGCCCGAGGACAAGGTGCAAGAGGTCGCCCAGCAGGCGCGGTGGATTACCGCGCTGCTCAGCACTAATGTGAATAGTGATGGTCAATAAGCCCCGCACGGAGCCGGCCGGCTCCGCATTGGTATTTTTGATCAAGGACAATGACAGAATGCTCGCCGCAAAGTGATCAGCCACTGCCTCCATATGACCCTGTAAATCGGGCCTCGCCTTACGTTTTTCCTCCCTACCATTTGAAGATTTAACCCATGCACCTACGCAAAATTGCAGTTGGGCTGTCGGCCCTTGTTTTGCTCTCCACCGGGGCGCAAGCCCGTGGCCTGCTGGACCTCATCACACCGCCTCAATCCCATACCTCTCGCTCGGGCTCCATCAGTCAGGGCGCGGCCCTGGGTCTGTATTCAAGCCAACAGAAAAAGCCATCGTTCGACAGTTGCGCCGACCTGTTCCCGGCCGCACAACCGATCAACACGGCCACCGTGCCGGCCACCATGAAACCCCTGGCGCTGTGTTCCGATAATTTCGCGGTGCTGTACTCGCAAACCAGCAAGACCCCGCTGGTGGTGGTCGAACGCCTGAATGCCGGCCAGTTGAAGGATGCCAAAGGCGAAGAACGCACCAACCAGTTCTACCCCGACCCGCGTATTCCCAAAGGCGCGCGCGCCGAGTTGAGCGACTACCGTGGCCAACACCCGGCCGTGGACCGTGGCCATCAATCCCCGGCGGCGGATGCGCCGAGCACCAACGCCATGGCCCAGTCCTTTGCGCTGTCGAACATGGTCCCGCAAGACCCGACCAACAACCGCAAGATCTGGAGCAAGGTCGAGGCGGACGTGCGCAAGTTTGCCAAGCGCGCCGACGGCAATGTGTTCGTGTTCACCGGGCCGTTGTTTGACCCGGGCTACAGCACCATTGGCGACAACAAGGTCTGGGTGCCGACCCGCCTGTTCAAGCTGGTTTACGACGTGTCGTCCAAGCGCGCCTGGGCGTATGTACTGCCCAACGCTGAAACCCGTATCGAGAAGCCGATGGACTACGCGACGTTTGTGAAAACCACCGGGCTCAAGTTGCTCGGGAATTTGCCGGTGACGGGGTCAGTCGGGCGTACTTGACGGCCTGAAACCGGGTGCGTCACTTGCCCTTTTTCAACGTCTTCAAGCGCAACGTTGCGCGCTGCACAGCGGCCATCTTCTCTGGCCGCTTCATCTTTTTCCATTTGCGAATATCGTCCTTGGTGCGTCCACAACTCACGCACAGCTCACCACTGAGCTGGCAGGTTGAGACGCACGGGTTCTCGATATCTTTAGCCAAGGCTTTACCCCTTTACCGCATACAGTTTGAGCAGGCGCAGGCGCCAATTGCCGCCATGCTGCAGGTGGCATTCTTCCTCGGAGTCGAAGCGCACGTAGCGGTGCGAAGAAGGGCGATCCACCCCGGCATCCTCCAGCGCGGTGGCCGTCAGCTCGCGCATGCGCAGGTCCAGTCCGGTAGAAAGGGCCAGTTCCCGGTTCGCCCTGGTATCGAATACCCAGATGACCAGCAGGCTTTGGGCAAAGGCCTGGTAGTCGACTTCGTGGGTCAGCCAGTCGAAGCCGGTGATTTCGGCCTTCGCGATCTCACAGGCTTCGGTCAGGGTCGCGACCAGGCGACGTTCGATGCGTGCGCTGTCGCGTTTGCTTGAAGACATGGGGATTCCTTGAGGAGCGAGGAGGGTGATGATACGCGAGAGATCCACTGTAGGAGCTGTCGAGCTTTAGCGAGGCTGCGATGGCGGACTGGCAGGCGACATCTTTATTGCCTGACAGGGCCCCTTCGCAGCCTCGCTAAAGCTCGACAGCTCCCACACTGGATTCGTGTTGCCCTTCAGATATTGATCGTTCCCACGCTCTGCGTGGGAACGCCGTCTCGGACGCTCTGCGTCCAGCTGACGATGCAAGGTTCAAGTCCTGCGCAATGGTGACGCGGAGCGTCACAGGATGTATTCCCACGCAGAGCGTGGGAACGATCAACTGTGCGAGCCTGCGAAGATCAACTGAGGGAGCTGTCGAGCTTTAGCGAGGCTGCGATGGCGGACTGGCAGGCGACATCTTATTGCCTGACAGGACCTCTTCGCAGCCTCGCTGAAGCTCGACAGCTCTCCCACTGGATTCGTGTTGCCCTTCAGATATTGATCGTTCCCACGCTCTGCGTGGGAACGCCGCCTCGGACGCTCTGCGTCCAGCTGACGATGCAAGGTTCAAGTCCTGCGCAATGGTGACGCGGAGCGTCACAGGATGTATTCCCACGCAAAGCGTGGGAACGATCAACTGTGCGAGCCTGCGAAGATCAACTGTGGGAGCTGTCGAGCTTTGGCGAGGCTGCGATGGCGGACTGGCAGGCGACATCTTTATTGCCTGACAGGGCCTCTTCGCAGCCTCGCTAAAGCTCGACAGCTCCCACACTGGATTCGTGTTGCCCTTCAGATATTGATCGTTCCCACGCTCTGCGTGGGAATGCCGCCTCGGACGCTCTGCGTCCAGCTGACGATGCAAGGTTCAAGTCCTGCGCAGGGGTGACGCGGAGCGTCACAGGATGTATTCCCACGCAGAGCGTGGGAACGATCAACTGTGCGAGCCTGCGAAGATCAACTGAGGGAGCTGTCGAGCTTTGGCGAGGCTGCGATGGCGGACTGGCAGGCGACATCTTTATTGCCTGAAAGGGCCTCTTCGCAGCCTCGCTGAAGCTCGACAGCTCCCACACTGGATTCGTGTTGCCCTTCAGATATTGATCGTTCCCCCGCTCGGCGTGGGAATGCCGCCTCGGACGCTCTGCGTCCAGCTGACGATGCAAGGTTCAAGTCCTGCGCAATGGTGACGCGGAGCGTCACAGGATGTATTCCCACGCAGAGCGTGGGAACGATCAACTGTGCGAGCCTGCGAAGATCAACTGTGGGAGCTGTGTTGCCCATCACATATTTTTAGGCCGATCCAGCTTGCGCGTCATGGTGTACACCGCCACGCCGGCCGCCAGGATGCCCGAGGCCGCGCCGACCGCCAACGCCCAGCGCGGCCCAAGATGGTCGGCCACCCAGCCCACAATCGGTGCGCCAATCGGTGTGCCGCCCAGGGCCACGCCCACCCGCAGGGCGATTACCCGGCCGCGCATGGAGGGTTCGGTGGTGAGTTGCATCAGGCTGTTGGTGGTGTTGCTGAAGGTCAGCGCGCCCACGCCGATGATCACCAGCGCCCCGGCGAACAACCAATAGTTCGGGGCAATCGCCGCCAGCGTGCAGCCCACCCCGAATACCAGCGCACCGATCAACAACGCTTTGAAGTGTGGCCGCTCGCGACCGGCTGCGAGCAGCGCCCCGGCAACGGTGCCGATGGCCAGGGTCGACGTCAGCAGGCCATAGCCGCGGGCATCGGCGTGGAACACGGTGACGGCCATGGTCGAGATGAAGATCGGAAAATTCATGCCGAAGGTGCCGATCAAGAACAGCATGATCAGGATCGCCATCAGGTCCGGCCGCGCCCACACATAGCGCAGGCCTTCAGTCAGGCTGCCCTTGGTGCGCAGCGCCCGCAGGCTGGTGTGCAGGCCGGAAACCCGCAGCAGAAACAGCGAGGCCAGCACCGCGAAAAAGCTCGCGCCATTGAGCAGGAACGCCCAGCCGGTGCCCACCGATGCGATGGTCACGCCGGCCACCGCCGGGCCAATCATGCGCGCCATGTTGAACGAGGTGGAATTGAGCGCGATGGCATTGGACAGGTCCGCTTCGCCCACCAGCTCCGCCACGAATATCTGCCGCACCGGTGCATCGAAGGCCGAGGCGCAGCCGGACAAAAACGCGAACACATACACGTGCCACAGCTGCACGATGCCGGTCAGGGTAAACACCCCCAGCATCAGCGCCAGCACGCCCATCACGCCCTGGGTGACCATCAGCAGCTTGCGCTTGTCGTAGTGATCGGCGGCGAAGCCGGTCCAGGGCAGCAACAGCAATTGCGGCCCGAACTGCAATGCCATGACGATGCCGACGGCCGACGCGTTATGCGGCGTGAGTTGGGTCAGCACCAGCCAGTCCTGGGCCGTGCGTTGCATCCAGGTGCCGATATTCGACACCAGGGCGCCGGCGGCCCAAATGCGGTAGTTGACGCTGCGCAGCGAGCGGAAAATGCCCATCGAACTCACACCGGCCCTGAGGAATGACCACCGTTGAAGCGCCCGAAATGCTGCGCCAGGAATACACTCAGGGCCAAGGCCCCGAGCCCGAGGGCGAGCACATCAGCGGTGCTTTTGAGGTCGAAGTCCCCGACCCGGCAGACCAGCACGTAGCCGATCACCAGGTTGAGAAAACCCCAGAGCACATTCAGCGTCGAGGAGGACCGCCCCTGGCCGCGCGGCTTGGCAAACGGCGTCTGGAAGGACTGGCCCATCAAGCCACTGAGGCAATGGGGCAGCGCGTTGGCGAGCAATACGCCGCCGAAGAAATAAGACACCAGCTCATGCCATTGCATCGTCACGCCCCCCTTGTTGCAAGCAAGCCGATGATCTCTTGCGCCGTGCCGGTTTCCCCCAGCTTCGGGAATACCTGGTTCAGGCTGTAGTGATGGGCCTCGGCGTTCGCGTCGGTCATGGCGTCGACGGCCAGGGTCACGTTGAAGCCGGCCTCGTAGGCCTGGCGCGCGGTGGACTCCACGCCGGTTCCGGTAGCAACGCCGGTGATCACCACTTGGGTCACGCCGAGTGCTTTGAGTTGCGCCTCAAGATCGGTGCTGGCGAAGGCGCCCCAGGTGCGTTTGGTCACCCCTATGTCGCCGGGTTGCTGATCGAGTTCGGGCAACAGGTCGGCCCATCCTGGTGGAAACACATCACTGCGCCGTGGCCGCTCGGTGCGCCCGGGGGCGAAGCCTGTGACGTTGACCAGCACCACCGGCATGCCGCGCTCGCGGAACGCGTCGAGCAGCGCACGGGAGCGTTCCACCACGCCGCCGATGGGGTGGATGAACGGGTATTCGGCGATGCCTTTCTGCAAGTCCACGATGATCAGCGCGGTGTTGGGATCCAGCAAGGTGACGGCCATGGGATGTCCTCGAACGGGTAGGGGGCTCAAAAGTCGGCGAGGCGCTCCAGCAGCTTTACCGCTGCCGCGAGTTCAGCTTGTTCTTCGGCAGACAGTTGCTCCTGCAGCGCCCGCAGCAGCCAATCGTCCTTGGCCGCCCGGCTGGCGATCAGGTGCTTACGAAAGCCGGGAGTCAGCTCGATCAGGGTTTGGCGCCCATCGCTGGGGTCGGGTTTGCCCCTGATCGCTTTCATCGTTTCCAGCCCGGCCACGGTGATGCGCATGGACTGCGGCCGCACGCTCTCCGCCCGGGCCAGGGCCGAGACGGTGCTGGGCCCGTCTCGGTCCAGGCGCAGCAGCACCGACTTCTGGGCGGAAGTGAAATCGTTCGGATGGGTTTGTTCCCGCAGCCGGCGTATCAGCTTGCCCAGGGAGATGCGCAGCTCGGCAGCCAGGGCGGCGGATTGGGTTTCGGAGGTGATGGAAGGTTTGTTCATGCCCGGACGTTAGCATGCTTGCAGAAAAACTGTACAGTTTAGCTGTATGAATTTTTTGTCATAAAAGCCCGCGTCAATGGTCCTTTTGCCGGGGCGTTACCTGGTGTCGCGGCTGGGCGTGCTGTCGTTCATGGACCGGGATGGTGCAAGACCGAATGCTATGTGGGTGACCGATTGTTGGGCGTGGATGATGAACGGGTTCTGCAACTGTTCACGGACTTGATGAGCCGCGCATTGACCTGATCGATATTCATGCGCGGCTTTTTCCCGGCCTATCAAGTGTGTTGATAGCGGTACTCCTGAGTCACCCCTTCATAGCCGTAGGCACTGGCCCGGCAGTCGATGATGTGCACATTGGAGTGCGGGTGCAGGTTGCCGATCAACTCCGCCAACAGCGTGTAGGCCTCACGATGAAAACGCGCCTTTTGCGCCTTGGTGTTGGTCTCATCGGTCACGGTGACTTCCAGGCGGAATGCGTTGCGCCCGTGTTCGGCCAGCGAGCGGTTATGAATGAACCACTGGTCGTGCGGCACAAAATCGAGAATCAGCAAGGTCTGCTCCGGGCGTTTCTCGAGCACTTCACAGGTCAGTGCAGTGAGCTGCGGGACGAGCTGGCGGACCAGTTCGGGATTGCGTTCTCCGGAGATTTTCAGGGTGATGCCTGGCATGGCGAATTCCTCGTAAGGGTAGGGTGAGGTGCCAGATTAAGAAAATTATTCGGATCTGAAAAACGGGAAGATATAATGATATCTATCGGAAAAAACGCAGGTTAGACATGCGCCCCTTTGACCTTGAGCAACTGCGCTCCTTCGTCACCATCCTGGAATCCGGCAGCCTTTCGGCGGCCGCGCCCAAGCTGTGCCGTTCCCAGTCCGCGCTCAGTGAGCAACTTCGCAAGCTGGAAACCTTCACCGGCGTGACGCTGCTGGAGCGGGGCAAAAAAGGCGTGAGCCCCACACCTGCCGGAGAGCGCCTGCTGGCACATGCGCGTGAATTGCTCGCGCTGAGTGACTGCGTGCTTGAGGACATGCGCGGCGTGACCTTGAGCGGCGAACTGCGCCTGGCCATCACCGACTATTTTTTGCCGAGCGCCATCGCGGGCATGTTGAAGGGTTTGCGCACGCGATATCCGCAGCTTCGGTTGCATGTTTCGGTGCGCAAGAGCCTGCAAATCGAAAAGGGCGCCAACAGCGGCGAATTCGACATTGGCCTGTCGATGCGCATCCTCGATGGTCGCAGCCTTCCCGAAGGCATTCCCGTACGACGAGAGGCCCTGCGGTGGGTGGCACTCAGTGGGTTCGACGCACAGCACGAACTCGTGGCGCCGCTGCCGTTGGTGGTACTTCCCCAGGATTGCAGCTTGCAGCGGTTCACCATCGACCTGTTGGATGCGCGCGGGGTGCCGTATGTCATTGCGCATTCCGCGTCCGGGGTGGCGGGCCTGCAATCGGCACTGCTGGCGGGGCTGGGCGTGGCGTGCCTGAACAGCTCGGCCGTGCCTGCCGGGGCCGAGGCATGCCGGTCGATTCAAACGCTTCCGGCGCTGCCCGATGTCGAGTTCAGCCTGTTACCGCCGCGTCCGGGCGAGGCTTCGCTGGTCAGTGCAGTGCGAGAAATGTTGATCACGCACTTTTCCTAGCGGCTCAAGATCGCCGGCTGGCCCCCGGCGGCTGCCCGGTGACGCGCTTGAATGCCCGGCTGAACGCGGCCTGGGAGTTATAGCCAAGGCGCTGCGCCACGGTTTCAATGGGCAGCCGCTCCAGCGTCAGCCACTGGCTGGCCAGGCGCATCCGCAGTTCGGTGGCGTAGCGCAACGGTGGCGTGCCGATCGTGGTTTGAAAGTGTTGGGCGAACACCGAGCGCGAGGTATGACACTGCGCCGCGAGCTCTTCCACCGTCCAGTCGCGCCCAGGCTGTTGATGCAACGCCAGCAGGGCCTTGGCCAGGCGCGGGTCGCGTAGCGCGGCCACCAGGCCGGACGCATTCCCGCAGGCACATTCGACCCAGCCCCGAACAACCATGGCCGCCACCACGTCCGCCAGGCGCGCCAGAATGCCGGCGAAGCCGATGCGGGCGCTGCTGACTTCACGCTCCATGGCCGCCAGGATCGGCATCAGCCCCGGATAACGTTGGCCCTTGGCGTCGATCAGCATCAGGTCCGGCATCAGGCGGCCAAGGCCGTGCAAACTCCCCAGTTCAAACTCCATGCAGCCGCTGAAGAGCAGGGTGCTTTGAGCCACGCCTGCATCGGCACGGGCATCCACGGCACACACCGCATCGCCGAGGGCTGCGGCGTTGAAGCTGTCGATGTCCTGCACCGGCACCTCCGGGCTGGAGAGCAACTGATGGGCGCCCCCGTGGGAGATGAACACGGCGTTGCCCGGCGTCAGTTCGTACTGCGTGCCGTCCTCGGTACGCAGGGTGACGCCGCCGGCGGCGACAAGGTGGAAGTACGCATGCCCGGGTTTGGCCGCAAAGCCCAGGCCAAACGCCGGCCCGGCCTGGATACGGCGGTACTCGACGCCCCGCAGGCGCATGCCGCGCAACAGCTCGTTGATGAGGTCAGAGGACACGTCGAACGGTTCTGGAGGCATCATTTTCGGGGTTTCGGTAAAGGATTCAAGATTTTGCATCATAGATCATCCTGCCCTGCGTACCTAGACTGGCCGTCGCGATAACTTTTGGAGGGTGACCAGTGATGAACAGTTGTGTGTGTGACGCCGTAACCGGTGCAGATGTGGCGCCCGCGACACCGGCCTGGATGGCGGTGTTTTCGTTGGCGATGGGCGTGTTCGGATTACTCACGGCGGAGTACCTGCCGGCCAGTTTGTTGACGCCGATGGCGGCCGAACTCGGCGTCTCGGAAGCCTTGGCAGGGCAGGCGGTGACAGTCACGGCGGTGGTGGCGTTGTTCGCCGGGCTGCTGGTACCGGGCCTGACCCGCGGGATCGACCGGCGCGTGGTGCTGTTGTGCTTCAGCGCACTGATGATCTGCTCCAACCTGCTGGTGGCGGTCTCGTCGAGCCTCACGGTGTTGCTGCTGATGCGCGTCCTGCTGGGCATCGCCCTGGGTGGCTTCTGGAGCATGGCGGCGGCGGTGGCGATGCGGCTTGTACCGGCGGCACTGCTGCCGCGTGCCTTGTCGATCATCTTCAGCGGCATCGCGGTGGGCACTGTCGTGGCGGTGCCGCTGGGCAGCTTTTTGGGTGGGCTGTACGGCTGGCGCAGCGCGTTTCTCGCCGCCGCCGCAGTGGGCGGCGTGACCCTGGTGTTCCAGCTGTTCACCCTGCCGCCGCTCGCACCCCGCAGGACCGCCCGCTTGAGGACGGTGCTGGAAGTGCTGCTGCGCCCGGGCATTGCCGTGGGCATGTTGGGGTGCGTGCTGGTGCACACCGGGCACTTTGCGCTGTTCACCTATATCCGGCCATTCCTGGAAAGCACCACTGGCGTCGATGCCGAGGGGCTGGCGTTGATGTTGCTGGGGTTTGGCGTTGCGAACTTTGCCGGCACGCTGCTGGCTGGTTGGCTGCTGGTGCGTCTGCCGCGTGGAACATTGGTGCTGATGCCCGCGCTGGTGGGCGTTGCGGCGCTCGCCCTGGCGCTGTTGCCGGCAACCGTGACCGGCCAGGTGTGGTTGTTGATGCTCTGGGGCCTGGCGTTTGGCGGGGTGCCGGTGGCCTGGTCGAACTGGGTGGCGCGGGCAGTGCCTGACCAGGCTGAAAGCGCCGGGGGCATGGTGGTGGCTTCAGTGCAGTCGGCGATTGCCGCCGGGGCGGCGGCAGGCGGCGCGATGTTCAGTTTCAGTGGTATCGGCGGGGTCTTTGTCGCGGCAGGTATCTTGATGCTGTTGGCGGCACTGTTGATTGCGCTGAAGGTGAAGGTTGAAGCGCCTCCACAAGGTGCAGAGGCGGGGCCGGTGTTTCATCTCTGAAACCGTGATAGAGGCAGGGGGCGAGAATAAACGCATGCGCTTCGCCCCCTTTCAGGCCGCTTGATCAATCCTGCTGGTTTTGGGCTCAGGTCCGACTCCGAGCAATCGTAGCTGAACGACCGCCTGCTGATCATTGACCTGCAGCGACCCTCGTATCTCTCTTTACTTCAGTAGCTGCGCAAAATAACCTCTGCCTCGCAGGCACCGTCCTGCTCCTTCAGGTTTGGCAAGGCGCTTCACACTCACCAGCACCGCCTGGCAGGTGTCATGGTGCTTGCACGTTGAGGTTCTGCGATGAGCGCAGTCGTTGATCATGGCGTCCGTTTCGGACGAATTGCAGTAACGCTTCCCGTAAAGGACATGGGCAGGGCCCATGATTTTTACACCAGGGTCCTGGGGTTTACGAAAGCCTTCGAAAATGGAAACCCGATCGGCTTCATGATTCTGCAGCGCGACCAGGGCGAGCTGCATTTGACCTTGCAACCCAACCACCCAGCCGCCGCGTTCACGATTGCCCACCTGATGGTGGACGATGTCGACAGGCTGCACGCCGCTTGCGTGCAGCATGGGGCGAGGATCATCAAGCGCCTCAAGGATCAGGATTACGGGTTGCGGGCGTTTGTGTTCGAAGACCCGGACGGGAATCGTATTGATGTAGGTCAGCCGCTCCAACCGAGCAATCAGGGAAGATAATGTTGACGACTACCGATGTTGTTCACACGCTGCGTGCACCGTCAGAGCTTGATTACTACGACACCCGTTCAGCCCCGCTGCCTACTGAAATCACCGCGCTGGATGCCTGGAACATCATGACCGGCGAACCGGGGCCGTTGATGCAGGTGGCTTTCCGAATCAGGGATGCCATTTCCTCGTTGTTTGGTGTGAAGCGCATCGGTGGGTTCTCCGGCACCTTGCGCGAGGCTGTGCAGGTCGGCGACCGGCTGGACTTCTTCCTGGTGGAACGCAGCGCGCCCGACATGCTGGTGCTGACCGAGCGTGACCGGCACCTGGATGTGATGATCTGCCTTTCAATCGCTGACCGTGTACTCACGATCACCTCGTCGGTTGTCACCCATAACACCTATGGGCGCCTCTACATGCTGCCAGTGGGGCCAGCGCACAAACTCATTGTGAATGCTCACCTGCGACGACTTGAACGAACGCTGCAAGAGACAGCCGCAACGCCCGGCGGGTAGGCACGTTCACCGCCCGCCGGGAGGTGGATCAATTGCCTTTTTCAGCCGCCAAGAAGTACGCAACCAACGCATTGGCGTGACCATGGCCCATGCCGTGTTCAGTCTTGAGCAAGGCCACAAGCTCCATATGCTTCCTGGAACTGGCGGCCTTGAGCAGATCCAGCCAGTGGCTAATGGGTTGCCCATAGTTTTTTTCGATGGAGGGGAAGTACGACGCTGGCCCTTTTGTTTTTGTGTCGTCGGTCATGATGCAAACTCCCTTTTTGCTGAGGTGATAATGCCCGGATAACGTTACCGCTCTGGACTCACCGGGTCCACCGTACGGCCCGTCCCTACACGCCCCCGTTGGCCTCGCCAATCAGAATATCCTCGAAGAACGCCCCGACCGGTTGTGTGGGATGGCAGATCTGTATCTCCAGCACCCAGACCATCTCGCTCGGTACGATCTCGACTTCAGCCAGCTTGTCCTGCCCGAACAGGGCATGGGGGAAGTCGGCGATGCGGTGTCCGGCCAGGTTGCGCTCAAGGCGCCAGCCTTTGGAGTGGGCACTTTGCTCGGCGAAGTCATACAGCTCGCGTCCGGTCAGCCCTTGGTGCCAGGCGTTGCGGGTTTCGTCGAACACTTCATGCAGTGCCTTCACACAGGCACCATGCAACGGGTGCTCGCCGAAGACGAAGGTGTCGCCATAATCGCCTTCATAGCCATCCCACACCGGGCCAAGGTCCACCACGGCGATGTCGGTGGCGCGGAGCTTGCGCAGCAGGTCGATGCCTTGGCGGGGTGTGCGGATGGTGTCTTCGCCAAAGCGGATATAGGTGGGATGCCAGGTGTGAGACGCGCCCATGGCCTGCAATGTCTCGCTGGCCATTGCGAGGGCTTGCGCCGTGGTCATGCCGACTTTCAATTGATCGGCGATGGCGGCCAGGGCCCTGACCGTTTGCTCGCGGGCCGCAAGCATGCCGTCCAGCGAGTAGCGCGGGCCGACTTTTTCCAGCACCGGGTGCCGCGTGTTGAGCGACTCCGCTGGCGTCAATGCACCGCTGGGGACGAAGGCTTCGGCGACAAAACGATGCGCCTGCGCACCCGCCGCCAGGCAGGCTTCGCGGGCCTGGTTGATCATCGTGCTATTGCCGCAGGCGTAGATTTGGCTCTCGGCCCAGTCATGGGGCTGTGTCAACGCGACCTGCTGTACGCGGGCGTCTGCCGACAAAACCCGATGCCAGAGAAAGCGTGGATGGGCCTGGCTGGCCCGTTCGAGAAACTCGACGTCGTAGAAGTCCGCCGGTGCCGAGTTACCCCAATACAGGGTGACCTCGGCCTGGCGGGCCAGGGCCGTCAGCAACAAGGGCTTGATACCGGCATAACCGGTCCCGGTAGCGAACAGCACAACAGGGCGCTCATCGTCGTGTTGCCAGGTGCAGGCGCCCACGGGGCCTTCGAGTTTCACGGCATCACCCACTTGCAAGGTCGGCAGGATGCGTTCGGAAAACAGGCCGCCGCTGACCTGGCGAATATGAAACACCAACCGGCCTTGGTCCTGCGCGGGTAGATTGGCCACGGAGAAACAGCGGCTGTCGCCATTGTCGAGGCGAAACCTGAGGTACTGGCCGGCCCGGACTTCGAGTGGCTGGGCAGTCAGCAACACCAGCTCGACGATGTCGGCGCTCAACGCGCGTTTGCTGATCACCTGTGCGCTGGCTTCCAGCGCGGGCGTGTCCAGTGACCAGCCGGGGATTTCCAGGCGCATGTCGCTGCAGGCATGGCTCTGGCACAGCAACATCTCGTCAGCCGCGAGCGGATAGGAGGCGGCAGGGGTGTCGGGTGTGCGCAGCTTTTCCCGGTGCTGGCCCGACACCACCTTGACCTTGCACGACCCGCAGGCGCCGCGCCGGCAGGAAAAGGGTACGGCGAGACCGCTGGCCAGCATGGCGTCGAGCAGCAATTGATCGGCAGCTTCGAAGGATTTGCCCGAGGGCAACAATTCAACGACATGGCGGTTGTGCATAAACACCTCGGGGCAATTGAGGCTCGATTGTTGCGGTAGACTAGGACCAGGAGAACCTCCAGTTTTGGATAATTCATATGGTCCAGCTTCGCAAATGGCGCCCGTTGCTCAAACTCGATGGGGAGCAGCCGCAGGCGTCCTACAGAAAGATCGTCGAGGGCCTGGTGAGCGCGATTGTTGAGGGCCGCCTGCGCCCCGGAGCGCTGTTGCCCGGCACGCGGGAGATGGCGCAACTGCTGGACGTCAACCGCAAGACGGTGATCCTTGCCTACGAGGAGGCGGTGACCAAGGGCTGGCTGGTCAGCCTTCAACGTCGCGGTACCTTCGTCAGTTCGCAGCTGGCGGCAGGCGCGGTGCCGGCCACCCGCGCCCCGAAGTCGTTTGCCCCGGCATTGCGGGAGGTGCCTGCGGCGGCCTATTTCACCCCAGGCGAACAGGTGACAGCCCTGCAACACCGGCCCGGCGCGCTGTTTTTCGACAATGGCGCCTGTGACCATCGCTTGCTGCCGCAAGCCGTGCTGCACCGCTATTACCGCAATGCCTTGCGCAACAGCTTTACCACCAACACCGTGCGCCATGGCAGCGAAGGCAGCGGCCAGTACCTGCGCAATGCCCTGGCCGAAATGTTGCGCCACAATCGCGGCCTGACGGTCGGCGCGCCGCAGATTTGCCTGACCCAAGGCGTGCAGATGTCGCTGTACCTGACCGCCAGCGCGCTGCTCAAGCCCGGTGATGTGGTGGTGGTCGAACGCCTGAGTTACCCACCGGCCTGGGAGATTTTCCGCCAGTTGGGTGCGCAACTGGTCACCGTGGACCTGGACGACGAAGGTTGCCGGGTCGACCAGCTCGCCGAGCTGTGCCGCCTGCATAACGTACGGATGATGTACGTCACCCCCCATCACCAGTTTCCTACCACCGTCAGCCTGCGTGCCGGACGTCGCCAGCAGCTCCTGGAACTGGCCCGGCTGCATGACTTCTGCATCATCGAGGAAGACTACGACCACGAATACCACTTTGCCGGACGGCCCTATTTGCCTCTGGCCAGTGACAGCGCGCAGCGTCATGTGATCTACATCGGCTCGCTGTCCAAGTCCCTGGGCAGCACCTTCCGTTGCAGCTATATCGTTGCACCGTCGAACCTCATCGAAGTGCTTGAGCGTACGGCGGCGGTGAGCCTGGGCCAGGGCGATGCCGTGATGCAGCGGATGCTCGCGGACCTGATCAACGATGGCGAATTGAAGAAGCACCTGCGGCGGGTTTCCAGGGAATACCGCCGGCGTCGGGAGACCCTGCTCAGTTGTTTGCTGGAAGCTTTTGGCGAGCAGATCTCTGTGCAGGAACCCGAAGGCGGGCTAGCGTTGTGGGTAAGGTTCGCCGACTCAATCGACGTCGACCGACTGGCTGAAAAAGCGCTGGAGCTGGACCTGGTGGTGCGCAGCGGTCGCCTGTTTTCACCGTTTGATCATCCTGAAAATGCCTTGCGCCTGGGCTTCGCCTCGCTCAATTCGGAGGAAATCCGCGTCGCTACGCAGCGTTTGGCTGAGGCTTCACAGGCGATTGGGGGCGCGGCTAAATAATTAAGCCGGCTCAAAGGTGGATGTGTAAGGATATGTTACTTAGCCTTTGATACTGCCAATAACAGGAACCGACGCTGATGCTCGCTGCCTTCAGACACTACCCGTTTTCGGTCAATCTGCTGCTGTCGTCTGCGTTGTTCCTGACCCTGGGGCGCGCCATTACCCTGCCGTATATGGTGATTTATCTGTCATCCAACTTCACGTTGGGCATCAGCGAAATCGGCCTGGTGGTGGGCGGTGCAATGCTCGTCGGTTCGTTGCTGAGCCTTTACGGCGGCTACCTGACTGACAAAATCTCCAGCTACCGATTGATCCTCAGCTTCACGGGGTTTTTCACCGTCGGCTTCATCGGCATGTGCGTCACGTCGCACCTGTGGCTGTTTTTCCTGTTTCTGGTGTCGTTCAACTTCGCCTATTCAGTGATCGATATCGTGGTCAAGGCCGCGTTTGGCAAACTGCTGCCGGAAGCCGAACGCGGCAAAGTGTTTTCGGTGCGCTACACCCTGATCAACATTGGTTACGCAGTTGGGCCGTTCATTGGCGCCGGGCTCGCGCACATGGATATGAAACTGCCGTTCCTGGTGTCGGCGATCCTGGGCATGGGCTTCTTCCTCACCTATATGGTGTGGGGCGACAGGAGCCTCAGCTCCGCCGACCCGGCCAATGCCCCGGTGTCGTTCGTCGCGGTGGGGCGCATTCTGCTCAAGGACTATCGCCTGGTCTGCTTCACGGTGGGCGGCGCGTTGAGCGCCGTGGCGTTCGGCCAGTTCACCGGCTACATCTCGCAATACCTGGTGACCACGAGCACGCCGGAATTTACCTACCGGGTCATCAGCTCGGTGGTGGCGGTCAATGCGACCGTGGTGATCTGCCTGCAGTACATCGTGGGCAAGCGCATTACCAACGAGCATCTGAATCAATGGCTGACGGCGGGCTTCAGCCTGTTTCTGCTGGGCGTCGTCGGTTTTGCGCTGTCCACCACCGTGCTGCATTGGGCGTTGGCCGTGGCGATATTCACCGTGGGCGAAATCATCGTGTTCCCGGCCGAGTACATGTTTATCGACCGCATTGCACCGGAGCACTTGCGCGGCATGTATTACGGCGCGCAAAACCTGTCCAGCCTCGGCGGTGCGCTGGGGCCGGTGTTGTGCGGGTTTGCCCTGGCAACGCAGTCGGCGCATTTCATGTTCTATATGCTCGCGGCGTTTATCGTGGCGGGTGGGTGCTTCTATCTGATGGGGGCTTCCTATTCCAAGCGCTACGACACTGGACGCGGGGAGTGAGTGCTTTACCTATCCTCCACGCCTGCCCAGGTGAGTAAGCCAAACTCAGGTGTTCATGGCGGCCCCTTCAAAAAACGCAGCGCATGATCCGGATCCGGCAACAGGCAGGTGTCGTATTTCCCGAAGAGCCGATAGCGATTACGCGCGATGCGATCATAAGCCCAATCCCGAAGGAAGCGCGGGATGGCGCGCAGCACCAGCAACGGGCGCCAGCGGGCAGGCAGTTGCGCAATGATTTCGAACACCGCCTCCGAACGCTCCCAGTAATGCCTGTCGCGGATCACTGCGAGGGTGTCGAACTGATCCAGCGGCAACCCGGCCCAGGCCAATAGCGCCTGACCTTCGGGCGACTGAACGGCCGCCAAGCGCACACGTCGGTCGTGGTCGTGGCGAATCAGGAACCTCGCCCAGCCGTTGCACAGCTTGCACACACCGTCGAACAGCACCACGGTTTCGCCGGGCTTGAGGAGTGGTGCGGGAGTAGGCCGGGTGTGGGGGGCGGGCATCAGCGTGGGTCCAGTCGGGCCGGGTTAGCCTGGATCATACCCGCGTTCGGCACGACTCAGCGCTGCCCGCAGCCCCGTCGATGCACTGGTGAGTGGAGCAGGGCCCGTCGTTACAAGCGAAGAGGCTTCGCTCATGGACGCTTGCGCCAGTGCCACGATAGACGCGCCATCCCCATAGGCACGGTCCGCAGCCCTGGCGATGGTCGCGAGATAACCGTGCAGGTCGCCCGCCTTGAACATCGCCCATGCCCCCGGAACCAGTTGCACCTCCACCGACGCCCCGGTGTGCTGGGCCATCTGGTAAAACAAGCGAGCAGTCGGCTCGAGTGTGGTTTCGACAGCGCACAACACCACCACCTTCCCGCCAGCTTGAACCGCCGCGAATGCCAGCGCTTCATCTGCCCGCAAAATCGGCACCCGGGTGTGAGTACCGGCAAGTTCAACCACCGGGCCCAGGGTCGAACAGGTGAGCACCACTGCATCGCAGTGCTGAGCCAGGGCAACCAGCGCCAGCTGCGTTTCCTCGGCTATGCCTGCGGTCAGCTTACCCGCGCATTCGACCGCTGCCAGAAGATCGGCCCGGACTGCATGGTGCAACACCCGTGACCCGATCCCCAGCGCTGCTGCGGCAGCGTCAAACACTGCAATGTTGCTCTCGGCGGTATGCAGGCAGGTAATACGCATCGCTCGGGTCTCCGGCACTTTTGAACACCCGCCGACTTTAACGCGACAACACCGGCGCTGCGCCTTTTTCCTCCACGCCCACCTCATGCAGCGAAATCCGCGACGTCTCCGGCAACGCCAACCCGCCCGCCAACGCCAGCACCGCCACCGCAATCAGATAAAACGCCGGCGACAGGTTGCTGCCCGTGGTACTGATCAACCACGTCGCCACCAACGGCGCCGTACCGCCAAAGATCGTGTACGCCATGTTGTAGGTAATCGCCGAAGCCGTATACCGCGTGCGTGTCGGAAAGGTCTCCGACAACAACGCCGCCGTCACCACCCCACACAGCACCGCGCCCACCGCCAGCAACATCACCCCTACCACCGATGCCGCGAACGACCCGGAACTGGCCATCAGGAACGACGGGTACACCACCACAATCAACAACACACACGCCGTCATCACCGTGACCCGACGCCCCACCCGATCCGAATACAACCCTGCCAGCGGGCAGATCGCCGCCGCGAAAATCAGCGCAATCAGCGACACCAGCAACGCCACCGCCCGACTCAAGCCACCCGCCACCTGCAGATACGTCGCGAAGTAGGTGGTGAACATATAGAACGACAACGCCGTGAGCGACACAAAAGCGCCCAGGCAACAGATCGCCGCACCATGGTTGCGCAAGGTTTCCCTGAGGGGAGAGTGCGCGACCGCGTGCTCCTGCTTCACCGCCTGGAAGGCCGGCGTCTCATCCAGCTTCCAGCGCAGGTAAAGCCCCACCAGCCCCAGCGGCGCAGCGATCAGGAACGGCAAGCGCCAGCCCCAGCTGCCCATCGCCTCGGCAGACAGCGAAGCCTCCAGGGCGTACGCCACCACGGCCGCCGCAGCGAACGCAGAAAACGTCGACACCGGCACAAAACTGCCATACCAGGCGCGCTTGTCACTGGGCGCGTGCTCCATCAGATAGGCACAGGCCCCGGCGTATTCGCCCCCGGCGGAAAAACCCTGGGCGCAGCGAATCAACGACAACAGAATCGGCGCCGCCACGCCGATGGCGGCGTAGGTGGGCAGCAGGCCGATCAGCGTGGTGGCGCCGGCCATCAGCAAAATCGTCATGGCCAGCGTGCGTTTGCGCCCGATCCGGTCGCCGAGCATGCCAAAGAAAATCCCGCCCAGGGGCCGGAAGGCGAAGGCCACCGCGAACACCGCAAAGGTCTTCAGCAACGCCGCGCTGGCGTCACCGCTGGGGAAGAATTGCTGGGCGATGGTGGTGGCGAGAAAGCCGTAGACGGCGAAGTCGAACCACTCCACGAAATTACCGATGCCGGCGGCGATGATCACTCTGCGCAGGGTTTGGGGGCTGACCTGTTCGGTGGATGGGCTCGTCATGGGGGAAGGCCTCGGCGGTGGTAAGGGATGCTTGATTATCGGGGGCGGGGATTGGGCGGCGGGGCTCAAAAGAGTCGTCCGCGTAGTCAGTAGCGACTGGGTGGGAGTGATGCAGGCAGGATTTGGGCCAGGTAAGGCGGGGAGCTATCCAGGGAAGGGGTGGGTGATTTCTACGCAAGGACCACAACGGAAAAGGGGGCATTTATTAGATCAAAAATAAATGCCCCCTTTTCCGTCCCGTATTGAGACCTACGCGACCTGAGAGGAATAGGGGTCTGACCCCTATTTCATTCTTAGCGTACAAAGCCGTTTCAGTAACTTAATGCCCTGAAACCGGCTCTTCCTCCTGAACTTTGCGTATGACGTTGGAGACCGACTCCAGAGCCACCAGGTCTTGCCACTTGCCATCTGCAACGATTCTGCCCGTGTCGAAGACGATGACTCGATCAAAGTGATTGAGCACAGTGAAATCGTGGGTTACACAGATCAGACTTTTATCGGCAAAGCAGGTGAAGAGTGCATCCCAGATTAACGAGGCGCCCTGAGGATCAACGGATGAGGTCGGCTCATCGAATATGTTGAAATTCCCAGGTCGTAGCAGCACGCGTAGAAGCGAAAGCTTTTTTGCTTCGCCACCGGAAATACTGGTCGCGTCTTGATTTATCGTTCGAACAGGCAATTCGTCAAACAGATGCTGGATATTAAGCTGCGCCGCGACGCTGCTAAATGTCGAGTTGAACGAGCCATGAAAAAAAACAGCGTCTGCCAGGTTGCCTGATAAAAACTTCGGAGTTTGGGGGCAATACCGAATGAGCCGAAAATGTTCCTCTTCAGCGATTGACTCTAGCGCGGTCTGTCCTATCCGGACGGTGAGCCCGGAACGCTGCTTCACGCCCACGAGCAGTTCCACAAAGGTTGATTTTCCGGAGCCACTTGCCCCAACGATGGCAAGATGCTCACCGGGGCGCACTTCGATGGCCTGTTGAATGACTAATGAAACTCCCTCGGCGATCAGTGCAGTGGAGGCGGGGTAAATCAAGCTGTCAGAATCCAAGGGCAAGCTCTCGGCCTTACCCTTGAAGCTTTGCTCGCGCAGAATCGATCGAAACTTGGCGTAGTCCGAAGAGAATTGATCGGCGAAACGATAGACCTCTCCGATGCTGAACACCGTGTTGAAAAACATCGTGGATAAGGTAAACAAGACGACAAAGTCGCCGACCGTCAGTTCGGACGCCGAAGCCTGTCTTACAAAGATGCCGTACCCGATCACTGTGCTGCTGGTCAGGGTTAAGAAAAGTGCCCTTGACGCCCCTAGTACCGCAGCGGAATATCCGACTTTTGTGGCGGCATCCGCGTACTGGTAAAACGTATCGAACAGGGGTTTCAGCCCCGATTCCTGGGCCCGCTCCAGCCTTATCTGTTTACCCGCCTGAATCGTGTTTGCAAATACTCCCGCCTGTTCATCTTCGGCGTCATTGACCGCATCGATATGAGCGCGGCGCCACGTGATCAAGTAGTGGGTCAATGCCAGGTAGACGCCGGAAAGTGCAAGCACAAGCGCCAGGAACACAATATTCGCAATCCATACCAGCCACGCCGAAATCACGATGAACTCGATGCAAAGCGGCAAAATAGTGATCAGCGCGTAGTTAAGAATTCGCTCGCTGGCTTGTATGCCGCGTTCAATCGATTTGAGCATCTTGCCGATATTGATCGATGAGAACAGGTCGAAGTGCTTGGTGAATATCTCGCGAACCCATCGAATCGAAACATCGCTGAGCCCTTTTTGAATAAAACGGGTCAAATAGTACCCCTGAATAGGGATAAGAATAACGTTAATAACGCCGACGCAGATAAACCCCAACAGATACAAGGCCGTCTCTGAATCCAAGGTGTGCTGGGTAAAGGTATCTACTACGCGCCCGATGATAATCGCCGGCATTATGGTTGCCACTTTGGATAGGATGACAATAACCATCACTAGCCAGAACAGCCTCTTATGACGGTAAAGTGCGTGTTTAAAATCCTCAAGCATGACCCGCCTCCTCAGTTGCTCTCGTTAATTGTGTTCAAGCAAAACGTTATTGGGTGCCGCGGGAGAGAAGAGTAGGGGGTGGGCTACGTTTTCAATAATGGTGGTCTGACCCCTATTTAAAAATGTGGGCGCAGGCTATCCCAGTTCACACTAGCCTCCAATACCAGCCTCGCTATTATTTATGCATACCCAAAGAGAAAAATATTCTATGAGACTACTCTATAAATTTTCACATGTTGTGCCTCATGGGGCGGGAATTCAGGAACTCTCAGGATTTTCCAATCAACTTGCCGCATGGCGTTGTCACGTCGTGACTTTCCCGGCACGGGCCACTATTGCCAAGAAAATACTTCATGACGCAGTTCTCTATTTTCTACTGCGCAGTTGATACCAGCCCTTCATCGTTCTCCCGTCAGGCACGTCACCACGCTTTCGCAGCTCGCGTTAATCGCCAGCTGCAAGACCCAAACGGCGCAGACACCAGAGAAGAATAGGGGTCAGACCACGTTTTCAATAATGGTGGTCTGACCCCTATTTCTGCATCTATTATCTGAGGTCGAACCAACGACCGAAGTTGTCGAAGTGGGATTACTTTTGAGCATGGGGCCGCCGATGCAGGGAAAAACGTTCGAGATAGTGCGAATAGATCAAATCCACGAAATTGTTTCGCCAACCGTAGAGTCACTTTTACAGCCGTTAGGATTCGAAGTTCAGGGCCCGCTGTCCTGGCTTCGTAGCGTCGATGCTCCGATTCGCCAACTCTTTCGCCTTGAACAGTGGAAAGGCGGCGCGCTAGCGCCGTCATGGGCTCTGTCACTGGACTTCGTTCCCCACCTTTCCGGCAATGAAATCAAATGGCACAGGACGTCAAAATCAGCACGACCTGATCTGACTTTCGATGTGCGCGATAGAGCGTTTGATATCTCATGCAGCTACGGACCTGATGCCATAGCAACCAGCGCACCCAATATCCTCCGGGCTGCCATTCCAAAAGCTGAATCGTTTTGGGGCGAGGCTCGTTCGATAGCCGCCCTGCCTGGTGCTTTCGAGCGGGTCAAGCAGCATTTGTCGACGGCTGGCCTGGGTTTCTACAACTACATACAACATCCTCTTGCATACGCGTTTGTATTGGCCATGAACGGCAAGCCCGATACAGCCGAAGAAGAGTTTCAACGCTATTCACAGCGTCTTTCAGAGGCGGCTCGAAAAAAACTCCGCAAGCTATTCATTGATGCAGGCGGTCACCTTGGCTAAGCGAGTACGGCTTTTTCAACAGAATCGGCCAGAAGCGGCCGCTCATGACCGACCGCTTCCGACCCAACGCAGCCATCCGCTCCTGACTATTGGGTTAATGCACCCACGTCATTCACCAGTGTGCGCCAGCCATCCTTTGCCTCCTGCTCCGAGGTAAAGACTTGCACTTTGGGATGCCAGAACGCCCCCTCGATTACGATGCATTCCAAGGTAGAGTCCTGAAACGTAAAGACATAGTGGATAGCATCTTTCATGAACCGCTGTTTGTCGTGTCGAGGATGAATGGCGTTCCTTTGCTCAAGCTCTGCTAACCAAGGCGAATTATCTATTCGATGAATTTGGTAATGCTTTAGGCCAAGTCCAATGAGCGGATGGCCGCCCAAAGCTTCGTCGTTTGGCGAACCGAATTGGATTTTCTTTACTAGCGGAAAATGAACCACAGCTATTTCTTCTCCGGTGGTGTAATACCGTAAACATAGTTGCGTGTCCGTGGCGAACACCACTGGTTCAGGCGACGTACTTGGCTGTGGCCAGGAGTCGAGCAGCACTACGGTCGCTAATGACATGCGGGAACCTGATGAATGAATGGGTTATAAACAGAGTGCGAGAGCGACTCGTTGTCGTCAAACCTTTCTGATCGCGACCGGCTGCTTCTGGCCGAAACCGGCCCTTTAATTCCCATACCGGTCTACCATGGCCCCCCCGGCAGTGGTTCCACGCGCTACCGACCTCAATCTCAAGGTATCGCCCATGACCTTTTCACCCCGCACCACCCCATCCCGCACCTCATCCGAGGCATCCAAATGAGCATCGACCAAATCAGCCTCCCAAAAGGCGTAGGCCCGCAGGCCATCAAGCTCCTCGACGCCATCACCGGTGCTGACACCAAAGAAGACCTGAACCGCGCAGGCGGCAAGGCCGAAGGTTTTGTATTGGGTCTGGAAAGCGCCAAGGCCATCAAAAGCCAAATCGCCGAGTCGTTGTATGTGGCATACGACGACGCGGCGAGTAATCGGTTGGGTGAGTTGAAGGGCTAGTCCCGCAGGACCTCGTTGGGCTTCACGCCCGAGGTGTTTCGCGGTCCATCAGTTTGCCGATCAGCAGTACGCTCAATTCGCTCAGTTGGTGTATGGCCAATGCCACGTCGCGGTCTTCGCCGGTCAGTTCGTCGGACAGGTCGAGCAGCAGGGCGCTGACGGAGGTAACGGTTTCATAGCTGTTGGCGATCAGGATTTCGCTGCTGACGCCGGAGGTGACGCTGAAGAGGGCGGTTGCCTCTGGGGCTTTCTCGGCATCAGTGCCGGGATTGAGGTAGTGATCAATGGCGCGCTGGGCAGCCTGGTGGAGTTTTTGATCAGGCGTGTTAGGAGGATTCGGCGTTACTTTGAACATGGTGCAATTCCTGAATGGGGCCGACACCCTTTCGCTACTACACAATAGGGTGGCAGCTGTACGCAGGTTAGTAGACCGGGGAATTACACAAAGCCGGCGCACCCGAAGGCGCCC
The DNA here is from genome assembly GCF_013385455.1 of Pseudomonas sp. G1002. Taxonomy (NCBI): domain Bacteria; kingdom Pseudomonadati; phylum Pseudomonadota; class Gammaproteobacteria; order Pseudomonadales; family Pseudomonadaceae; genus Pseudomonas; species Pseudomonas sp. G1002. The sequence goes on from NZ_JACAPY010000049.1 coordinate 55,249, forward strand.
TACGCACAGCCACCATCAAGCACAGACAGGAACGTCTGATAGATGCAGCTCATGCACTATGTGTAATTGACCCTAGGGCTACTAAACCCGATCACTGAGTTTTCAGCGACCGAGCAACCTTAGAGATGGCCACCCAGGTGCACAAGCCGGCGGATTCTGACGTAAGCGTAGGCAATGGAGCAAGGTGGTGTTGTCTTTCAAAATGACGGATTTACCCCGTTGCCCCGCGTTAGCGTTGACGTTTTTCGCGAGCAAGCTTGCTCCTACAGGGCCGTGTGAACTTTTACCGGTGTGTAGGACGTCCAAGCTGTAACGAACCCTGAGCCAAGGACACGCGATGATCACCTTCCTTATTTTTCTTCTGGCCTGCGGTGCCGCTGCGAGCACCGGCATCATCTTCAAACCGGGCGACTGGTACGCCACCCTGGTCAAACCCAGCTTCACCCCTCCCAACTGGCTGTTCCCGGTCGCCTGGACCATCATCTACCTGCTGCTGGCTTGGGCTGGCTATCGCTTGACCCTGATCCCCGGCAGCGAAATCGTGCTGGCTCTATGGGCTGCACAGATCGCACTCAACACCCTGTGGACGCCGGTGTTCTTCGGCGCCCACCGGATTTTCGCCGGGATGGTGATCATCACGCTGCTGTGGCTTGTGGTCGCCGCCATGGTGTTGCTGACCGTGCGGCTGGATTTGATCACCGGGCTGATCCTGTTCCCGTACCTGGTGTGGCTAAGCGTTGCGTCTGCGTTGAATTTCTCCATCCTGCGCAATAACCGCTGAGCCTGGCGGCGTGGGCAGAGGGCGGAAACATCATTGCCATGATGCCCACGCACACTGGCCAAGGTGAACATCTCTTTTAGAGATAGAGGGAATATCGAATTGGGAACTCACACGCTGTGGCCTGCTGAAGAACATGAACTGGCGCAAATGCAGCGCTTTAACCAGAAGCTCGCCTGGATGCCGCGCTTTCGCATCCGCAACCGCGTGACGCCCCGGGTGATCCAGGCGCTGTTGCGCTCCAGCCAGATGGTGGCCGGCAACAAGTTGCTCAAGCATGGCCTGCAGGCTGAAAGCCGGCGGGTGGGCTCGGTGCCGGTGCGCATCATCCGGCCGAAGGGCAAGGCCAAAGGCGTGGTGCTGGATATCCATGGCGGCGGCTGGGTGATCGGCAATGCGCAGATGAATGACGACCTCAACGTGGCCATGGTGAATGCGTGCGAGGTGGCGGTGGTGTCGGTGGATTACCGGCTGGCGGTGAATACGCCGGTCGAAGGGATTCTGGAAGACTGCCTGGCCACGGCGCGCTGGTTGCTCGGGGACTGTGAAGAGTTCGCCGGCCTGCCGGTGATCGTTGTCGGCGAGTCTGCCGGTGGGCATCTGGCGGCGGCCACGCTGCTGGCGCTGAAGCAATCGCCCGAATTGCTGGCGCGGGTGAGCGGGGCGGTGCTGTATTACGGCGTCTACGATTTGACCGGTACACCGAGCGTGCGCACGGCGGGGCGGGAAACGCTGTTGCTGGACGGGCCGGGCATGGTGGAGGCGCTGCGTTTGCTGACGCCGGGCCTGAGTGACGAGCAGCGTCGGCAGCCGCCGTTGTCACCGTTGTATGGCGACCTTGCCGGGCTGCCGCCGGCACTGATGTTTGTGGGGGAGCTGGACCCGTTGCTGGACGACACGCTGCAGATGGCCGAGCGATGGGCGGGGTCCGAGGTGTTTTTGTTACCGCAGGCGGCTCATGGGTTTATTCATTTTCCGACGGCGATGTCGGGCCGCGTGCTGGCTTACAGCCGCGATTGGATCACGGGTCGTTTACGCTCGGTTGGTTGATATTGGATTTTTACAACAAGGCCACATGGAAAGATGAAAATAAGAAAGTCGTTCATCGCGTCGCTGGGGATTTTATCGCTGGTTCAAACATCACTGTCCTTTGCGGACAACGCTAACGGGAAAAACATTTATCTGCAGCGCTGCGCCATGTGCCACGGCGCGGATATCAAAGGCACGGGACCCTTGGCGAATAAAAGCAATCCGCCTACGCCTGACCTGACAACGGCTACTTTCAAAAAACGCTTGAGTGATTATCCGGGCGTTATCGTGTCGTCCGTCATTCTTCGTCCAAATGGCGACCTGATTCCCAGAACGTTGCGGGAGAACGGTGTGAAGCTGTCTCCGTTCACCTGGAAGGTTCAGGACTTTCGCGATTTGAACGAGTACATGAGCGGAGTGATTTCAAAAAGCCGATGATGCTGCTCGTTCCCACGCTCCGCGTGGGAATGCATACCGTGACGCTCCGCGTCACCAACAGCGGGACGCAGAGCGTCCCTGGCGGCATTCCCACGCGGAGCGTGGGAACGATCAGTCAGCAACCGCTCAACGCTACCTGCGGACGCTCACCTGCAAAGAAGAACGGCCGCAACCGCACGCCCACGCTGTTGCCGATAAACGCCGCCACTAACCACACCCAGCCATGCAGGCTGCCCGAGGCAATCCCGCTGAAGTACGCGCCGATATTGCAGCCATACGCCAGGCGCGAGCCGTAACCCAGCAGCAGGCCGCCGATCATCGCCGCAAACAGCGAGCGTGCCGGAATCTTCAGGCTTGGAGCGAAACGCCCGGCCAATCCCGCAGCCAACAGCGCACCGAGGATGATGCCGACGTCCATCACACTGGTGACGTCTTCCCACACCGGCGCCGCCAGGGCCTTGGCATTGCCCGGCATTTGCCAGAACGCCCAGCTGCCTACGTCCACGCCCAACCCGCCGGCAACCTTGGCGCCCCACAGGGCGAACGCCGAAGTGATACCCCATGGCCGCCCGGCCAGTGCCAGGGTGGCGTAGTTGAGCAGGGCCAGGCCAATTGCGCCCCACACCAATGGCCATGGCCCGCGCAGGAAGCGGCGCAGGCCCTGGTGTTCGCTGGTCACGCCGGCTTCGAGTTGCCCGTGACGGCCTTTTTCCAGGCGCACGGTGACTGCTGCGATGATGCTAAATACGGCCAGGCTCAGCAGCAAGGCCGGCACCACGCCGAAGCTTTTGACGATGGAAACCGCCGGGAACGAAGGCAGCGAGAACCACCAGTCGACGTGGTGAGTCGCGATCAACGAACCACAGATAAAGAAGAACAGCGTCACTAGCATGCGCGCGTTACCACCGCCCACGGTGAACAGGGTGCCGGACGCACAACCGCCGCCCAGCTGCATGCCGATGCCGAAAATGAATGCCCCGAACACCACCGAAACCCCGGCCGGCGCCACCAGCCCGACCACGGGTTGGCCGAACAGCGTGCCGGCCCCCAGCGCGGGGAAGAACAGCACCACGGCAATCGCCAGCATCACCATCTGCGCACGCAAGCCCGCGCCACGCCGGTCGGTGATGAACACTCGCCAGGCCGAGGTGAAGCCGAAAGCGGCGTGGTACAGCGTCAAACCCAGTGCGGCGCCGACCACCAGCAACAGCACCTGGCGCGAGCCGACGCTGTTTTGCAGGAAGACGGCGCCGAACAGCAGGATGGCAAACGCCAGCAATGGTGCGACCGGCTTGCGCGCTGGGGTTGTGGACAGGGAAAGGCTCATCGGGAATCTCGGGTGATGTGGGTTAAGGGCGAGGTGGCGAAGTATAAACCTCGCGCTCCGCCACTGGCGCCTTGAAAAGCAACGCCAGCGCCACGATCACCGACAGCGCCACGGCCACTGCGCCCGCCAGGTACACCGATGCCACTCCGGCCACGCCGGCCAAGGCGCCGATCAGCGGGGTGCTGACCCCCAGCGAAATATCCAGGAACGCCACATACGCACCCATCGCCAGGCTGCGGGATTGGGGCGGCGCGCGCTTTATCGCCTCTACCCCAAAGCCGGGAAACGCCAGGGAGTAGCCGAAACCGGTCAGCGCCGCGCCCAGGTAGGCAGTCAGCGCACTGTCCGCGCCCCAGATCAACAGCTGCCCGGCGGCTTCGATTATCACGCACACCAGCGCGACCTTGGCACCGCCGATCTTGTCGGGCAGGTGCCCAAAGAAAATCCGCGCGCCGATGAACGCCAGGCCAAAGGCGGTAAACGCTAATGACGCATTGCCCCAGGACTTGGTGGCAAACAGCAGCGCGATGAACGCGGTAATCACGCCAAACCCGACGCTTGCAAAGGCCAGGCCCAAACCCGGTACCCACACCGAGCGCAGCACCTTGAAAAACGAGGTGCGCCGCTGGCTGGTGGGCGCAACGCCTTGCGCTCCGGCGACGATGGCCAGTGCCAGCAGCGGAATCACCATGGTCCCGACGGCGATCCCGCTGAAACCCCACTGGCTATTCACCGCCACCCCGAGGGGCGCGCCCAGGGCAAACGCGGCGTAGATTGCGATGCCGATCCAGGCCATGACCTTGCCGGTATTTTGCGGCCCCACCAACCCGACACCCCAGCCCATCGAGCCGGTCACGATCAGGCTTTCCCCCAGCGCCAACGCCACGCGCCCGGCGAGCAACACCCACACCGAGATGACCGGTGATGCCACAAACGCCAGGGACGCGAGGTAGATCAAGCCGGAGCTGGCCGCCACCAGCATGCCCACGAGCATGGCGCGCTTGGGGCCGCGCATATCGGCAAAATTGCCGGCCCAGGACCGCGACAACAATGCCCCGGCAAACTGCGCACCGATCACCACGCCCACCACCAGCGTGTCCATGCCCAAGGCGTTGTGCAGGTGCAGCGGCAGCACCGGCAGTTGCATGCCGATGATCAGGAACCCGACAAACACCGCCAGGGTGATGGGCAGTAATTTCAGTACCACTGGGCTTACCAATCCAGACATGAGTTGAATCCTCTGACGGGCATCAGCCCAGGCGAACGGAAAGCTCGACGTCGTCACCGATCGGCACCGACAGGTAGCCGTTTGCTGGCGAACGCACCCGGGCCAGGTAGTCGGGGCAGTAGTCGGTGTTGTCGGCAATGATCAACGCGCCGGGCTTGAGGCGGCTTTCCACCAGGTTCAGCACGTCGCCATACAGCGCCTTGGCGCCGTCAAGCAGCAGCAGGTCGACGCTGTCGGGCAGGCCGGTGGCCAGGGTGACCAGGGCATCGCCTTGGCGGATCTCCACGAGGTCGCTTACGCCGCCTTGCTCCAGGTGTTGCCGGGCGAGAGCGATCTTCGAGGGCTCGAACTCGCTGCTGATCAGCGTGCCGCCGCCGTTGTCCCGCAGGGCGGCCGCCAGGTGCAGGGTGGACAGGCCGAACGAAGTACCGAACTCGACGATGGCCTGCGCTTTGCTGCTGCGTGCGAGCATGTACAGCAGGGTGCCGGTGTCGCGGGAGACGGGCAACCACAGGTCTTTCAGCATTCCGTAGAGTGCCAGGTAGTCGGTCTTGCTGCGCATCAGGCGGTCGCGTTCTTCGTGGGTCACTGTGTTGGTGATGGGGCTGGTGGCGGCATCGGCCTGTGTGTACAGCCGTTCAATCAGGGCCGCCATCGGGGCCGAGGTAAGCGTATTCATGGGGATGTCCTGCTGCAGGTTGAGCGCCGTGAGGCGCCGGGCTAGTATGCGAATGATTCGTCGCATTTAAAGTATGCGAACAATTCGTCACATTCGCTATTCGCATTCCAACGGCAGCAGGAACGCCCCATGACCGATCGCCAGACCTCGCAGATTTCCTCACGCAAAGAGCCCAAACAGGCGCGATCCACCGGGTTGGTGACGGCCATTCTCGAAGCGGCTATTCAGGTTTTGGCCAAGGAAGGCGCCAGCCGTTTCACCACCGCACGGGTCGCGGAAAAGGCCGGTGTCAGCGTGGGGTCTGTGTACCAGTACTTTCCCAACAAGGCGGCCATCCTGTTTCGGCTGCAGACCGATGAGTGGCAGCAAACCTCGCAGATGCTCAGCCGCATTCTGCAGGACGTCAGCCAGCCGGCCCTTGAGCGGTTGCGGGCGTTGGTGCATGCGTTTATTCGTTCGGAATGTGAAGAGGCGCAGATGCGCGTCGCCCTGAGCGACGCCGCGCCGCTGTACCGTGATGCGCCCGAAGCCCATGAGGTTCGCGCAGAAGGGCAACAGATTTTCCAGGCGTTCATGCTGGAACTGCTGCCGCAGGTGCCTGAAGCCACCCGCGCTTTGGCTTGCGATTTGATCGCCACCACCTTCAGTTCGGTGGCAAAGGAATTCTCGGGAAGCCCGCGCACTGAGGCGCAAATCACCGCCTATGCGGATGCCATGGCGGATATGTTCAGTGCCTACGTGACGGTGCTGAACCAGACAGCACGATGACCCGCAGGGCGGGCCATCGCTTGCAGCGCTTGCCTTAGCGGCGGTTCAGCCACACGGTCTGCGCGTTGCAGAATTCCCGCACACCGAAGTGCGACAACTCCCGCCCGAAGCCGCTCTTTTTCACACCACCAAACGAGACCCGGGGATCGGACACGCTGTAGGCGTTGATAAAGATCCCGCCGGTTTCCAGTTGGTTGGCGATGCTGCGTGCCTTCTCTGGGTCGGTGGTGAACACACTGGCGGTCAGGCCGAACTCACTGTCGTTGGCCAGGGCCACGGCGTGGTCCGCATCGCGGGCGGTGATGATGGAGGCGACCGGCCCGAACAGTTCCTGTTTGAACGAGGTCATCTGGTCGGTGACGTTGGCCAGCACGGTGGGGGCGTAGTAGTTTCCCGCGCCTTCGACTTTGCTGCCGCCCAGCAGCAGGGTGGCGCCTTCGGCCAGGGTGGCCTGGACCTGGCCGTCGAGTTCGTCCCGCAGGTCGAAGCGGGCCATCGGCCCGATGTAGGTCTCGGTGGCGGTCGGGTCGCCCATCACCAGGTTGCGGCTGGCTTCGAGGAATTTGGCGGTGAAGGCTTCCACCACGCCTTCTTCGATGATGAGGCGCTTGGCGGCAGCGCACACCTGGCCGGAGTTCTGGAAACGGCCGATCAGGGCGGCTTGCACGGCTTCGTCGAGGTTGGCGTCGTTGAGCACAATGAACGGGTCGGAGCCGCCCAGCTCCAGTACGCATTTTTTCAGCGCGGCCCCGGCCTGGGAACCGATGGCCATGCCGGCGCGCACGCTGCCGGTGAGGGTCACGGCGGCGATGCGCGGGTCGGCGATGGCTTTGGACACGCCGTCCTGGGTGACGTTGATCACTTCGAACAGGCCATCGGCAAAGCCGGCGCGCTGGAAGGCTTGTTTCATCAGGTACGCGCTGCCCATTACGTTAGGCGCGTGCTTGAGCACGTAGGTGTTGCCGCTGAGCATGGTTGGCACCGCGCCGCGCAGCACTTGCCACACCGGGAAGTTCCACGGCATTACAGCGAGGATCGGGCCCAGCGGGCGGTATTCGATCTGGGCGGTGCCGTTGTCCACCAGGGTGGCTTCCGGGGCCAGCATGGCCGGGCCGTGGGCCGCATACCACTCGGCGAGTTGCGCGCATTTTTCGATTTCGCCACGGGCCTGGGCGATGGGTTTGCCCATTTCCAGGGTGATCATCTGGGCCATTTCTTCGGCCTGGTCGCGCAGGGTGCTGGCCAGGGCCAGCAGCAATTCGGCGCGCTGGGCGACGGGGGTATTGCGCCCGTTGCGGAAGGCGTTGATCGAGCGGGTGAGGGCGGCATCCAGCTGCGCCTCGGTTTCGTACGGGTAGCTGGCGACCGTTTCACCGTTGGCGGGGTTGATCGACAACGCGTGGGTCTGGGAGGAAATGGAGTTCATGGCACCGTCCTGCGCAGTGAATGGGATGGAGGCCAGCGTACGGGGCTGTATCTTTTTCGGAAACTGAATAATATTAAGCAATACGTTCACGTTTGGAGAATGACTTGGATCTGGTCCAGCTCGAAATTTTCAAAGCCGTTGCCGAGCAAGGCAGCATCAGCGCTGCAGCGCAATTGATCCATCGCGTGCCGTCGAACCTGACCACGCGGATCAAGCAATTGGAGCAAGACCTGGGCGTGGACTTGTTTATTCGCGAGAAGAGCCGGCTGCGGTTATCGCCGGCCGGGTGGAATTTCCTCGGGTATGCGCGGCGCATTCTCGACCTGGTGCAAGAGGCCCGGGCGACGGTGGCGGGGGAGGAGCCCCAGGGCGCGTTTGCGTTGGGCTCGCTGGAGAGTACGGCGGCGGTGCGCATCCCGGCGTTGCTCGCGGCGTATAACCAGAAGCACGCCAAGGTCGAGCTGGACCTGACCACCGGGCCGTCCGGCACGATGATCGAGGGTGTGTTGTCGGGGCGGCTGGCAGCGGCGTTTGTCGATGGGCCGGTGTTGCACGCGACGCTGGAGGGCGTGGCGGTGTTCGAGGAGGAGATGGTGGTGATTGCGCCGTTGCATCACGCGCCGATCACCCGGGGGCGGGATGTGAGTGGAGAGAGCATCTACACGTTTCGTTCGAACTGTTCGTACCGGCATCACTTCGAGCGCTGGTTTTCACAGGATGGCGCGGTGCCGGGGAAGATCTTTGAGATGGAGTCCTACCACGGGATGCTCGCCTGTGTGAGTGCCGGTGCCGGGTTGGCGCTGATGCCGCGGAGCATGCTGGAGAGCATGCCGGGGTTTACGGCGGTGAGTGTGTGGCCGCTGACCGATACGTTCCGGATTCTGAATACCTGGCTGATCTGGCGCCGGGGTACGGTGTCGCAGAGCCTGAACAGTTTTGTGCAGTTGCTGGAAGAGCGTGGCCTGGCCCTGGCATCGTAGCCGTAGCAGCTGTCGAGCTTCAGCGAGGCTGCGATGGCGTCGGCACAGTCGACATTTATGGTGCCTGACCCACCGCTATCGCGGCCTCGCTGAAGCTCGACGGCTCCCACATTTGATCTTTGTCAGCCGCCAAATTGCAGGGGGACTGCTTGGATCGAGTTGAACCAGCCACACGAGCGCGGACTGACGGCGGGAGTAGACCCCCTGTGGGAGCTGTCGAGCTTCAGCGAGGCTGCGATGGCGTCGGCACAGTCGACATTTATGGTGCCTGACCCACCGCTATCGCGGCCTCGCTAAAGCTCGACGGCTCCCACATTTGGTCTTTGTCAGCCGCCAAATTGCAGGGGGACTGCTTGGATCGAGTTGAACCAGCCACACGAGCGCGGACTGAAGGCGGGAGTAGACCCCCTGTGGGAGCTGTCGAGCTTCAGCGAGGCTGCGATGACGTCGGCACAGTCGACATTGAGGGTGCCTGACCCACCGCTATCGCGGCCTGGCTAAAGCTCGACGGCTCCCACATTTGATCTTTGTCAGCCGCCAAATTGCAGGGGGACTGCTTGGATCGAGTTGAACCAGCCACACGGGCGCGGACTGAAGGCGGGAGTAGATTTCCTGTGGGAGCTGTCGAGCTTCAGCGAGGCTGCGATGACGTCGGCACAGTCGACATTGAGGGTGCCTGACCCACCGCTATCGCGGCCTCGCTAAAGCTCGACGGCTCCCACATTTGATCTTTGTCAGCCGCCGAATTGCAGGTGTCTGCTTGCACGAGTTGCACCAACCATACGAGCGCGGACTGAAGGCGGGAGTAGATCCCCTGTGGGAGCTGTCGAGCTTCAGCGAGGCTGCGATGACGTCGGCACAGTCGATATTGAGGGTGCCTGACCCACCGCTATCGCGGCCTCGCTAAAGCTCGACGGCCCCCACATTTGATCTTTGTCAGCCGCCGAACTGGAAGGTGCCCATGGCCAGCTTGGCCATCAGGGCGCCGGCGCCCAGTTGCACCAGCCATAAGGCCAAACCACCGAGGAATACGCCGAGCGCGACTTGCAGCACCAGGCTTTTCTGGCGCTTGGCGGGTGGTGGGCGCGGGGTGAAGTGGTCCAGTTCGTCGCGGTCGGCACGCAGGTCCAGGTCGTCGTTTCTCATAGGATACTCAAGGGGAAGGGACTGTCTTGCTGTCAGTCTAGGGGCAGCGGACTGAAAGCAGCGAATTTTTAGGGGCTGAACACCCGCTCTTGAAGGCAAACCACCCACCCTGTGGCGAGGGAGCTTGCTCCCGCTGGGCTGCGCAGCAGCCCCAATTCAGGCACCGCATTCATTCATAAAGTTCACGGTGGCAGGTTTTGGGGCCGCTTCGCATCCCAGCGGGAGCAAGCTCCCTCGCCACAGGGGGCGCGGTTTTCAGAATGAAAAAGGGGAAGCCATTGGCTTCCCCTTTTTTTGCATCACAACAGGCTTACAGCACCTGAACGATGGCCTTGGTCACGGCATCGATGTTCTTCTGGTTCAACGCCGCCACACAGATACGACCGGTATCCAGCGCGTAGATACCAAACTCGTTGCGCAGGCGTGTCACTTGTTCAACGCTCAGGCCGGAGTAGGAGAACATCCCGCGCTGGCGACCGACGAAGCTGAAGTCGTGGCCCGGAGCCGCCTTGGCCAGGTCAGCCACCATCTGCTCGCGCATGCCGCGAATGCGCAGGCGCATTTCGGCCAGTTCCGCTTCCCACTGGGCACGCAGCTCAGGGTTGTTCAGCACCGCCGCCACAATCGCCGCGCCGTGGGTCGGCGGGTTGGAGTAGTTGGTGCGGATCACGCGCTTGACCTGGGACAGGATGCGCGCGCTTTCTTCCTTGGAGTCGGTGACGATGGACAGGGCGCCCACGCGCTCGCCGTACAGCGAGAACGACTTGGAGAACGAGCTGGACACAAAGAAGGTCAGGCCCGAGTCGGCGAACAGGCGCACCGCAGCGGCGTCTTCGTCGATGCCGTCGCCAAAGCCCTGGTAGGCCATGTCGAGGAACGGCACGAGGTTTTTCGCCTTGACCACGTCCAGCACTTGTTGCCAGTCGGCCGGGCTCAGGTCGACGCCGGTCGGGTTGTGGCAGCAGGCGTGCAGCACGACGATGGACTGTGGCGGCAGGGCGTTGAGGTCTTCCAGCAGGCCGGCGCGGTTTACGTCGTGGGTGGCGGCGTCGTAGTAACGATAGGTTTGCACCGGGAAGCCGGCTTTTTCGAACAGCGCCTGGTGGTTTTCCCAGCTCGGGTCGCTGATGGCGACGACGGCGTTGGGCAGCAGTTGCTTGAGGAAGTCAGCGCCGATTTTCAGGGCGCCGGTGCCGCCGACCGCTTGGGCGGTGATGACGCGGCCGGAGCTGATCAGCGGCGATTGCGCGCCGAACAGCAGCTTTTGCACGGCCTGGTCGTAGGCGACAATACCGTCGATCGGCAAGTAGCCACGGGCGGCGTGTTGCGCCACGCGAATGGCTTCCGCTTCGGCAACGGCACGCAAGAGTGGAATCTTCCCCTCCTCGTTGCAGTAAACGCCCACGCCAAGGTTCACCTTGGTGGTTCGGGTATCGGCGTTGAATGCTTCGTTGAGGCCCAGGATTGGATCGCGTGGTGCCATTTCGACAGCGGAGAACAGGCTCATTTTTGCGGCAGCTCTATAGAGAGTGGAGGGACGTGTCGCGCTCCAGCCGAATGCACTAGAGCGGTGCACAAACGGGGAGCTAGTATAGAGGCCATCACTGCTCACGGCGACAGCCGAAACGGCTTTTCGGCCAAGTTTTTCGGTTTATTTACCGACCGTTAGTCTTATTGCAACATGGGTGACCAACGGCATGTAGGACGATTGCCTTGAAACCCGTCACATTCGCCTCCACTTCTACAGCTATCATGGTTTTTTCCTGCAACCTGCGCCGAACAGTCGCGGGTCGCGGTCTTTTTCGTCCCCGTTGCTGTTTCCGGCCCCGGGGTGACTCAAGAGGTACGTTATGTCGGATTTCCAGCTAGTCACCCGCTTCGAGCCCGCCGGCGATCAACCGGAAGCCATCCGCCTGATGGTCGAAGGCATTGAGGCCGGCCTCGCGCACCAGACCTTGCTCGGGGTGACCGGCTCCGGCAAGACCTTCAGTATCGCCAACGTGATCGCCCAGGTGAACCGCCCGACCCTGGTGCTGGCGCCGAACAAGACCCTGGCCGCGCAGTTGTATGGCGAGTTCAAGGCGTTCTTCCCGAACAACGCGGTGGAGTACTTCGTTTCCTACTACGACTACTACCAGCCCGAAGCCTACGTACCGTCCTCCGACACCTTTATCGAGAAAGACGCCTCGATCAACGACCACATCGAGCAGATGCGACTCTCGGCGACCAAGGCGCTGCTGGAACGCAAGGACGCGATCATCGTCACCACGGTGTCGTGCATCTACGGCCTGGGCAGCCCGGAAACCTATTTGAAGATGGTGCTGCACGTCGACCGCGGCGACAAACTCGACCAGCGCGAACTGTTGCGTCGCCTGACGAGCCTGCAATACACCCGCAACGACATAGACTTCGCCCGGGCGAGCTTCCGCGTGCGCGGCGATGTGATCGACATCTACCCGGCGGAATCCGACCTGGAAGCGATCCGCATCGAGCTGTTCGACGATGAAGTCGAGAGCCTGTCGGCCTTCGACCCGTTGACCGGCGAAGTGATCCGCAAGCTGCCGCGCTTCACCTTCTACCCGAAAAGCCACTACGTGACCCCGCGCGAAACCCTGATGGGCGCCATCGAGGGCATCAAGGCTGAGCTGGTGGAGCGCCTGGAATACCTGCGTTCCAACAACAAACTGGTGGAAGCCCAGCGCCTGGAACAGCGCACCCGCTTCGACCTGGAGATGATCCTCGAACTGGGCTACTGCAACGGCATCGAAAACTACTCGCGCTACCTCTCGGGCCGCGAGTCCGGGCAGGCGCCACCTACCTTGTTCGATTACCTGCCGGACGATGCCTTGCTGGTGATCGACGAGTCCCACGTCAGCGTGCCGCAGGTGGGCGCGATGTACAAAGGTGACCGTTCCCGTAAAGAGACCCTGGTGGAATACGGCTTCCGCCTGCCATCGGCGCTGGATAACCGGCCGATGCGTTTTGACGAGTTCGAAGGCATCAGCCCGCAGACGATTTTTGTCTCGGCCACGCCGGGTAACTACGAGGCCGAACATGCCGGGCGTGTGATTGAGCAACTGGTGCGCCCGACCGGCCTGGTGGACCCGCAAATCGAAATCCGCCCGGCGCTGACTCAGGTGGATGATCTGCTTTCGGAAATCACCAAGCGCGTGGCCCTGGAAGAGCGGGTGCTGGTCACCACGCTGACCAAGCGCATGTCCGAAGACTTGACCGATTACCTGGCCGACCACGGCGTGCGCGTGCGCTATTTGCACTCGGACATCGACACCGTGGAGCGCGTGGAAATCATCCGCGACCTGCGCCTGGGCGCCTTCGATGTGCTGGTGGGGATCAACCTGCTGCGTGAAGGCCTGGATATGCCGGAAGTGTCCCTGGTGGCGATTCTGGATGCTGACAAGGAAGGCTTCCTGCGTTCCGAGCGCTCGTTGATCCAGACCATTGGCCGGGCGGCGCGCAACCTGAATGGCCGGGCGATTCTGTATGCGGACCGGATTACCGGTTCCATGGAACGGGCGATTGGCGAGACCGAGCGTCGTCGCGACAAGCAGATTGCCTACAACCTGGAGCATGGCATCACGCCGAAGGGTGTGTTCAAGGACGTGGCCGACATCATGGAAGGCGCAACGGTGCCGGGTTCGCGCAGCAAGAAGCGCAAGGGCATGGCCAAGGCTGCGGAGGAGAATGCCAAGTACGAAGCGGAATTGCGTTCGCCGAGCGAGATCACCAAGCGTATTCGTCAGTTGGAAGAGAAGATGTACCAGCTGGCGCGGGATCTGGAGTTTGAAGCGGCGGCGCAGATGCGCGATGAGATCGGCAAGTTGCGGGAGCGGTTGCTGGCGGTCTGATGATCGTTCCCACGCTCTGCGTGGGAAAGCAGCCCGGGACGCTCTGCGTCCCAAGAGCGGACGCGGAGCGTCCAGTGAGGCATTCCCACGCAGAGCGTGGGAACGATCTTCAAGCTCTTTGTGGCGAGGGAGCTTGCTCCCGCTGGGCTGCGAAGCGGCCCCAAAATTCTGGGAGCGCTCCGCACTCCAGCGGGAGCAAGCTCCCTCGCCACAACAAGCTCCCTCGCCACAGGTTATTTCAGTGGGCTTCCCCAGCCTTAAGCCCCGCCGGCAACGCCTTGGTCAACAAGATCGCCACCATGCTGATCCCCAGCGCCAACCCTACAAAATGGAACGCATCGTTGTAAGCCATGATCTGCGCCTGCTGATGCGCTATCTCACTCAACTTGCCCAACGCCGCCGTCTCACTGCCAAACGTCTCCGCCAGCCTGGCCATGCGCTCTGCCACCTGTGGATTGGTCGGCACAATCGCCTCACGCAGGTAATCAAAGTAGGTCTTGGTGCGCGCATCCAGCAGCGTCGCCAGCAACGCAATCCCGATCGCCCCGCCCAGGTTTCGCAAAATATTGAACAGGCTCGACGCCGACCCCGCGTCCTTCTGCATGATGTATGCCGTGGCAATCAGCGAAATTGTCACCATGATCAACGGCTGCCCCAGCGCACGGATGATCTGGATGCGGTTGAACTGGTCGCCGGCGAAGTCCGGGTTCAGCACTCCCGATGAAAAACTCGCCAACCCGAACAGCCCGAACCCCAGGGTGCACAGCCATTTGGGCGACACGTACTTCATCAGCTTGGGCACCAGCGGAATCAAAAACAGCTGCGGAACCCCCATCCACATGATCACTTCGCCGATTTGCAGGGCGTTGTAGTTCTGGATCTGCGCCAGGTACAGCGGCAGCAGATAAATCGAGCCATACAACCCCACGCCCATCCCCAGGCTCGAAATGCTCGATAGCCCGAAATTACGATTGCCGAGGATGCGCAGGTTGATCAGCGGGTTGGGCTTGGACATCTGCACGATCACAAAGGTGATCAGGCTGAGCAGGGCGACAGTGCCCAAGCTGACAATCAGGCTGGATTCCAGCCAGTCCTTGCGATGGCCTTCTTCCAGAAACACCTGCAAACACCCAAGGCCCACGGCCATGGTGACAATGCCAAGATAGTCGGTGCTTTTGAGCAGGTCCCAGTTGGAGTCCTTTTTCTCTAGGCCGTACAGCAGCCCGGCGATCATGATCAGGCCCGGTGGGATGTTGATGTAGAAGATGTATTCCCAACCCCAGTTTTCCGTGAGCCAGCCACCAATGGTCGGGCCGATGGACGGGGCGAAGGTGGCGGTCATGGCGAACATGGCCATGCCTTTGGCGCGGTGATGTTCGGGCAGCTTGATCAGCGTGAGGGTGAACGCCAGGGGGATCAGCGCGCCGCCGGTAAAGCCCTGCAGCGCGCGGAATACGATCATGCTTTCCAGGCTCCAGGCCATGGAGCACATCAGCGAGGCGATCAGGAACCCGCCCGAGACCCACACCGCCAGCCGACGCGCCGACAGCAGCTGCACCAGCCAGGCGGTGAGGGGGATCATGATGATTTCGGCCACAAGGTAGGAGGTGGAAATCCACGAACCTTCTTCCAGGGTGGCCGACAGCGCGCCCTGGATGTCCTTGAGGGAGGAGTTGGTGATCTGGATGTCGAGCACCGCCATGAAGGCGCCGAGCATTACGCTCATGACTGCTATCCAGTCGCGCCGGCTCGGTTCGCCTACCGGCGGCAGCAGTTGATCACCGGCCATCGTGCGGGTCTTGGATGTTCACTTTGACCGTCACCGACATGCCCGGGCGGATTTTGCCTTGCAGCGGGTTGTCGGTGGCGAAGGTCAGTTTGACCGGAATCCGTTGTACGACTTTGGTGAAGTTACCCGTGGCATTGTCCGGTGGCAGCAGGCTGAATTGCGCGCCGGAGGCGCCGAACAGGTTGGCGACGCGGCCTTCGATCGGAGTATCGCTGTAGGCGTCGAATGTCAGCTCGGCCTTTTGCCCGGGTTGCATGTGGCCGATCTGGGTTTCCTTGAAGTTGGCCTGCACCCAGATGTCCTGGTCCGGGACGATCGACAGCAGGTAGGCGCCGGCCTGTACGTATTGACCGTTGCGCGCGGCACGCTGGCCGATCAGGCCGCTGATGGGCGCGTGGATTTCGCTGCGGGTCAGGTTCAGTTCGGCCTGGGCCAGGTCGGTCCTGGCGTTGGCGATCATCGCGTCGAGGCGCTTGATCTCGGCGTTCAGGGCGTTGACCTGCTGGCGCTGGCCCTGCAGGTCGGCCTGGGCCATGGTCACCTGGGAGCGGGCGATGTGGTTGTCGGCGTCGAGGGTGGTGACCCGTTCTTCGGAGACATAGCCGGGTTTGCGCAGGGTTTGTGCGCGGTTCAGGTCGATCTGCGAGCGGCCGAGGGTGGCCTGGCTGGACGAGACCTTGGCTGCACCGGCGGCGATCAGGCTGGCTTGCTGGGTCAGTTTGCTCTGGGCCTGCACACGCTCGGCTTCGCGCATGGCCAGGGCGGCGTTGGCGCGATCGACGGCGAGGTGAAAGTCGTCGCCTTCGAGCTTGACCAGCAGTTGGCCTTTTTCCACGTGCTCGTTGTCGCCCACCAGCACCTCGACGATGCGCGCACCCAGTTGGCTGGAGACCCGGGTGATCTCGCCCTGGACGTAGGCGTTGTCGGTGCTTTCATAAAAACGGCCCTTGAAGAACCACTGGGCGAAAAAGCCCGCGGCGATCAGGACCACGATAAACAGGAAGATAAACAGGCGGCGTTTGAGCGGGGCAGGCATGGCAATAATGTCGTCGACAAAAGGTAATGGAATATAGCCAGCGAACGGTCTGGCAAATAGCCATGTCGAGACTTGAGACCGGAGCTTGTCTCATATGCCCTTTGTTCGCCTCCCCACGCTGGAGCCCAAGGGCTTGGGGCTGTTACCATTCGCCCCTTGTTTCATTTTCAGTTTTATCGCCAATTCGAGACCCGCCATGACCACCGTCCGCACGCGCATCGCGCCATCGCCTACTGGGGATCCCCACGTAGGTACTGCTTACATCGCCTTGTTCAACTACTGCTTTGCCAAGCAGCATGGCGGTGAATTCATCCTGCGGATCGAAGACACCGATCAACTGCGCTCCACGCGCGAGTCGGAACAGCAGATTTTCGATGCCCTGCGCTGGTTGGGCATTACCTGGGCTGAAGGCCCGGACGTCGGCGGCCCCCACGGCCCGTATCGCCAGAGCGAGCGCAGCGACATCTACAAGCAGTACACCCAGCAACTGGTCGACATGGGCCATGCCTTCCCGTGCTTCTGCACCGCCGAAGAGCTGGACCAGATGCGCGCCGAGCAGCAGGCCCGTGGCGAAACCCCGCGCTATGACGGTCGCGCGCTGCTGCTGTCGAAGGAAGAAGTGGCCCAGCGCCTGGCTGCCGGCGAGCCGCACGTCATCCGCATGAAGGTGCCGAGCGAAGGCGTGTGCGTGGTGCCGGACATGCTGCGCGGTGACGTCGAGATCCCGTGGGACCGCATGGACATGCAAGTGCTGATGAAGACCGACGGCCTGCCGACGTACTTCCTGGCCAACGTGGTGGACGACCACCTGATGGGCATCACCCACGTACTGCGTGGCGAAGAGTGGCTGCCATCGGCGCCGAAACTGATCCTGCTGTACGAGTACTTCGGCTGGGAACAACCGCAGCTGTGCTACATGCCGCTGCTGCGTAACCCGGACAAGAGCAAGCTGTCCAAGCGCAAGAACCCGACCTCGGTGACTTTCTACGAGCGCATGGGCTTCATGCCCGAAGCGATGCTCAACTACCTGGGCCGCATGGGCTGGTCGATGCCGGACGAGCGCGAGAAGTTCTCGTTGCAGGAAATGGTCGATAACTTCGACCTGTCCCGTGTGTCCCTGGGTGGGCCGATCTTCGACATCGAGAAGCTGTCGTGGCTCAACGGCCAGTGGCTGCGTGACCTGCCGGTGGAAGAGTTCGCCAGCCGCGTGCAGCAGTGGGCGTTGAACCCCGAGTACATGATGAAGATCGCGCCGCTGGTGCAGGGCAGGGTGGAGACCTTCAGCCAGGTCGCACCGTTGGCGAGTTTCTTCTTTGCCGGTGGCGTGAACCCGGACGTGAAGCTGTTTGAGTCGAAGAAACTCTCGGGTGACCAGGTTCGCCAGTTGATGCAGTTGATCCTGTGGAAGCTCGAAAGCCTGCGCCAGTGGGATAAGGATGCGATTACCGCGACTATCCAGGCGGTGGTTGAATCCCTGGAACTGAAATTGCGCGATGCGATGCCGCTGATGTTTGCCGCGATCACCGGGCAGGCGAGTTCTGTGTCGGTGCTCGATGCGATGGAAATTCTGGGCCCGGACCTGACTCGCTTCCGTCTGCGCCAAGCCCTTGATTTGCTTGGTGGTGTGTCGAAGAAAGAAAACAAGGAATGGGAAAAGCTGCTGGGCGCTATCGCTTAAGCACGCTGTTGTAACGGCCAAACCCCGGTTTTCCGGGGTTTGCTCGGTAAGTGATTGTTATCTCGGCAAAAAATTTTGAAAATTGTTGAAAATAAATTTGACACGTTTCGAATACGCCATTAAGATTCGCCCCGTCCTCACCGACGAGGGGCTATAGCTCAGCTGGGAGAGCGCTTGCATGGCATGCAAGAGGTCAACGGTTCGATCCCGTTTAGCTCCACCAATTTACAGGTTCAAGGTCTGGCCACACCGTCCTTGAATTCGATCAGACTCAGCCTGATCACGTTGTATAGAAGGTTTGTGTCCCCTTCGTCTAGTGGCCTAGGACACCGCCCTTTCACGGCGGTAACAGGGGTTCGAGTCCCCTAGGGGACGCCAGTTTCAACAAGCAGTTCGAAAGGTCTGCTGCGCCGCGAGGCGAAAAATCCGGGGCTATAGCTCAGCTGGGAGAGCGCTTGCATGGCATGCAAGAGGTCAACGGTTCGATCCCGTTTAGCTCCACCAATTTACAGGTTCAAGGTCTGGCCACACCGTCCTTGAATTCGATCAGTCCTCAGCGCTGATCAGTTGTACAGAAGGTTTGTGTCCCCTTCGTCTAGTGGCCTAGGACACCGCCCTTTCACGGCGGTAACAGGGGTTCGAGTCCCCTAGGGGACGCCACGATTACCCGCTCTGCGGGATTTTTAAGGGTCATTCAATTATTGAATGGCCCTTTTGTTTGTCTGGCGTTTGGCCAACCCTCCTTCCTTTTTCCCTGAATGTTCTTCTGACCAATGGTCATGCCTGTGGCTTGCGAAATATTATTATGGTAATAATATTCGAAGCATGAGATTCGGAGGCAACGATGAACGATAAAAAAGCGCAAACCCGCGAACGCATTCTGCAAGCTGCCGGCGCCGCCCTGGTACAACGCGGCCCGGCCGAGCCGAGTGTGGGCGAAGTCATGGGCGCGGCGGGGCTTACCGTCGGCGGTTTCTACGCGCACTTTGAAAGCAAGGACGCACTGATGCTGGAGGCCTTCACCGAGTTGCTGGCCCGGCGTCGCGCCGCCGTCGATGACATGGACTCCTCGCTGACCGGTGAAGAGCGTCGCGCGCTGGTCGCAGCGTTCTACCTGTCGCGTAAACACCGTGACTCCACCAGCCAGGCGTGCCCGATCCCGTCCACCGTGGGCGAGATGAGCCGCCTGCCGGACGAATTTCGCCAGGCCTTGAACGAACACTGCGAACTGATGGCAGCACAGCTGGCCGCCAGCCCGGAAGACACCGACAAGGCCCTGGCCGACATGGCGCTGATGATCGGCGGCTTGTCGCTGGCCCGCGCCCTGGGCCCGGGTGAGTTATCGGATCGTGTATTGCGTGCGGCCAAGTCCGCAGTGCGTTAAGAACGGCTTCTGGCCTGAGGGATGAGCGATGGGCACGTTGAAATGGATTCGTGGCGTCAATGGCACCTTGGGCCGGCTGGCGCCGCAAACGGTGGCCAGCAAGATGCGTCGGGTGTTCATGACGCCTCGCGATTTGCCGCCCCGTGATTGGGAGCTGCCGCTGCTGGCGCAGTCCGAGCGCATCACTTTGCGTTTCGGCCTGTCGGCGCTGAAGTGGGGCCAGGGCCCTGCGGTGCTGTTGATGCACGGCTGGGAAGGGCGCCCGACGCAATTCGCCAGCCTGATCAGCGCATTGGTGGACGCGGGTTATTCGGTGGTTGCGCTGGACGGCCCGGCCCACGGGCGTTCGCCGGGGCGCGAAGCCCATGTGCTACTGTTTGCCCGTGCCATGCTGGAAGCGGCTGCCGAACTGCCACCGCTGCATGCGGTTGTCGGTCACTCCATGGGTGGGGCCAGCGCGATGTTGGCGGTGCAGTTGGGCTTGCGCACCAAGGCGTTGGTCAGCATCGCCGCACCCTCGCGGTTTCTCGACGTACTGCGCGGCTTTGCCGGCATGGTCGGTTTGCCGGCGCGAGCGCGTTCGGCGTTTATCCAGGAGGTCGAGCTGACGATGGGCATGCCTCTCAAGCACCTCGATGTCGCCCACTATCAAATGAATATCCCGGGCCTGATCGTGCATGCCGAAGACGATACCTTCGTCTCGGTCAAGGCTTGCCAGGTCATCCATGACGCCTGGTTCGACAGCCGCCTGCTGCGCCTGGAGCAGGGCGGGCACCAGAAAGTGCTGGCGGATCCGCGTGTGATCGAAGGCGTGCTGGCGCTGCTGGCCGGCCGCCACGTGTCGGAGCGCCAAACCGCCTGAGCCATGGGTTACACTGCTCGCCGCCGACATTAATCGACCGGGAGCACCCCATGGGCTGGGATTTGGCAACGCCGTTTATCATCGATCTGCAGGTCGGTGCCGACGACATCGACGGTCTGGGGCACGCCAACAACGCCGTTTACGTGTCCTGGCTCGAACGCTGCGCCTGGCGCCATTCCCAGCGCCTGGGGCTGGACCTTAGCGAGTACCGCAGGCTGGATCGCGCGATGGCCGTGGTGCGTCATGAGATCGATTACCTCGCCGCCGGTTACGAGGGCGATGAGCTGCAGTTGGCGACCTGGATCGTCGACTGGGACCAGCGCCTGAAAATGACCCGACGCTTCCAGCTGGTACGCCCGCGTGATGGCGCTACCTTGCTGCGAGCGCAAACCACCTTTGTCTGCATCGAACTGTCCAGCGGCAAGCCCAAGCGCATGCCGTCGGAATTTCTTGAGGGTTATGGCCCTGCGCTGCAAGGCGAATTACCTGCCAGCGTCTGAAACCAGTAAACTGCGCCACGTTTTTCGTTGAGTGTTTTCCATGCAAATTGCTTTGGCGCCCATGGAGGGGTTGGTCGACAACATCCTGCGGGACGTGCTGACCCGGGTCGGTGGTATTGATTGGTGCGTGACCGAGTTCATCCGGGTCAACGACCGCCTGCTGACGCCTGCCTATTTCCACAAACTCGCCCCTGAGTTGCTGCACGGTGCCAAGACCGCTGCCGGCGTGCCGCTGCGTGTGCAGTTACTCGGTTCAGACCCGGTGTGTTTGGCGGAAAACGCCGCCCTGGCGTGTGAGCTGGGCTCTCAGGTGGTTGACCTCAACTTCGGTTGCCCGGCCAAGACCGTGAACAAGTCCCGTGGCGGTGCGGTGCTGCTCAAGGAGCCGGAGCTGCTTAACCAGATCGTCGAACACGTACGGCGTGCGGTGCCGGCGCATATTCCCGTCACGGCCAAGATGCGCCTGGGCTTCGACAGCCCCGACGGTGCCCTGGTGTGCGCCACGGCCCTGGCCGAAGGCGGCGCAGCACATATCGTGGTGCATGCCCGCACCAAGGCTGACGGCTACAAACCTCCGGCGCACTGGGAGTGGATCCCGCGTGTGCAAGAGGTGGTCAAGGTGCCAGTGTTCGCCAACGGTGATATCTGGAGCGTTGAAGACTGGCGGCGGTGTCGCGAAATCAGCGGTGTCGAAGACATCATGCTCGGTCGCGGCCTGGTGGCCCGTCCCGACCTGGCCCGGCAGATTGCTGCCGCGCGGGCCGGGGAAGAGGTGGTCGAGATGACTTGGGCGCAGATGCAACCCATGCTCCAGGAATTCTGGCGGCAATCCGTTGAGCAATTGACCGAGCGCCAGGCGCCGGGACGCTTGAAGCAATGGCTGGCGATGCTGACCCGCAACTATCCCGAAGCAGTTGAACTATTTACGCTGATGCGGCGGGAAACCGACCTGGAGCAGGTAGGACGATTGTTAGGGGTGCCTGATTCGGTTGCGCTGCAAAATTGAGTACATATATATAAGCGTTTCAATCCAGTAGGAAAGGGTGCCGTGGGCGCCCTTTTTTTTGCTTGAAATAAGGCCGCGGATCGTTAACAGCGAGTGTTTGTGGGCACGTGACTAGAGCTTTTTGATTGCTTTATATATGTGAGCAAGTTTCTTGTTTGCTACAGAGTCTTGCGGTGTCAGCGGCGCATATTTTTAAGTTTTGTTAGTTGGAGTATGAGGGGCGCGCGCAATAACACAGATATGAATGACTGGCGTGGGTGAGTGATTTCATCAATTTGCCTTAACGGCTGACTGTTGCCTGATATATCCATTTTGCCCACGGCGACCACCGGGTAAGCATGATGTTTTACGGAAAGTCCATAGGATAAAGTCTCTATTTTCATTTGATTTCCTTATGTGAAGGCCGATTTTCGGAACCCGATGCTCGCAACACCCACGAAAGTAGGGAGTGTGCAGCACTCGGGTTTGTTTCCAGTCCAGAACCTGGACGGTCTGTTTGCAGACCGCTGAAGGAGTTTTGGCAATCACTGAATAAGGATTTGTTTATGTCTAATTTGTCGGTCAATAATTTCCCTCGCTTGACTAATGACTTCAATCAGCAGAATGCAGACCTGCCAAAGTCTGTCGACAAGAGCGCCGGCGAAATCCGGGCGAATACGCCCGGCACAGTATTGAAAAACAATCCCGCCGTGGTGACGGATGGAACCGTCACCTTCAACAAGGATGCACTCGAGAAGTTGTTCGAGTTGTTTGAATATGCATTCAAGGCCATACGGAACATGCTGTCCGGGCAGGGGGGGATGCCCAAGTTGGTACCCGATGCTGGCCCGCTGCCTAAACCCGAAAAGAGTAGCGATACTCCGGTGAAGGATAAGGCGGACAGTAAATCGAATGTGCCGGACACTGCGGCCAAGGACAAGGCGGGGACTGACTCGCAAGTGCCGAACACTGTAGCCAAGGACAAAGCCGAGACCAACTCGCCGGTATTGAACACTGCACTCAAGGACAAGTCCGGGACCAACCCTGAGGTGTCAGTACAGAAAGACAAGCCAGCAAACAATCCAGCGGTCCCGAGTTCCGAGGTTAAGGTAACGCCTAAACCCCTGCCAGAGCCCCGCAGGCCAGACCCCGCATCGGGCAAGGACGTGCAGCCGAACGCCCGGAGCAGTTCCGACGTGAACGTCACGGTCCAAGTGATGAACTGCCATTGCCCTCACCCGGATGCAACGAAGCCGGTCCCGCCTAAGCCCGATGCACCGGTCCC
>NZ_JACAPY010000005.1:0-201265 GCF_013385455.1 Pseudomonas sp. G1002
TTTTGTTTTGGGCGGTCGGAAAATTTGGGCGGTCGAATTTCAAGCATCTTCAATGCTAACGTCCTGCCTTTCTATGCAATGGCCTAATGCATGGCTATCATGCGTGCCTCATTGTGAGGCGAGACCTGCATGCTGACGTTGTTGAAACTTCTAAAAGATGGCCGATTCCACTCCGGGGAGGCGCTCGGTGCTGCCTTGGGTGTCAGTCGCAGTGCTGTATGGAAGCAGCTTCAGCATCTCGAGGCGGAATTGGGTCTACCTATCCATAAAGTGCGCGGCAGGGGGTATCAGTTGGCTGCGCCCCTGATACTGTTAAGTGCCGATGAAATAGCTCGGCATGTACCTGTTCCTGCATGGCCTGTTCATATCTCTGACTCCATTGACTCTACCAATGCCGAGGCATTGCGGCTGATTGAATCGGGTCGCACTGCGCCATTTCTTGTGCTTTCAGAACAGCAAACTGCAGGCAGGGGAAGGCGCGGACGAAAGTGGGTCAGTCCTTTCGCTCAAAACGTCTACTACAGCCTTGTGATGCGGATCGAAGGCGGCATGCGTCAGTTGGAAGGGCTAAGCCTGGTGGTCGGACTTGCAGTTATGCAGGCGCTGCGCGACGCGGGTGTTCGTGGTGCAGGGTTGAAGTGGCCAAATGACGTTTTGGTCGGGCAGAAAAAGATCGCCGGAATTCTCCTGGAACTGGTCGGGGATCCCGCTGACGTCTGTCACGTCGTTATTGGTATCGGCATCAACGTGAACATGCAGAAGGCGGAAGAGGTCGATCAGCAATGGAGCTCCGTACAGTTGGAGAGCGGCAGTGCTGTTGATCGCAACTACCTGGTAGCGCGTCTTGGAGTGCAGCTGCAGGCTTATCTTGAGCGTCACCAGGCATCTGGCTTTTCGGCAATCCAGGGTGAGTGGGAGCAAAGCCATTTATGGCAGGGCCGGCCTGTATCGCTCATCGCGGGCGTGAACCGGATTGACGGCGTGGTGCTGGGGGTCGATGGGCAAGGTGCATTGCGGTTGAGCGTGGATGGTGTTGAGAAAGTATATAGCGGTGGTGAGCTAAGCCTGAGGTTGCGTGATGATTCTTGAGCTCGACTGTGGGAATAGCTTTATCAAATGGCGGGTACTTGAGTCGGATAAGGCTCGTATCTTTGCCGAAGGTGTCGTTGGGTCGGATGCCTCGCTGATCGACAGCCTGTTCGCGCTCACGGGGCTCGCGTTAAAAGACTGCCGGCTGGTGAGTGTTCGCGCTTCGGATGAGACGAGTCAACTGGTCGCTACCCTGGTCGAGGCATTTGGCGTCAAGGTGCTGTGTGCTGCTTCGGCGAGACAGATGGGTGGGGTGCGGAACGGGTACGAAGATTTCGAGCGCCTGGGACTGGATCGTTGGCTCGCGATGCTGGGTGGGTTTCAGCTGGCGTCGGGCGCGTGCCTGGTGCTCGATTTTGGCACCGCCGCAACAGCAGACTTCATTTCCGCAGACGGTGAGCATCTCGGCGGTTTCATTTGTCCGGGGATGCCGCTGATGCGTAATCAGCTTCGAACACATACCCGCAAAATACGCTATGACGATATCGCCGCTGAACGGGCTCTTGAGGCGCTGTCTCCAGGGCGCACAACTGTGGAGGCGGTAGAGCGCGGCTGTACGCTCATGCTGAGGGGTTTTGTGTTGACCCAGCTGGAGTTGGCTCGAAGCTATTGGGGGAGCGATTTTACCGTCTTCCTTACCGGTGGGGACGCTGAGCTCGTGGCTGACGCTGTGCCTCACGGTAGGCTTGTCCCTGATCTGGTTTTTGTTGGCTTGGCGATGGCGTGCCCTTTGTCCTGAGGTTTTTATGCGTTGGCTGTTTCTGCTTTTGCTGGTCCTCAATGTCTTCTATTACATCTGGCATCAGCAGGAGGCCCCTCTGCGCGCTAAAGATGTCACGCCTTTGGCTCTCTATCGTGGTTCTCAGCAAGATATCCGCCTGTTGAGCGAATCGGCTGATGCGATGGTTCGGCGAGACAGGGCAAAAGCGCCTGATGCGCAGGCGACGTGCTTGTATATCGGCGGTTTGCCTGATCAGAAAGAGGCTCAGTCCGTTGAGCAGCGCCTCACCAGCCTGGATATCAAGGTCAGGCTGCTGTCTCTGAACCTGCCTGATGCGTCGGGATACTGGCTGCGAGTGGCCCCTGAAAGCAGGCGTCTGGCCGATGATCTGCCCTTTGAAAACCTTGCTAATGAATTCAATGAGTTAAAACATAAAATAATGCCGTGCGAAGGCATTGCAACCTTCGAATAGTTTGCATAGAATGGCGCCCGCTTCGCAGTGAAGACCTTCTAGGTCGACAGGGTGAAGCGAAGGTCAATGCAGCTAACCTCATATTTTTTAATGAGAAAATGCTTGACAGAAGGCTGGCATGATGTAGAATGCCGGCTCGCTTAGGAGGGGTTCCCGAGCGGCCAAAGGGATCAGACTGTAAATCTGACGTCTACGACTTCGAAGGTTCGAATCCTTCCCCCTCCACCATTTTAGCGTGAGCTGCAAGCTCCGCGGGTATAGTTTAGTGGTAGAACCTCAGCCTTCCAAGCTGATGATGCGGGTTCGATTCCCGCTACCCGCTCCAAGTTTGCAGGTTGTGCAAGTTGTTTCGCTCTTGTAGCTCAGTTGGTAGAGCACACCCTTGGTAAGGGTGAGGTCAGCGGTTCAAATCCGCTCAAGAGCTCCATATAACAAGGCAGATATGAAAATATCTGCCTTTGTTTTAACAGCTACCTCCGGTTGAATATGCCCTCTCTCGCTGTTTTGTTTGGGTGGGTTTCAGGTCTGCAGGGGTTTGTTGTTGTAAAGTCTTTTTCAGATCGGCATAATTGTCGGCCTGATTTTGTTTTAGGTCAGTAGCTCAATTGGCAGAGCGACGGTCTCCAAAACCGTAGGTTGGGGGTTCGATTCCCTCCTGACCTGCCAGATTCACTTGGTGTGTCTGGCTTTCTTTTCACAGGATCTTCATAGATGACTCCTAAGGCTGAAGCTCAAGGCTCTCGCTTCGATCTGCTCAAGTGGCTTGTAGTAGTCGCTGTTGTGGTTGTAGGCGTTGTTGGCAACCAGTACTACTCTGGGTCGCCAATCCTGTACCGTGTCCTCGCATTGCTCGCCCTTGCTGCTGTTGCTGCCTTTGTTGGCCTGCAGACTGCAAAAGGCAAGTCGTTTGCGGTCCTGGTGAAGGAAGCTCGTACCGAGATCCGTAAAGTCGTTTGGCCGACTCGCCAAGAAACCACGCAGACCACGTTGATCGTGGTAGCTGTTGTTCTGGTTATGGCGTTGCTGTTGTGGGGGCTTGATTCCCTGCTCGGCTGGCTTGTTTCCTTGATTGTTGGCTAAGGGTGTCCCGTGGCTAAGCGTTGGTACGTTGTGCATGCTTACTCGGGTTACGAGAAGCATGTCATGCGCTCTTTGCTAGAGCGCGTAAAGCTGGCAGGCATGGAAGATGGCTTCGGCGAAATTCTGGTTCCCACTGAAGAAGTGGTTGAAATGCGTAATGGCCAGAAACGCAAAAGCGAACGTAAGTTCTTCCCTGGCTACGTGCTGGTTCAAATGGACATGAATGAGGGTACTTGGCACTTGGTCAAGGACACTCCTCGCGTCATGGGTTTCATCGGCGGTACCGCTGATAAGCCTGCTCCGATCACTGACAAAGAAGCAGAAGCAATTCTGCGTCGCGTTGCTGATGGTAGCGACAAGCCCAAGCCGAAGACGTTGTTCGAGCCGGGTGAGGTTGTTCGTGTCACAGATGGTCCGTTCGCTGATTTTAACGGCACCGTCGAAGAAGTTAACTACGAAAAGAGCCGGATCCAAGTGGCAGTGCTCATTTTCGGTCGCTCTACTCCGGTAGAGCTAGAGTTCAGCCAGGTCGAAAAAGTCTAGCTGAGCAAGCATCCCAACCCCGCAGCCTTAGGCTGTGGGGTTTTGTCGTCACTGGGATAAACGCGCAAGTAACCGGGGAGCCTTTCGAGGCGTTCGAACCCGTAATTGGAGTGCCTCATGGCCAAGAAGATTACCGCTTACATCAAGCTGCAAGTGAAGGCCGCTCAGGCCAACCCAAGCCCACCTGTTGGTCCAGCTCTGGGTCAGCACGGCGTGAACATCATGGAATTCTGCAAGGCCTTCAACGCCCGTACTCAGGGTATTGAGCCAGGTCTGCCGACTCCAGTGATCATCACTGTATACAGCGACCGTAGCTTCACCTTCGAAACCAAGTCGACCCCGGCTTCGGTTCTGTTGAAGAAAGCTGCTGGTCTGACTAGCGGTTCCGCTCGTCCTAACACCGTTAAGGTTGGCACCGTGACCCGTGCTCAGCTGGAAGAAATCGCGAAAACCAAAAACGCGGATCTGACTGCAGCTGATATGGATGCAGCCGTGCGTACCATCGCCGGTTCTGCTCGTAGCATGGGCCTTAACGTGGAGGGTGTGTAATGGCTAAGCTGACCAAGCGCCAAAAGGCTATCGCCGGCAAAATCGAAGCGGGCAAGTCCTACAATTTTGTAGACGCTGCTGCTCTGCTGACCGAGCTGTCGACTGTCAAGTTCAGCGAGTCTGTTGACGTTGCTGTAAACCTGGGCGTTGACCCACGTAAATCCGACCAGGTCGTTCGTAGCGCTACTGTGCTGCCACACGGTACTGGCAAGACTGTACGTGTAGCTGTCTTCACCCAAGGCCCAGCAGCTGAAGCTGCTCTGGCCGCCGGCGCCGATCGCGTTGGCATGGACGACCTGGCTGCCGAAATGAAAGGCGGCGACCTGAACTATGACGTCGTAATTGCTTCCCCGGATGCAATGCGCGTTGTAGGTCAGTTGGGTCAGATCCTCGGTCCACGTGGCCTGATGCCTAACCCTAAAGTCGGCACCGTGACTCCAGACGTAGCTACCGCGGTTAAAAACGCCAAGGCTGGTCAGGTTCGTTATCGCACCGACAAAAACGGCATCATTCACACCTCCGTTGGCAAAGTCGGCTTTGATGCCGTCAAGCTGAAGGAAAACGTTGAAGCCCTGATCGCTGACCTGAAGCGTATCAAGCCAGCTTCCTCGAAAGGTATCTACGTCAAGCGCGTTACCCTGAGCACCACTATGGGCCCAGGTCTGGTCATCGACCAAGGCTCGCTGGACGTATAAGACACAAATTGGCGCAAGTAATTGCGCCAATTGAAAGATTGGGGTCCCTGCCTGGCGGGGGCTATCCAAGACCGTAGGCGACGCAAGTCTTAAACCACAAGCCTACGCAGATGGTGCTCCCGGTTCCTTACCGAATCAGACACCAAAACGACATCCGGCCCAGGCCAGATGAAACGGTAACAAGCAGGAGTTAAACCCGTGGCAATTAATCTCGAAGACAAGAAGGCCATCGTCGCTGAAGTCAACGAGGCTGCCAAAGCTGCTCTGTCCGCTGTCGTGGCTGATGCCCGTGGTGTGACAGTAAGCGCTATGACCGGACTCCGTAAAGAGGCTCGTGAAGCTGGCGTATACGTACGTGTTGTACGTAACACCCTGCTCAAGCGCGCTGTTGCTGACACTGAATACAGTGTCCTCAACGACGTGTTCACCGGCCCGACCCTGATTGCGTTCTCCAAGGAACATCCTGGCGCTGCTGCCCGTTTGTTCAAGGAATTCGCCAAGGGTCAGGATAAGTTCGAGATCAAGGCAGCTGCGTTCGAGGGCAAGTTCCTCGCAGCTAACCAAATCGACGTACTGGCAACACTGCCGACCCGTAACGAAGCTATTTCTCAGCTGATGAGCGTGATTCAAGGCGCTACCAGCAAGTTGGCTCGTACTCTGGCCGCAGTTCGCGAGCAAAAAGAAGCTGCCGCAGCCTAAGGCTGAGCATCTCCTCTCGCGTATTTTTGTTTATTTCGATGGCCGCGTAGGCCGTCCCCCAATTCAGGAATTACAGCAATGTCTATCTCCCAAGACGATATCCTCAACGCCGTAGCTGAAATGTCGGTTCTGCAGGTTGTTGAGCTGATCAAAGCTTTCGAAGAAAAATTCGGTGTTTCCGCTGCCGCTGCTTCGGCTGGCCCAGCTGTTGCCGCTGTTGCTGCTGAAGAGCAAACCGAATTCAACGTCATGCTGCTGGAAGCTGGCGAGAAGAAAGTAAACGTGATCAAGGCAGTACGTGAACTGACCGGTCTGGGCCTGAAAGAAGCCAAGGCAGTAGTTGACGGCGCCCCTGCCCAGGTTCTGGAAGCAGTGTCGAAAGACGCAGCTGACAAAGCTAAAGCAGTGCTGGAAGAAGCAGGCGCTAAAGTCGAGCTGAAGTAAGCATCGACCTTGCGTCTCCAGCCCAAGCGTTAAGCTGAAGGCTGATGGCTGGTGGCTCTTGCCACCGGCCTTTTTCCGTTATTGGCAATCGACTCGGTCGTCGCCTATAACGCGCTGTAACCACCCGATGCGGTGGCGCAAACCATGGGGTTTGCAAGATTTTCTGGCTGCTCCCGTCGGGAGGGGCCAAACAAGCAGGTGACCAAGCTGGGGAACGCTGATGGCTTACTCATATACTGAGAAAAAACGTATCCGCAAGGACTTTAGCAAGTTGCCGGACGTCATGGATGTCCCGTACCTTCTGGCTATCCAGCTGGATTCGTATCGTGAATTCTTGCAGGCGGGAGCGACCAAAGATCAGTTCCGCGACGTGGGCCTGCATGCGGCCTTCAAATCCGTTTTCCCGATCATCAGCTACTCCGGCAATGCTGCGCTGGAGTACGTCGGTTATCGCCTGGGCGAACCGGCATTTGATGTCAAAGAATGCGTGTTGCGCGGTGTTACGTACGCCGTACCTTTGCGGGTAAAAGTCCGTCTGATCATCTTCGACAAAGAGTCGTCGAACAAAGCGATCAAGGACATCAAAGAGCAAGAAGTCTACATGGGTGAAATCCCCCTGATGACTGAGAACGGTACCTTCGTTATCAACGGTACCGAGCGCGTTATCGTTTCCCAGCTGCACCGTTCCCCGGGCGTGTTCTTTGACCACGACCGCGGCAAGACGCACAGCTCCGGCAAGCTCCTGTACTCCGCGCGGATCATTCCGTACCGCGGTTCGTGGTTGGACTTCGAGTTCGACCCGAAAGACTGCGTGTTCGTGCGTATCGACCGTCGTCGCAAGCTGCCGGCCTCGGTACTGCTGCGCGCGCTCGGCTATACCACTGAGCAAGTGCTGGACGCTTTCTACACCACTAACGTATTCCACCTGAGCGGCGAAACCCTCAGCCTGGAACTGGTGCCTCAGCGCCTGCGTGGTGAGATTGCCGTTCTGGACATCCAGGACGAAAAAGGCAAGGTCATCGTTGAAGCCGGCCGCCGTATTACCGCGCGCCACATCAACCAGATCGAAAAAGCCGGTATCAAGACGCTGGAAGTGCCTCTGGACTACGTCCTGGGTCGCACCACCGCCAAGGTCATCGTGCACCCGGCCACCGGCGAAATCCTGGCTGAATGCAACACCGAGCTGAACACCGAGATCCTGGCGAAAATCGCCAAGTCCCAGGTTGTTCGCATCGAGACCCTGTACACCAACGACATCGACTGCGGCCCGTTCGTCTCCGACACCCTGAAGATCGACTCCACCAGCAACCAATTGGAAGCGCTGGTCGAGATCTATCGCATGATGCGTCCTGGCGAGCCACCAACCAAAGACGCTGCCGAGACCCTGTTCAACAACCTGTTCTTCAGCCCTGAGCGCTATGACCTGTCTGCGGTCGGCCGGATGAAGTTCAACCGTCGTATCGGTCGTACCGAGATCGAAGGTTCGGGCGTGCTGTGCAAGGAAGACATCGTCGCGGTACTGAAGACCCTGGTCGACATCCGTAACGGCAAAGGCATCGTCGATGACATCGACCACCTGGGTAACCGTCGTGTTCGCTGCGTAGGCGAAATGGCCGAGAACCAGTTCCGCGTTGGCCTGGTACGTGTTGAGCGTGCGGTCAAAGAGCGTCTGTCGATGGCCGAAAGCGAAGGCCTGATGCCGCAAGACCTGATCAACGCCAAGCCAGTGGCTGCGGCGGTGAAAGAGTTCTTCGGTTCCAGCCAGCTCTCGCAGTTCATGGACCAGAACAACCCGCTCTCCGAGATCACCCACAAGCGCCGTGTTTCCGCACTGGGCCCGGGCGGTCTGACTCGTGAGCGTGCAGGCTTTGAAGTCCGTGACGTACACCCGACTCACTACGGTCGTGTATGCCCGATTGAAACGCCGGAAGGTCCGAACATCGGCCTGATCAACTCCCTGGCTGCCTATGCGCGCACCAACCAGTACGGCTTCCTCGAGAGCCCGTACCGCGTGGTGAAAGACGCACTGGTCACCGACGAGATCGTGTTCCTGTCCGCCATCGAAGAAGCTGATCACGTGATCGCTCAGGCTTCGGCCACGATGAACGACAAGAAAATGCTGATCGACGAGCTGGTAGCTGTTCGTCACTTGAACGAGTTCACCGTCAAGGCGCCGGAAGACGTCACCTTGATGGACGTATCGCCGAAGCAGGTAGTTTCGGTTGCAGCGTCGCTGATCCCGTTCCTGGAACACGATGACGCCAACCGTGCGTTGATGGGTTCCAACATGCAGCGTCAAGCTGTACCGACCCTGCGCGCTGACAAGCCGCTGGTAGGTACCGGCATGGAGCGTAACGTAGCCCGTGACTCCGGCGTTTGCGTCGTGGCTCGTCGTGGCGGCGTGATCGACTCCGTTGATGCCAGCCGTATCGTGGTTCGTGTTGCCGATGACGAAGTTGAAACTGGCGAAGCCGGTGTCGACATCTACAACTTGACCAAATACACCCGCTCCAACCAGAACACCTGCATCAACCAGCGTCCGCTGGTCAGCAAGGGTGATCGGGTTCAGCGCAGCGACATCATGGCAGACGGTCCGTCCACCGATATGGGTGAGCTGGCACTGGGTCAGAACATGCGCATCGCGTTCATGGCCTGGAACGGTTACAACTTCGAAGACTCCATCTGCCTGTCCGAGCGTGTGGTTCAGGAAGATCGCTTCACCACGATCCACATTCAGGAACTGACCTGTGTGGCGCGTGACACCAAGCTTGGGCCAGAGGAAATCACTGCAGACATCCCGAACGTGGGTGAAGCTGCACTGAACAAGCTGGACGAAGCCGGTATCGTTTACGTAGGTGCTGAAGTTGGCGCAGGCGACATTCTGGTAGGCAAGGTCACTCCGAAAGGCGAGACCCAACTGACTCCGGAAGAGAAGCTGTTGCGTGCCATCTTCGGTGAAAAAGCCAGCGACGTTAAAGACACTTCCCTGCGTGTACCTACCGGTACCAAGGGCACTGTCATCGACGTACAGGTCTTCACCCGTGACGGCGTTGAGCGTGATGCTCGTGCGCTGTCCATCGAGAAGACCCAACTCGACGAGATCCGCAAGGATCTGAACGAAGAGTTCCGTATCGTTGAAGGCGCGACCTTCGAACGTCTGCGTTCCGCCCTGGTAGGCCACAAGGCTGAAGGCGGCGCAGGTCTGAAGAAAGGTCAGGACATCACCGACGAAGTACTCGACGGTCTTGAGCACGGGCAGTGGTTCAAACTGCGCATGGCTGAAGATGCTCTGAACGAGCAGCTCGAGAAGGCCCAGGCCTACATCGTCGATCGTCGCCGTCTGCTGGACGACAAGTTCGAAGACAAGAAGCGCAAACTGCAGCAGGGCGATGACCTGGCTCCAGGCGTGCTGAAAATCGTCAAGGTTTACCTGGCAATCCGTCGCCGCATCCAGCCGGGCGACAAGATGGCCGGTCGTCACGGTAACAAAGGTGTGGTCTCCGTGATCATGCCGGTTGAAGACATGCCGCACGATGCCAATGGCACCCCGGTCGATGTCGTCCTCAACCCGTTGGGCGTACCTTCGCGTATGAACGTTGGTCAGATCCTTGAAACCCACCTGGGCCTCGCGGCCAAAGGTCTGGGCGAGAAGATCAACCGTATGATCGAAGAGCAGCGCAAGGTCGCAGACCTGCGCAAGTTCCTGCACGAGATCTACAACGAGATCGGCGGTCGCAACGAAGAGCTGGACACCTTCTCCGACCAGGAAATCCTGGATCTGGCGAAGAACCTGCGCGGCGGCGTTCCAATGGCTACCCCGGTGTTCGACGGTGCCAAGGAAAGCGAAATCAAGGCCATGCTGAAACTGGCAGACCTGCCAGAAAGCGGCCAGATGCAGCTGTTCGACGGCCGTACCGGCAACAAGTTTGAGCGCCCGGTTACTGTTGGCTACATGTACATGCTGAAGCTGAACCACTTGGTAGACGACAAGATGCACGCTCGTTCTACCGGTTCGTACAGCCTGGTTACCCAGCAGCCGCTGGGTGGTAAGGCTCAGTTCGGTGGTCAGCGTTTCGGGGAGATGGAGGTCTGGGCACTGGAAGCATACGGTGCTGCTTACACTCTGCAAGAAATGCTCACAGTGAAGTCGGACGATGTGAACGGTCGGACCAAGATGTACAAAAACATCGTGGACGGCGATCACCGTATGGAGCCGGGCATGCCCGAGTCTTTCAACGTGTTGATCAAAGAAATTCGTTCCCTCGGCATCGATATCGATCTGGAAACCGAATAACACGTGACGCGAATCGAGAGCGGGGCTGTTTAGCCCGCTCTCTGCTCCGCCAGGAGGAAAGGCCTTGAAAGACCTACTGAATTTGCTGAAAAACCAGGGTCAAGTCGAAGAGTTCGACGCCATCCGTATTGGGTTGGCATCGCCTGAGATGATCCGTTCGTGGTCGTTCGGTGAAGTTAAAAAGCCGGAAACCATCAACTACCGTACGTTCAAACCAGAGCGTGACGGCCTGTTCTGCGCCAAGATCTTTGGCCCGGTAAAGGATTACGAGTGCCTGTGCGGTAAGTACAAGCGCTTGAAGCACCGTGGTGTGATCTGCGAGAAGTGCGGCGTTGAAGTTGCACTGGCCAAGGTTCGTCGTGAGCGCATGGCGCACATCGAGCTGGCTTCGCCGGTTGCCCACATCTGGTTCCTGAAATCACTGCCGTCCCGTATCGGCTTGCTGATGGACATGACCCTGCGTGATATCGAGCGCGTTCTCTACTTCGAGAGCTATGTCGTTATCGATCCAGGCATGACCACCCTTGAAAAGGGTCAGCTGCTGAACGACGAGCAGTACTTCGAAGCGCTGGAAGAGTTCGGCGACGATTTCGATGCCCGCATGGGTGCCGAAGCTGTCCGCGAACTGCTGCACGCCATCGACCTGGAACACGAGATTGGCCGTCTGCGTGAAGAAATTCCGCAAACCAACTCCGAAACCAAGATCAAGAAACTGTCCAAGCGTCTGAAGTTGATGGAAGCCTTCCAGGGTTCCGGCAACTTGCCAGAGTGGATGGTGCTGACCGTTCTGCCGGTTCTGCCGCCAGACCTGCGTCCGCTGGTGCCGTTGGATGGTGGTCGCTTCGCGACTTCCGACCTCAACGACCTGTACCGTCGCGTGATCAACCGTAACAACCGCTTGAAGCGTCTGCTCGACCTGTCCGCTCCGGACATCATCGTGCGCAACGAAAAGCGTATGTTGCAGGAAGCTGTCGATGCCCTGCTCGACAACGGTCGTCGTGGCCGCGCTATCACCGGTTCGAACAAGCGTCCTCTGAAATCCCTGGCTGACATGATCAAGGGTAAGCAGGGTCGTTTCCGTCAGAACTTGCTCGGTAAGCGTGTTGACTACTCCGGTCGTTCGGTAATTACCGTAGGCCCGACCCTGCGTCTGCACCAGTGCGGTCTGCCGAAGAAGATGGCTCTCGAGCTGTTCAAGCCGTTCATTTTCGGCAAGCTGGAAATGCGTGGTCTCGCGACCACCATCAAAGCTGCCAAGAAAATGGTCGAGCGCGAGCTGCCAGAGGTTTGGGACGTTCTCGCTGAAGTGATCCGTGAACACCCGGTTCTCCTCAACCGTGCACCGACCCTTCACCGTCTGGGTATCCAGGCGTTTGAACCAGTACTGATCGAAGGTAAGGCTATCCAGCTGCACCCGCTGGTCTGTGCTGCGTACAACGCCGACTTCGACGGCGACCAAATGGCCGTGCACGTACCGCTGACGCTGGAAGCCCAGCTGGAAGCGCGTGCGTTGATGATGTCGACCAACAACATTCTGTCGCCAGCCAACGGTGAGCCAATCATCGTTCCGTCGCAGGACGTTGTATTGGGTCTGTACTACATGACTCGTGAAGCGATCAACGCCAAGGGCGAAGGTCGTGTGTTCGCGGATCTGCAGGAAGTTGACCGTGTGTTCCGTGCCGGCGAAGCCGCACTGCACGCCAAGGTTAAAGTCCGCATCCACGAAACTATCAACGATCGTGACGGTGGCAGCGTCAAGAACACCCGTATCGTCGACACCACTGTCGGCCGTGCGCTGCTGTTCCAGGTTGTTCCACCTGGCCTGTCGTACGACGTGGTCAACCAGCCAATGAAGAAAAAGGCGATCTCCAAGCTGATCAACCAGTGCTACCGCGTGGTTGGTTTGAAAGAGACCGTTATCTTCGCTGACCAGTTGATGTACACCGGTTTTGCTTATTCGACCATTTCCGGCGTTTCCATCGGTGTTAACGACTTCGTTATCCCGGACGAGAAAGCCGCCATCATCGGTGCTGCCACCGATGAAGTGAAAGAGATCGAAAGCCAGTACGCCTCCGGCCTGGTAACCCAGGGCGAGAAGTACAACAAAGTGATCGACCTTTGGTCCAAGGCCAACGACGAAGTGTCGAAGGCGATGATGTCGAACCTCTCGAAAGAGCGTGTTATCGACCGTCATGGCGTGGAAGTCGATCAAGAGTCGTTCAACTCGATGTACATGATGGCCGACTCGGGCGCACGGGGTTCTGCTGCGCAGATCCGTCAGCTCGCCGGTATGCGTGGCCTGATGGCCAAGCCGGACGGTTCCATCATCGAAACGCCGATTACTGCGAACTTCCGTGAAGGTTTGAGCGTACTTCAGTACTTCATCTCGACTCACGGTGCTCGTAAAGGTCTGGCGGATACCGCGTTGAAAACCGCTAACTCCGGTTACCTGACTCGTCGTCTGGTAGACGTTGCGCAAGACTTGGTTGTGACTGAAGTTGACTGCGGCACCGAACACGGTCTGCTGATGACTCCGCACATCGAAGGCGGCGACGTTGTAGAACCGTTGGGTGAGCGCGTACTGGGTCGAGTAATCGCCCGTGACGTATTCAAGCCAGGTACCGAGGAAGTCATCGTTCCTGCCGGCACCCTGGTAGACGAGAAGTGGGTCGAGTTCATCGAACTCAACAGCATCGACGAAGTGATTGTTCGCTCGCCGATCAGCTGCGAAACCCGCTACGGCATTTGCGCCAAGTGCTACGGCCGTGACTTGGCTCGTGGTCACCAGGTGAACATCGGTGAAGCGGTCGGCGTTATCGCTGCCCAGTCCATCGGTGAGCCGGGTACCCAGCTGACCATGCGTACGTTCCACATCGGTGGTGCGGCAAGCCGGACCTCCGCCGCCGACAGCGTTCAGGTGAAGAATGGCGGTACCGTCCGTCTGCACAACCTGAAGCACGTTGAGCGAGTGGATGGCCACCTGGTTGCTGTGTCCCGTTCCGGTGAGCTGGCAATCGCTGATGACTACGGTCGTGAGCGCGAGCGTTACAAGCTGCCGTACGGTGCTGTGATTTCGGTTAAAGAAGGTGACAAGGTCGACGCTGGCGCAATCGTGGCCAAGTGGGATCCGCACACTCACCCAATCGTTACCGAAATGAAAGGTACCGTGACCTACGTGGGCATGGAAGAAGGCATCACGATCAAGCGTCAGACTGACGAATTGACCGGTATGACCAACATTGAAGTACTCGACGCCAAAGACCGTCCAGCTGCAGGCAAAGATATCCGTCCTGCCGTGAAGATGGTTGATGACAACGGCAAGGATCTGTTGCTGCCAGGCACTGACGTTATCGCTCAGTACTTCCTGCCAGCCAACGCCCTGGTCGGTGTTGCGGATGGTGCGAAGATCGCGATCGGTGATGTTATCGCTCGTATCCCGCAAGAAACTTCGAAGACCCGTGACATCACCGGTGGTCTGCCGCGTGTTGCCGACTTGTTCGAAGCTCGTCGTCCGAAAGAAGCGTCGATTCTGGCTGAAGTCAGCGGCACCATCGCGTTCGGTAAAGAGACCAAGGGCAAGCGCCGCCTGGTTATCACCCCGAACGACGGTAGCGATCCGTACGAAGAGCTGATTCCGAAGTGGCGTCACCTGAACGTCTTCGAAGGCGAACAGGTAAACCGCGGCGAAGTTATCTCCGACGGCCCGAGCGATCCACACGACATCCTGCGTCTGCTGGGTGTGAGTGCGCTGGCCAAGTACATCGTTAACGAGATCCAGGACGTTTACCGTCTGCAAGGCGTGAAGATCAACGATAAGCACATCGAGACCATCCTGCGTCAGATGCTGCGTAAAGTTGAAATCGCTGAATCCGGCGATTCGAGTTTCATCAAGGGCGACCAGATGGAACTGACTCACGTACTGGTAGAGAACGAGCGCCTGGCGAACGACGAGAAATTCGTTTCCAAGTTCACTCGTGTGTTGCTGGGTATCACCAAGGCGTCGTTGTCCACTGAGTCGTTCATCTCGGCGGCCTCCTTCCAGGAGACCACTCGCGTACTGACCGAAGCAGCGGTAACCGGCAAGCGCGATTACCTGCGCGGCCTGAAAGAAAACGTGGTTGTGGGTCGTCTGATCCCGGCCGGTACCGGTTTGGCCTACCACAGCGAGCGTAAGCGTCGCCGTGAACTCGACAAGCCGTTGCGCGTAAGCGCCAGTGAAGTGGAAGCTGCACTGACCGAAGCGCTGAACTCAAGCGGTAACTGAGTTCTGCGGTAAATAAGACCGGGCCCTGGCAGCCCCGTTCGTCGGATCGAGACAGATTTGTCCCGGTTCGATGGAAGGGGAGGTCGGGGCCTTGCCTTGACTGGGGACAAGATCCTCTTTAGACTCTTGTACCCCTAAATTTGGCGGGAATTCGTTCCTGCCATTTTGCTTTTCTTGCAAGACAATAGCGTCGCAAGACAACAGTGGAGCTAGTAGATGGCAACTATCAACCAGCTGGTACGTCAGCCGCGTAAGCGTATCGTCGAGAAATCCGACGTGCCTGCGCTGCAGAACTGCCCGCAACGTCGTGGCGTATGCACTCGCGTGTATACCACTACGCCGAAAAAACCTAACTCGGCACTGCGTAAAGTATGCCGTGTGCGCCTGACCAACGGTTTCGAGGTTTCCTCGTACATCGGCGGTGAAGGTCACAACCTGCAAGAGCACAGCGTGGTACTGATCCGCGGCGGTCGTGTAAAAGACTTGCCAGGTGTTCGTTACCACACCGTACGCGGCTCCTTGGATACTTCCGGCGTTAAAGGTCGTAACCAGGGTCGTTCGAAGTACGGTACCAAGAAGCCTAAGTAGTAGCGGCTTTTTGTAAAACTGAATCATCTTATTTTCTGAGTCGATAAGAGTAAGGTCGGAGGCGTCCCGAAAGGGCACCGATTCCGAGCGAACCTGAAGACCGTTTGAGGGCTTATCCATGCCAAGAAGACGCGTAGCAGCCAAGCGCGAAGTGCTTGACGATCCAAAATACGGAAGCCAAATCCTGGCCAAGTTCATGAACCACGTAATGGAAAGCGGCAAGAAAGCCGTTGCCGAGCGTATCGTTTATGGCGCGCTGGAAAAGGTTAAAGAACGCAAGAACAGCGACCCCCTGGAAATCTTCGAGAAAGCTCTCGACGCCATCGCTCCGCTGGTCGAAGTGAAGTCGCGCCGTGTAGGCGGTGCTACTTACCAGGTTCCGGTTGAAGTTCGCCCGTCCCGTCGTAACGCTTTGGCAATGCGCTGGTTGGTAGACTTCGCCCGTAAGCGCGGCGAGAAGTCTATGGCCCTGCGTTTGGCTGGCGAACTGTTGGACGCTGCTGAAGGTAAAGGTGCTGCTGTTAAGAAGCGTGAAGACGTGCACCGTATGGCTGAAGCCAACAAAGCTTTCTCGCACTACCGCTTCTAATTCTAGCTTCACTAATTTTGCGAGGGCTTTATGGCTCGTACTACTCCGATTAGCCGCTACCGTAACATCGGTATCGTTGCTCACGTGGATGCTGGTAAAACCACCACCACCGAGCGCGTACTGTTTTACACCGGCAAAAGTCACAAAATGGGCGAGGTGCATGACGGCGCCGCGACCACAGACTGGATGGTTCAGGAGCAGGAGCGTGGTATTACCATTACTTCTGCTGCTATTACCGCCTTCTGGAAAGGTTCCGAGAAGCAGTACAAGGACGAGCACCGCTTCAACGTAATCGATACCCCGGGCCACGTAGACTTCACCATTGAAGTTGAGCGTTCCCTGCGCGTACTCGACGGCGCTGTCGTTGTGTTCTGCGGTACTTCGGGTGTTGAGCCTCAGTCGGAAACCGTATGGCGTCAGGCCAACAAGTACGGCGTTCCACGTCTTGTTTACGTAAACAAGATGGACCGTGCTGGTGCCAACTTCCTGCGCGTGATCGGTCAGATCAAACAGCGTCTGGGTCACACTCCGGTGCCAATCCAGTTGGCTATCGGTTCCGAAGACAACTTCCAGGGTCAGATCGATCTGATCAACATGGAAGCTGTTTACTGGAATGACGCTGACAAAGGCATGGTTCCTGTTCGTAAGCCTATCCCTGCAGAACTGCAGGAGCTGGCTGACGAGTGGCGTAACAACATGGTTGAGGCTGCTGCTGAAGCCAGCGAAGAGCTGATGAACAAGTACCTCGAAGGTGAAGAACTCACCAACGTGGAAATCAAGGCCGCTCTGCGTCAGCGTACTATCGCTGGTGAGATCGTTCTGGCTGTTTGCGGTTCTTCCTTCAAGAACAAGGGTGTTCCCCTGGTTCTCGACGCCGTTATCGACTACCTGCCTGCTCCAACCGACATTCCTGCTATCAAGGGTACCAACCCTGATAACGAGGAAGAAGAGATGGAGCGTCACGCCGATGACAGCGAGCCGTTCTCGGCTCTGGCGTTCAAGATCGCTACTGACCCATTCGTGGGTACTTTGACCTTCGTCCGCGTTTACTCGGGCGTGTTGGCCTCCGGCGACGGCGTGATCAACTCGGTTAAAGGCAAGAAAGAGCGTGTGGGTCGTATGGTGCAAATGCACGCAAACGCCCGTGAAGAGATCAAGGAAGTACGCGCTGGTGACATCGCGGCCCTGATCGGCATGAAGGACGTCACCACTGGTGAGACCTTGTGCGACGCTGCCAAGCCAATCATCCTGGTTCGCATGGACTTCCCGGAGCCGGTTATTTCGGTTGCCGTTGAGCCTAAGACCAAGGATGACCAGGAAAAAATGGGTATCGCTCTGGGCAAGCTTGCTCAGGAAGATCCATCTTTCCGCGTCAAGACTGATGAAGAGACTGGTCAAACGATCATCTCCGGCATGGGCGAGCTTCACCTGGACATCCTGGTTGACCGGATGCGCCGTGAGTTCAACGTCGAAGCCAACATCGGTAAGCCTCAGGTTTCCTATCGTGAGCGCATCACGAAGAACTGCGAAATCGAAGGCAAATTCGTTCGTCAGTCCGGCGGTCGTGGCCAGTTCGGCCATTGCTGGATCCGTTTTGCTCCTGCTGATGAAGGTCAGGAAGGTCTGCAATTCGTGAACGAAGTAGTGGGCGGTGTTGTTCCTAAGGAATACATCCCGGCTATCCAGAAGGGTATCGAAGAGCAGATGAAGAACGGTGTTGTTGCCGGCTATCCGCTCATCGGCCTGAAGGCGACCGTTTTTGACGGTTCTTACCACGACGTCGACTCCAACGAGATGGCGTTTAAGGTGGCTGCTTCCATGGCTACCAAGCAACTGGCCCAGAAGGGCGGTGGTGAGTTGCTTGAGCCAATCATGGCAGTAGAAGTCGTTACGCCTGAAGACTACATGGGTGACGTGATGGGCGACCTTAACCGTCGTCGCGGCATGATCTTGGGTATGGAAGATACGGTTTCCGGCAAAGTGATTCGTGCCGAGGTTCCGTTGGGCGAGATGTTCGGTTATGCGACCGACGTTCGTTCCATGTCTCAGGGTCGCGCAAGCTACTCTATGGAATTCAAAAAATACAACACAGCTCCGGCGCACATCGCTGAAACTGTATCCAAAAAACAAGGCTGATTCAGTCCTTTAGGCAAGGAGTTAATTGTCGTGGCTAAAGAAAAATTTGATCGTTCCCTACCGCACGTAAACGTTGGCACTATCGGCCACGTTGACCACGGTAAAACCACTCTGACCGCTGCTCTGACTCGCGTCTGCTCCGAAGTTTTCGGTTCGGCTCGTGTTGACTTCGACAAGATCGACAGCGCACCAGAAGAAAAAGCTCGTGGTATCACCATCAACACCGCGCACGTTGAATACAACTCGCTGATCCGTCACTACGCTCACGTTGACTGCCCAGGTCACGCTGACTATGTGAAGAACATGATCACCGGTGCTGCCCAGATGGACGGCGCGATCCTGGTTTGCTCGGCCGCTGATGGTCCGATGCCACAAACCCGTGAGCACATCCTGCTGTCCCGTCAGGTAGGCGTTCCGTACATCGTGGTTTTCCTGAACAAGGCTGACCTGGTAGACGACGCTGAGCTGCTGGAACTGGTTGAGATGGAAGTGCGCGATCTGCTGAGCACTTACGACTTCCCAGGCGACGACACTCCGATCATCATCGGTTCTGCTCGTATGGCTCTGGACGGTCTTGACGACAACGAAATGGGCACCACTGCCGTTCGTAAACTGGTTGAGACTCTGGACAGCTACATCCCAGATCCAGTTCGTGTTATCGACAAGCCGTTCCTGATGCCAATCGAAGACGTATTCTCGATCTCCGGTCGTGGTACTGTTGTGACTGGTCGTATCGAGCGCGGTATCGTTAAGGTTCAAGATCCACTGGAAATCGTTGGTCTGCGTGACACTACTGTCACCACCTGCACCGGTGTTGAAATGTTCCGTAAACTGCTCGACGAAGGTCGTGCAGGCGAGAACTGCGGCGTTCTGCTGCGTGGTACCAAGCGTGACGACGTTGAGCGTGGCCAGGTTCTGGTCAAGCCAGGTTCGGTTAAGCCGCACACTACCTTCGAAGCTGAAGTGTACGTGTTGAGCAAAGAAGAAGGCGGTCGTCACACTCCGTTCTTCAAAGGCTACCGTCCACAGTTCTACTTCCGGACCACTGACGTGACCGGTAACTGCGAACTGCCGGAAGGCGTTGAAATGGTAATGCCAGGCGACAACATCAAAATGGTTGTCACCCTGATCAAAACCATCGCAATGGAAGATGGTCTGCGTTTCGCTATCCGTGAAGGCGGTCGTACCGTC
Source organism: Pseudomonas sp. G1002 (assembly GCF_013385455.1). Classification (NCBI taxonomy): domain Bacteria; kingdom Pseudomonadati; phylum Pseudomonadota; class Gammaproteobacteria; order Pseudomonadales; family Pseudomonadaceae; genus Pseudomonas; species Pseudomonas sp. G1002. The sequence continues at coordinate 19,355 of NZ_JACAPY010000005.1, forward strand.
GGCGCTGGCGTCGTAGCCAAAATCATCGCTTAATAAGTGATGACTTGAAAAAGCCCCCGCTCAGCGGGGGCTTTTTTATTGAGTTGACACCCATATGGGGCGTCTATAGAATTGCGCCTCCTTTTAACGGGCGTGTTGCGCTCGCTGGGAATAGCAGCCGGAGTCTGAAATCCAATGGCAAATCAGCAAATTCGTATCAGGTTGAAGGCTTTTGACCACAAACTGATCGACCAATCCACCCAGGAAATCGTGGAAACCGCGAAACGTACTGGTGCTCAAGTGCGTGGTCCAATTCCACTGCCTACCCGTAAAGAGCGGTTCACCGTTCTGGTCTCCCCGCACGTCAACAAAGACGCGCGTGACCAGTACGAGATCCGTACTCATAAGCGCGTGCTGGACATCGTCCTGCCAACGGATAAAACCGTTGATGCACTTATGAAGCTTGATCTGGCGGCCGGTGTGGAAGTACAGATCAGCCTCGGCTAAGACTTGGGTCTTAGTCGTGTAACGCTCTGAAATGGGCGGCCATAGCGGGTGAAAGCCCCGTACACTCATGAGGTTTACAACATGACTATTGGTGTAGTCGGTCGTAAATGCGGTATGACCCGTATTTTCACCGAAGAAGGTGTCTCCATTCCGGTCACGGTCATTGAGATCGAACCGAATCGCGTCACCCAGTTTAAAACTGAAGAAACCGATGGCTATCGTGCAGTGCAAGTCACTGTCGGCGAGCGTCGTGCTTCGCGTGTGACTGCTGCTCAAGCAGGTCACTTCGCTAAAGCAAACGTTGCAGCTGGTCGTACTGTCATGGAGTTCCGTCTTGAAGACGGCGACTACCAGGCTGGCGATCTGATCAACGCTGAAATCTTCGCCGCTGGTCAACTGGTTGATGTAACCGGTCAGTCCAAGGGTAAAGGCTTCCAGGGTACGATCAAGCGTTGGAATTTCCGTGGCCAAGACAACACTCACGGTAACTCCGTTTCCCACCGCGTCCCGGGCTCTATTGGCCAGTGCCAGACTCCTGGTCGTGTATTCAAGGGCAAAAAAATGTCCGGTCATATGGGCGCTGAGCGCGTGACCGTGCAGTCCCTCGAAGTAGTGCGCGTCGACGCTGAACGCAATCTGTTGTTGGTCAAGGGTGCTGTTCCTGGCGCTACTGGCGGCAACCTGGTTGTACGTCCAGCGGCCAAGGCTCGCGGTTAAGGGGAAGCTGACATGCAATTAAACGTAAATGACGCTCAAGCGATCGAAGTTTCCGAACTGACATTTGGCGGCGAATTCAACGAGACGCTGGTTCACCAAGCAGTCGTGGCCTACATGGCCGGCGGCCGTCAAGGTAGCAAGCAGCAAAAGACCCGTTCCGACGTTCGTGGTGGCGGTAAGCGCCCTTGGCGTCAGAAAGGTACTGGCCGCGCTCGTGCCGGTACTATCCGTAGCCCAATCTGGCGTGGCGGCGGTACCACTTTCGCAGCACGTCCACAGGATCACACCCAGAAGCTCAACAAGAAGATGTATCGCGCAGCACTGCGCTCCATCCTTGCTGAACTCGTGCGTACTGATCGTCTGGTCGTGGTTCAGGACTTCGCTGTTGAAGCGCCGAAAACCAAAGATCTGCTGAACAAGCTGAACGGCATGGGCCTGACTGACGTCCTGATCGTGTCTGAAGCTGTTGATCAGAACCTGTACCTGGCTGCTCGCAACCTGCCACACGTTGATGTACGTGACGTGCAAGGTTCCGATCCAGTTAGTCTGATCGCATACGACAAGGTGTTGATCACCGTGTCGGCCGTGAAGAAATTCGAGGAGCTGCTGGGATGAACCAGGAACGCGTATTTAAAGTTCTGCTTGGCCCGCACGTTTCCGAAAAGGCTACGGTTCTGGCTGACAAGAAAGGCCAGTTCGTTTTCAAGGTTGCAACTGACGCAACCAAGCTGGAAATCAAGAAGGCCGTCGAAAGCCTGTTCAGCGTGAAAGTAGAGCGTGTTACTACCCTGAATGTTCTGGGTAAGAGCAAGCGCACTGCTCGCGGTCTGGGCAAGCGTAATGACTGGAAGAAGGCAGTTATCTCCCTTCAGCCAGGCCAAGATCTCGATTTCAGCAGCAGTGCTGAGTAAGGAAGGGGTGCATCATGGCAATCGTTAAATGCAAACCGACTTCCCCTGGCCGCCGTTTTGTGGTCAAGGTGGTCAACCAGGAGCTGCATAAAGGCGCTCCTCACGCACCGCTGCTCGAGAAGAAATCGAAGACTGGTGGTCGTAACAACAATGGTCGTATTACCACTCGTCACATCGGTGGTGGCCATAAGCAGCATTATCGTCTGGTCGACTTCCGTCGCAACGACAAAGATGGCATCGCTGCCACTGTCGAGCGTATCGAATACGATCCAAACCGTACTGCTCACATCGCTCTGCTGCTGTACGCAGATGGCGAGCGTCGCTACATCATCGCCCCTAAAGGCGTGAGTGCTGGTGACCAGCTGATCGCAGGTGCTTTGGCACCGATCAAGCCGGGCAACGCTCTGCAACTGCGCAACATTCCAGTTGGTAGCACCGTACACGGCATCGAATTGAAGCCGGGTAAAGGCGCGCAAATCGCTCGTTCCGCTGGTGCTTCGGCTCAGCTGATCGCTCGTGAAGGTGTCTACGTGACCCTGCGTCTGCGCTCTGGTGAAATGCGTAAAGTATTGGCTGAATGCCGTGCGACCCTGGGCGAAGTCTCGAACTCCGAGCACAGCCTGCGTTCGCTGGGTAAAGCTGGTGCCAAACGCTGGCGTGGCGTTCGCCCAACCGTTCGTGGTGTTGCCATGAACCCGGTTGACCACCCACACGGTGGTGGTGAAGGTCGTACCTCTGGTGGTCGTCATCCGGTATCGCCATGGGGCTTCCCGACTAAGGGCGCGAAGACTCGTGGTAATAAGCGTACCGACAAAATGATCGTCCGTCGTCGCAAGTAAATAGAGGGATACGACAGTGCCACGTTCTCTGAAAAAAGGTCCTTTTATTGATCTTCACCTACTGAAGAAGATCGAAGTGGCGGCGGAAAAGAACGATCGCAAACCGGTGAAAACCTGGTCGCGTCGTTCGATGATCCTGCCACAAATGGTCGGTCTGACCATCGCAGTGCATAACGGTCGTCAACATGTTCCAGTTCTCGTGAACGAAGACATGGTCGGCCACAAACTAGGCGAGTTTGCCGGTACCCGCACATATCGTGGGCACGTGGCAGACAAGAAAGCCAAGCGTTAAGGGGTAAGGAACGATGGAAGTAGCCGCTAAGTTGTCGGGCGCTCGAATCTCCGCCCAGAAAGCCCGCTTGGTCGCCGACCAGATCCGCGGGAAGAAGGTGGGCGAAGCGCTCAACCTGTTGGCTTTCAGCAGTAAGAAAGCCGCCGAGATCATCAAGAAAGTGCTGGAGTCGGCCGTAGCCAACGCCGAGCACAACGAAGGCGCAGACGTTGATGACCTGAAGGTCAGCACCGTTTTCGTCAACGAAGGGCGTTCGCTGAAGCGCATCATGCCTCGTGCCAAAGGCCGAGCTGATCGCATCGTCAAGCGGTCTTGCCATATCACTGTCAAGGTTGCTGACAAGTAACGGAGTCGAAGAGATGGGTCAGAAAGTACATCCCATTGGCATTCGCCTGGGAATCGTCAAGGAGCACACCTCCGTCTGGTACGCAGACGGTCGGACTTATGCGGACTACTTGTTCGCTGATCTGAAGGTGCGTGAGTATCTCCAAGACAAACTAAAAAGCGCGTCCGTGAGCCGTATCGATATCCATCGTCCTGCTCAAACTGCACGTATCACCATCCACACCGCTCGTCCAGGTATCGTTATCGGGAAGAAAGGTGAAGATGTTGAGAAACTGCGTCAGGACCTGACCAAGCAAATGGGTGTGCCTGTGCACATCAATATCGAAGAGATCCGCAAGCCGGAGCTCGACGGTATGCTGGTTGCGCAGAGCGTAGCTCAGCAGCTGGAGCGTCGCGTTATGTTCCGTCGCGCTATGAAGCGCGCAGTACAGAACGCCATGCGCATTGGTGCCAAAGGCATCAAAATCCAAGTGAGCGGTCGTCTCGGCGGTGCTGAAATCGCACGTACTGAATGGTATCGCGAAGGTCGTGTGCCACTGCACACCCTGCGTGCCGACATCGACTATGCCAACTACGAAGCTCACACCACCTACGGTGTGATCGGTGTAAAGGTTTGGATCTTCAAAGGCGAAGTAATTGGTGGTCGCCAAGAAGAACTGAAACCACAAGCACCAGCGCCTCGTAAAAAAGCTGCTAAGTAAGGGGTACGCCAAATGTTGCAACCAAAGCGTACGAAGTTCCGCAAGCAGATGACAGGCCACAACCGTGGTCTGGCTCAGCGCGGTAGCAAAGTCAGCTTCGGCGAATATGCGCTGAAGTCTGTAGCTCGTGGTCGTCTCACCGCTCGTCAGATCGAGTCAGCGCGTCGTGCACTGACCCGTCACGTTAAACGTGGCGGCAAGATCTGGATCCGTGTATTCCCGGACAAGCCTATCTCCAAAAAGCCCCTCGAAGTTCGGATGGGTAAAGGTAAGGGTAACGTGGAATATTGGGTTGCCCAGATTCAGCCAGGCAAAGTCCTGTATGAAATCGAGGGTGTTACTGAAGAGCTGGCGCGTGAGGCTTTCGCCCTGGCTGCTGCAAAGCTGCCGCTCGCCACCTCCTTTGTTAAACGGACGGTGATGTGATGAAAGCGAATGAACTTCGTGAAAAATCCGCACAGCAGCTGAACGAGCAACTGCTCGGCCTGCTGCGCGACCAGTTCAATCTGCGTATGCAGAAAGCAACTGGCCAGTTGGGGCAGTCTCATCTGCTCTCGCAAGTTAAGCGTGACATTGCTCGCGTGAAGACTGTGCTCAACCAGCAGGCAGGTAAGTGATCATGGCTGAAGCCGAAAAGACTGTCCGTACGCTGACTGGCCGTGTTGTCAGCGACAAGATGGACAAAACCATCACCGTTTTGATCGAGCGTCGCGTTAAGCACCCAATCTACGGTAAATACGTTAAGCGTTCGACTAAGCTGCACGCGCACGACGAAACCAACCAGTGCCACATCGGCGACAAAGTCACTATTCGTGAAACTCGTCCGTTGGCCAAGACCAAGTCTTGGGCCCTGGTTGATGTTCTCGAACGCGCTGTGGAAGTCTAAGGACTAGGGGTCGGAGAAATTATATGATTCAGACTCAATCCATGCTCGATGTGGCCGATAACAGCGGCGCACGCCGCGTTATGTGCATCAAGGTGCTGGGTGGCTCCCATCGTCGTTACGCTGGTATCGGTGACATCATCAAAGTTACCGTGAAGGAAGCAATTCCTCGCGGTAAAGTGAAAAAAGGCCAAGTGATGACTGCTGTTGTAGTCCGCACTCGTCACGGCGTACGCCGTGCAGATGGCTCCATTATCCGCTTTGATGGCAACGCTGCTGTTCTTCTGAACAACAAGCAAGAGCCGATCGGCACCCGTATCTTTGGGCCAGTGACCCGTGAACTTCGTACTGAGAAGTTCATGAAGATCGTCTCGCTCGCCCCAGAAGTGCTGTAAGGAGATCCGACATGCAAAAGATTCGTCGTGACGACGAGATCATCGTGATCGCCGGCAAAGACAAAGGTAAGCGCGGTAAGGTGCTGAAGGTTCTTGCTGATGACCGTCTGGTCGTTGGTGGTCTGAACCTGGTCAAGCGTCATACCAAGCCTAACCCGATGTCGGGCGTACAAGGCGGTATCGTCGAGAAAGAAGCGCCACTGCACGCTTCTAACGTCGCCATCTTCAACGGCGAAACCAACAAGGCTGACCGCGTTGGTTTCAAAGTAGAAGACGGTAAGAAAATTCGTGTCTTCAAGTCGACCCAAAAAGCGGTTGATGCTTGAACACTGCTAGGTAGAAGACCATGGCACGACTAAAAGAGATTTACCGGAAGGAAATCGCACCGAAACTTAAGGAAGAACTTAAGCTTTCGAACGTGATGGAAGTTCCGCGCGTTACCAAAATCACCCTGAACATGGGTCTGGGCGAAGCGATCGGCGACAAAAAAGTCATCGAGCACGCTGTTGCTGACCTGGAAAAGATCACCGGCCAAAAAGTCGTTGTGACCTACGCTCGTAAATCCATCGCTGGCTTTAAAGTCCGTGAAGGATGGCCGATCGGCGTCAAAGTGACTCTGCGCCGTGAGCGTATGTACGAATTCCTGGATCGTCTGCTGTCGATCTCCCTGCCTCGGGTCCGCGACTTCCGCGGCCTGAATGCCAAGTCCTTCGATGGTCGTGGTAACTACAGCATGGGCGTTAAAGAGCAGATCATCTTCCCGGAAATCGACTACGACAAGATCGATGCTCTCCGCGGTCTGGACATCACCCTGACCACCACTGCCAAGAACGATGATGAAGGCCGCGCTCTGCTGCGTGCGTTCAAATTCCCGTTCCGCAACTGATTGGAGTAGGACCATGGCCAAGATGAGCATGAAAAACCGCGAGCTGAAGCGTCAGCTCACGGTTGCCAAGTACGCCAAGAAGCGTGCAGCACTGAAAGCAATCATCGTTGATCTGAACGCAAGTCCAGAAGCGCGTTGGGAAGCTACAGTTGCTCTGCAGAAGCAGCCACGTGACGCAAGCGCTTCGCGCATGCGTAACCGCTGCCGCCTGACCGGTCGTCCACACGGCGTTTACCGCAAGTTCGGCCTCGGCCGTAACAAACTGCGTGAAGCGGCAATGCGTGGTGACGTACCAGGTCTGGTTAAAGCCAGCTGGTAAGTACGTTCGAAGTCTCGGTGGCCAGGATCGCAAGATACTGACCACCGGTGGCCTAGAATCTGGAACAAGCCCCTTTTGGGGCTTGTTTCATTTCCGGAGTGTGTCTAAAATACGCGGCTCGCCTGAGCCCGTGTGTTTTGTGCTCGGAGATTCTCGGCGACACGTAATGGCCGCAAGGCTAATTTTTTTGTATTAGGAGCGTCTAGCCATGAGTATGCAGGACCCGTTAGCGGACATGCTAACTCGTATCCGTAATGCCCAGATGGCTGAAAAGTCCGTCGTAAGCATGCCATCTTCCACGTTGAAGGTTGCTGTTGCCAAAGTCCTGAAAGACGAAGGCTACATTGCGGGTTATCAGATCAGCAGCGAAATCAAACCACTGCTGTCCATCGAGCTGAAGTACTTCGAAGGCCGTCCGGTCATCGAAGAAGTGAAGCGCGTTAGCCGTCCAGGCCTGCGTCAGTACAAGTCCGTTGATGATCTGCCAAAAGTTCGTGGCGGTCTCGGTGTGTCTATCGTCTCCACCAACAAAGGTGTGATGACGGATCGTGCTGCGCGCGCTGCCGGTGTCGGCGGCGAAGTTCTTTGCACTGTGTTCTAAGGGGGGATAAGCATGTCACGCGTCGCTAAGAACCCCGTTAAGCTGCCAGCCGGTGTCGAAGTAAAATTCGCAGGCCAACAGCTTTCGGTGAAGGGTGCCAAGGGCACTCTGGAACTGAACATCCATTCGTCCGTTGAGATCGTTGAAGAAGCTGGTGAGCTGCGTTTCGCTGCTCGCAATGGCGATCAACAAACTCGCGCAATGGCCGGTACCACTCGTGCGTTGGTAAACAACATGGTCCAAGGCGTAAGCCAAGGCTTCGAGCGCAAGCTCCAGCTGGTCGGTGTTGGTTACAAAGCGCAAGCAAAAGGCACGGTTCTGAACCTGGCCCTTGGCTTCTCGCACCCAGTGGATTACGAACTGCCGGAAGGCATCACCGCTGAGACCCCTAGCCAAACCGATATCCTGATCAAGGGTATTGATAAGCAGCTGGTAGGTCAGGTGGCCGCTGAGATCCGCGACTTCCGTCCACCAGAGCCGTACAAAGGCAAAGGTGTGCGCTACGCGGACGAAGTCGTCCGTCGTAAAGAAGCCAAGAAGAAGTAGGGCATAGCAAATGACCGACAAAAAAGTTACTCGACTGCGTCGCGCTCGCAAAGCACGCCTGAAAATGCACGAACTCGAAGTCGTGCGTCTCTGCGTGTTCCGCTCGTCGCAGCACATCTACGCCCAGGTCATCTCGGCCGACGGCAACAAAGTCCTGGCAAGCGCCTCGACTTTGGATAAAGAACTGCGTGATGGTGCCACTGGCAACATCGACGCGGCCACTAAGGTTGGCCAGCTGGTCGCTACGCGTGCTAAGGCCGCCGGCGTCTCGCAAGTGGCTTTCGACCGCTCTGGCTTCAAGTACCACGGCCGCGTGAAAGCGCTGGCTGATGCTGCTCGTGAAGCTGGGCTGGAGTTCTAAGTTATGTCAAATAACGACCAAAAGCGCGACGAAGGCTACATTGAGAAGCTGGTTCAAGTTAACCGCGTAGCCAAAACCGTTAAAGGCGGCCGTATCTTCACTTTCACCGCGTTGACCGTGGTAGGTGATGGTAAAGGGCGCGTTGGCTTCGGCCGTGGCAAGTCACGTGAAGTGCCTGCTGCGATCCAGAAGGCAATGGAAGCTGCTCGTCGCAACATGATCCAAGTTGATCTGAACGGCACCACTCTGCAGTACGCAATGAAGTCCGCTCACGGCGCTTCGAAGGTGTACATGCAGCCTGCCTCTGAAGGTACCGGTATCATCGCTGGCGGCGCTATGCGTGCTGTCCTCGAAGTTGCTGGCGTTCAGAACGTTCTGGCCAAGTGCTACGGCTCGACTAACCCGGTAAACGTGGTTCACGCCACTTTCAAGGGTTTGAAAGCAATGCAGTCTCCTGAATCCATTGCCGCCAAGCGTGGCAAAAGCGTCAAGGAGATCTTCTGATCATGGCTACCGTTAAAGTAACGCTGATCAAAAGCATGACCGGCCGCATCCCTAACCACAAATTGTGCGTTAAGGGTTTGGGTCTGCGTCGCATCGGTCACACTGTAGAAGTACTTGATACTCCCGAGAATCGCGGGATGATCAACAAGGCTTACTACATGCTGCGTGTCGAGGGTTAATTCGATGAAACTCAATGATCTGAGTCCAGCGCCGGGTTCCCGTCGCGAAAAGCATCGTCCGGGCCGTGGTATCGGTAGTGGTTTGGGCAAGACCGGTGGCCGTGGCCACAAAGGTCAGTCCTCCCGCTCCGGTGGCACCATCGCTCCAGGCTTTGAAGGCGGTCAACAGCCGCTGCATCGTCGCCTGCCGAAGTTCGGTTTCGTTTCCCTGAAAGCCATGGACCGCGCAGAAGTGCGTCTGTCCGAGCTGGCCAAAGTGGAAGGCGACATCGTTACCGTGCAGACCCTGAAAGATGCCAACGTGATCAACGTCAACGTACAGCGTGTGAAAATCATGCTGTCCGGTGAAGTGACTCGCGCTGTCACTATCGGCAAGGGAATCGGCGCCACCAAAGGTGCGCGTTCGGCTATCGAAGCAGCTGGCGGCAAGTTCGAGGAATAAATGGCTAAGCAAGGTGCTCTCTCAGCGCTCGGCAAAGGCGGTATGTCTGAACTTTGGGCTCGTCTGCGTTTTCTGTTCCTGGCGATTATCGTCTACCGAATAGGCGCACACATCCCGGTTCCAGGTATCAACCCGGACCGACTCGCAGACCTGTTTCGACAGAATGAGGGGACCATTCTTAGCTTGTTCAACATGTTTTCCGGCGGCGCGCTGGAACGGATGAGCATCTTTGCACTGGGGATCATGCCGTACATCTCGGCATCGATCATCATGCAACTGATGACCGCCGTCAGTCCGCAGTTGGAGCAGTTGAAGAAGGAAGGTGAAGCTGGCCGTCGCAAGATAAGCCAGTACACCCGCTACGGCACTGTCATCCTCGCCCTGGTCCAGGCTATCGGCATGTCCGTTGGCCTGGCCGGGCAGGGTGTTGCGTTCACTGGTGACTTTGGCTTCCATTTCGTCGCGGTATCCACATTTGTGGCTGGTGCGATGTTCATGATGTGGCTGGGTGAGCAGATTACTGAGCGTGGTGTTGGTAACGGTATCTCGATGTTGATTTTCGCAGGTATCGTTGCCGGTCTTCCGAGAGCGATTGGGCAGTCTTTCGAGTCTGCACGTCAGGGTGATATCAATATCTTCGCCCTGGTTGCCATCGGTTTGTTGGCAGTAGCGATTATCGGTTTTGTGGTGTTCATTGAGCGTGGCCAGCGTCGTATTGCTGTTCACTACGCCAAGCGTCAGCAGGGCCGCAAGGTCTTTGCCGCGCAGACCAGCCACCTGCCGCTGAAAGTGAACATGGCCGGGGTTATTCCTGCCATTTTCGCGAGCAGCATTTTGCTGTTTCCGGCTTCGTTGGGTGCCTGGTTCGGTCAGTCTGAAGGTATGGGCTGGTTGCAGGACATCTCGCAGTCGATCGCTCCTGGTCAGCCGTTGAATATTCTGCTGTTTAGTGCAGGGATTATTTTCTTCTGCTTCTTCTATACGGCGTTGATGTTCAATCCGAAAGACGTAGCGGAAAACCTGAAGAAGTCCGGTGCCTTTATTCCGGGTATTCGTCCAGGTGAGCAGTCTGCGCGCTACATTGATGGCGTTCTGACTCGCTTGACCATGTTCGGTGCTCTATATATGACGGCCGTCTGCCTGTTGCCCCAGTTCCTGGTGGTTGCAGCAAACGTTCCGTTCTACCTTGGCGGGACCTCGTTGCTGATCGTCGTCGTGGTTGTGATGGACTTCATGTCCCAAGTACAATCGCACCTCGTTTCGCACCAGTACGAATCCCTGATGAAGAAAGCCAACCTGAAGGGTTACGGCAGCGGCATGTTGCGCTGAGTACCCATAAGGTTCGAGGAGTTGGTGATGAAAGTTCGTGCATCGGTGAAAAAGCTGTGCCGTAACTGCAAGATTATTCGCCGCGAAGGTGTTGTTCGAGTAATTTGCAGCGCGGAACCGCGTCACAAACAGCGCCAAGGCTGAGTGTGATCCGCTTGAAGCCCGGCAGCTAGTGCGCTGCCGGGTTGATTATTTGTTATTACAGCGATATTATCTCGCGCCCTATTTCTTGGCTTCCGGGGCGTAGGTAGCTGTCAATTGGAGTCCCACTGAATGGCCCGTATTGCAGGCGTTAACATTCCAGATAACAAGCACACTGTTATCTCGCTGACCTACATCTATGGTGTTGGTCGCACTACTGCGCAGAAAATTTGCGCAGATACTGGGGTAAACCCAGCCGCAAAGATCAAGGATCTGAGCGACGAGCAGATTGAGCTGTTGCGTGGCGAAGTGGCGAAGTTCACCACTGAAGGTGACCTGCGTCGCGAAATCAACATGAAAATCAAGCGTTTGATGGACCTCGGTTGCTACCGTGGTCTGCGTCATCGTCGTGGTCTTCCAGTACGCGGTCAGCGTACCAAGACTAACGCGCGTACCCGTAAAGGTCCGCGTAAGCCGATCCGCAAGTAATCGCCCACGCGAATCGACAGGAAATTAATCATGGCAAAACCTGCTGCTCGTCCTCGTAAAAAAGTTAAAAAGACAGTGGTTGATGGCATCGCCCACATCCATGCATCTTTTAACAACACAATCGTGACCATCACCGACCGTCAAGGTAACGCGCTTTCTTGGGCTACCTCCGGTGGTTCGGGTTTCCGCGGTTCCCGCAAGTCCACCCCGTTTGCTGCTCAAGTAGCTGCTGAACGTGCTGGTCAAGCTGCGCTGGAATATGGCCTGAAAAACCTCGACGTCAACGTCAAAGGTCCAGGTCCAGGTCGTGAGTCTGCTGTCCGTGCATTGAACGGCTGTGGCTATAAGATCGCCAGCATCACCGACGTGACGCCAATCCCGCACAACGGGTGCCGTCCGCCGAAGAAGCGCCGCGTGTAATCCAGGAGATTGTAAAGAATGGCTCGTTACATTGGTCCAAAATGCAAACTCGCTCGTCGTGAAGGCACCGATCTCTTTCTGAAGAGCGGCGTGCGCGCGATCGAATCGAAGTGCAACATTGAAGCAGCACCTGGTATCCACGGCCAACGCCGCGGTCGCCAGTCCGACTACGGCACCCAACTGCGTGAAAAGCAGAAGGTCCGTCGTATCTACGGCGTTCTCGAGCGTCAGTTCAGCGGCTACTACAAAGAAGCTGCTGGCAAGAAAGGTGCAACCGGTGAAAACCTGCTGCAACTGCTCGAATGCCGTCTGGACAACGTTGTATACCGTATGGGCTTTGGTTCGACTCGTGCCGAATCCCGTCAGCTGGTATCGCACAAATCCGTCAGCGTAAACGGCCAAACCGTTAACGTCCCGTCGTACCAGGTTCGTGCTGGTGACGTGGTCGCGATTCGCGAGAAAGCAAAAAATCAACTTCGCATTGTCCAAGCTCTCGATCTGTGTGCCCAACGTGGCCGCGTAGAATGGGTAGAAGTAGACACTGAGAAGAAGTCGGGCGTTTTCAAGAACGTTCCTGCTCGCAGTGATCTGTCCGCCGACATCAACGAAAGCCTGATTGTCGAGCTCTACTCCAAGTAAGGGCTAGAAAATAGGTGCATCCATGCAGATTTCGGTAAATGAGTTCCTGACACCCCGTCACATTGATGTGCAGGTTGTCAGTCCAACCCGCGCCAAGATCACTCTCGAGCCTCTCGAGCGTGGTTTTGGCCACACCCTGGGCAACGCGCTGCGCCGCATCCTGTTGTCCTCAATGCCCGGCTGTGCAGTAGTCGAGGCCGAGATTGACGGTGTGCTCCACGAGTACAGCGCCATCGAAGGTGTACAGGAAGACGTAATTGAAATCCTGTTGAACCTTAAAGGTCTGGCTATCAAGCTGCACGGCCGTGACGAAGTTACGCTGACCTTGTCGAAGAAGGGTTCGGGGGTGGTTACCGCTGCCGATATTCAGCTGGATCATGATGTCGAGATCGTTAATCCCGATCACGTAATCGCTAACCTGGCGTCTAACGGCGCCCTGAACATGAAGCTCACCGTAGCTCGTGGTCGTGGTTATGAACCGGCCGACTCGCGTCAGAGCGATGAAGACGAAAGCCGCAGCATTGGTCGCTTGCAGCTCGACTCTTCGTTCAGCCCGGTTCGCCGTATCGCATACGTGGTGGAAAACGCCCGTGTCGAACAGCGTACTAACCTGGACAAGCTGGTTATTGATCTGGAAACCAACGGTACTCTGGATCCTGAAGAGGCTATCCGCCGCGCTGCAACCATTCTGCAACAGCAGTTGGCTGCGTTCGTCGACCTCAAGGGTGACAGCGAACCAGTGGTAATCGAGCAGGAAGACGAGATCGATCCGATCCTGCTTCGCCCGGTTGACGATCTGGAACTGACTGTACGTTCGGCTAACTGCCTTAAGGCGGAAAACATTTACTACATCGGTGATCTGATTCAGCGCACCGAAGTAGAACTGTTGAAGACTCCGAACCTGGGCAAGAAATCCTTGACTGAAATCAAGGACGTTCTGGCCTCCCGCGGTCTGTCCCTCGGCATGCGCCTCGACAACTGGCCGCCTGCAAGTCTTAAGAAGGACGACAAGGCGACTGCCTGATCGTCGTAATCACCGAACGTGAGTTTGGTAAGGAATGAACCATGCGTCATCGTAAAAGTGGTCGTCACCTGAGCCGTACCAGCTCGCACCGTAAGGCTATGTTCCAGAACATGGCGGTGTCGCTGTTCGAGCACGAGCTGATCAAAACTACACTGCCGAAAGCTAAAGAACTGCGTCGCGTTGCTGAGCCGCTGATTACTTTGGCCAAGACAGACAGCCTGGCTAACCGCCGTCTGGCTTTCGACCGTACTCGTTCGAAAGCTATCGTTGGTAAGCTCTTCAACGACCTGGGCAAGCGTTACGCTACCCGTGAGGGTGGCTACCTGCGCATCCTCAAGTGCGGTTTCCGCGCTGGTGACAACGCGCCTATGGCGTACGTTGAGCTGATCGATCGTCCAGTTGGCGGTGAAGCTGTATCCGCTGAGTGAGACGTCAGTCTGTAACGAAGAACCGGGCCTAGTGCCCGGTTTTTTGTGCGCGTTGGAAAACTGGAATTACCTCGAGCGAATACACGTTCAGCCCGTGCAGCAACTTTTGATATCCGTTCGGATGGATCGTTAGTTAATTTCTATCGGTGGGTATGATTTAATAAATTTGATGGTGTCATCTTCCTGATCAATAATCGCTCCAAGCCGATTAGCCGGCAGTTCCAAGACTGACCTGAGGAAGATTGAGCATGAGCCAGAATAAAACCCTTACTACCGCCAGCGGCGCACCTGTCGCGGATAACCAGAATTCCCGTTCCGCCGGTCCACGCGGCCCGCTGCTGCTCGACGACTTTCACCTGATCGAGAAGCTCGCTCACTTCAACCGTGAAAACATTCCTGAGCGTCGTGTACACGCCAAAGGCTCGGGCGCTTACGGTACCTTCACCGTCACTCAAGACATCACGCAGTACACCAGCGCCAAGCTGTTCGATTCTGTGGGCAAGCAAACTCCGACTTTCCTGCGCTTCTCCACGGTGGGTGGCGAGCGTGGTTCGGCTGATACTGAGCGCGACCCGCGTGGTTTCGCGTTGAAGTTCTACACCGAAGAAGGCAACTGGGACATCGTTGGTAACAACACCCCGGTGTTCTTCATCCGCGACCCGCTGAAGTTTCCTGACTTTATCCACACCCAAAAGCGCCTGCCGCAAAGCAACCTGAAAAGTGCACAGATGATGTGGGACTTCTGGTCGCACTCCCCTGAGGCGCTGCACCAGGTCACCATCCTGTTTTCGGACCGTGGCATCCCGGACGGCTACCGTCACATGCACGGCTTCGGCAGTCACACCTACAGCTTGATTAACGCCAAAGGTGAGCGCCACTGGGTGAAGTGGCACTACAAGACCAAGCAAGGTATCAAGAACCTGGCGCCGGCTGACGCTGCACGCCTGGCCGGTACCGACCCTGATTACGCTCAGCGCGATCTGTTCGGTGCTATTGAGCGTGGTGACTTCCCGAAATGGCGCGTGTGCATTCAGATCATGACTGAGGCCCAGGCCAACGCTCACTACGAAAACCCGTTCGACGTGACCAAGACCTGGTCGCAGAAAGAGTTCCCGCTGATCGAAGTGGGTGAGCTGGAACTGAACCGCAACCCGCTGAACTACTTTGCTGAAGTTGAACAGGCGGCTTTCGGTCCAAGCAACATGGTCCCGGGTGTTGGCCTGTCGCCAGACCGCATGCTGCAAGGGCGCGTGTTCGCTTACGCCGATGCCCATCGCTACCGCGTAGGTACCAATCACCAGCAACTGCCGGTGAATGCGCCACGCAGCCCGGTCAACAGCTACCAGCGTGATGGTTCGATGGCATTCGGCTCCAATGGTGGTGCGGCCCCCAATTACGAGCCAAACAGCTACGCCGATGCGCCGAAGCAGGCTCCTCAGTATGCCGAGCCAGCCTTGGCCCTGAGCGGTGCGGCTGATCGTTACGATCACCGCGAAGATACCGACTACTACAGCCATGCCGGTGCGCTGTTCCGCCTGATGAACGATGAGCAGAAAGCCCTGCTGATCAACAATATCGCCGGCGCAATGGCGGGTGTTTCCAGCGACGTGGTGCAGCGCCAGTTGCAGTACTTCTTCAAGGCCGACCCGGCTTATGGAGAAGGGATCGCATCTGCACTGGGTGTATCGCTTAACTGACTCTAAACGATAAGCAGAACCGCCCTCATTTGGGCGGTTTTTGCGTTATTTAAGCTACTTTTCACCGGAAATCTTCACTTTTCTGCCGTTGGTCCCGTGACCTCCGGGTCATCATGGTTCAAACTACAGACTTTCAAGCAGGGAGATGTAGGGCGATGCAAGGTCACCCCGACGTAATCGATTACCTCAACACGTTGCTGACGGGCGAACTGGCAGCTCGTGACCAATATTTCATTCACTCGCGGATGTACGAAGACTGGGGCTTTACCGAGCTCTACGAGCGTATCAACCATGAAATGGAAGAAGAGGCACAGCACGCCGACGCACTGATGCGCCGTATCCTGATGCTCGAAGGCACGCCCCGTATGCGTCCCGACGACCTGGATACCGGCACCACGGTGCCTGAGATGCTCGCCAGCGACTTGCGCCTTGAGTACAAGGTCCGTGCCGCGCTCTGCAAGGGCATTGAGCTCTGCGAGCAGCACAACGACTACGTCACGCGGGAAATCCTGCGGGTGCAGTTGAATGACACCGAAGAGGATCACACCTACTGGCTGGAAAAGCAGTTGGGCCTGATCAAGCTGATTGGCCTGGAGAATTACCTGCAATCGCAGTTCTGATTCCTCCAGCTACTAAAAAGCCCCTGTCACTTATACGGTGACAGGGGCTTTTTCGTGGGGCTGAACAATCAGTCCTTGTCGCGAGCCAGCAGAGGCTTGAGGTAGAAGCCGGTGTGAGACTGCTTCATCTCCGAGACTTGCTCCGGTGTGCCGACCGCAATGATCTGCCCACCTTTGGAACCGCCTTCCGGCCCCAGGTCCACCAGCCAGTCGGCGGTCTTGATCACATCCAGATTGTGCTCGATCACTACCACCGTATTGCCGTGGTCACGCAGGCGATGCAGCACATCCAGCAATTGCTGAATATCCGCGAAGTGCAGGCCTGTGGTCGGCTCGTCGAGGATGTACAGCGTCTTGCCGGTATCACGCTTGGACAGCTCGCGAGACAGCTTGACCCGCTGGGCCTCGCCACCCGACAGCGTCGTCGCCGACTGACCCAGCTTGATATACGACAGGCCAACATCCATCAGTGTCTGCAGCTTGCGCGCCAGGGCCGGTACCGCGTCGAAGAACACCCGCGCTTCCTCGATCGTCATCTCGAGGGTTTCGTGAATGCTCTTGCCCTTGTACTTGATCTCCAGAGTTTCGCGGTTGTAGCGCTTGCTCTTGCACACGTCGCACGGCACGTAGATGTCCGGCAGGAAGTGCATCTCCACCTTGATCAAGCCATCGCCCTGGCACGCTTCGCAGCGGCCGCCCTTGACGTTGAACGAGAACCGGCCAGGCCCGTAGCCACGGGAGCGCGATTCCGGCACGCCGGCGAACAGCTCGCGAATCGGCGTGAACAGCCCGGTGTAGGTAGCCGGGTTGGAGCGCGGTGTTCGGCCAATCGGGCTTTGGTCGATATCGACCACCTTGTCCAGGTGTTCCAGGCCCTTGATGCTGTCGTGAGCGGCGGCTTCCAGGGTGGTCGCGCCGTTCAGCGCAGTGGCACTCAACGGGAACAGCGTGTTGTTGATCAGCGTTGATTTGCCCGAACCGGATACACCGGTCACACAGGTCAGCAGGCCCAGCGGGATCTCCAGGTCGACATTGCGCAGGTTGTTGCCACGCGCGCCCTTGAGGTGCAGTGCCATCTTCTTGTTGCGCGGCGTGCGTTTGGCCGGCACGGCGATCTTCACGCGACCCGACAGGTACTTACCGGTCAGCGAGTCAGGATGCGCCATCACTTCAGCCGGCGTGCCCTCGGCGACAATATGCCCACCGTGAACACCCGCTCCCGGGCCGATATCGACCACATAATCGGCCAGGCGAATCGCGTCTTCATCGTGCTCGACCACGATCACCGTATTGCCGATGTCCCGCAGGTGCTTCAGCGTGCCCAGCAAGCGGTCGTTGTCCCGTTGATGCAATCCAATCGACGGTTCATCGAGGATGTACAACACGCCCACCAGGCCGGCACCGATCTGGCTGGCCAAGCGAATCCGCTGGGCTTCACCGCCGGAAAGCGTGTCGGCACTGCGGTCCAGCGACAGGTAGTCCAGGCCCACGTTGACCAGGAACTGCAGCCGTTCACGAATCTCCTTGAGGATCTTGTCGGCAATTTCCCCGCGGCGGCCCGTCAGTTTCAGCGTGCCGAAGTATTCGCAGGCATCGCCAATCGGCAGGTTGGTCACTGCCGGCAGGGTCTTCTCGCCAACCCACACATGCCGCGCCTCACGGCGCAGGCGTGTGCCACGGCAATCCGGGCAAGGCTGGGTGCTGAGGAACTTGGCCAGTTCCTCGCGCACGCTGGCGGACTCCGTCTCGCGGTAGCGCCGCTCCAGGTTCGGCACGATGCCTTCGAACGGGTGCGAGCGTTTGACGATATCGCCACGGTCGTTCAAATACTTGAAGTCGACGTTCTGTGAACCGCTGCCGTGCAGGATGAATTTCTGCTGTTCGGCGGGCAGTTCGTTGAACGGCACTTCCAGGCTGAACTTGTAGTGCGAAGCCAACGAACCCAGCATCTGGAAGTAATAGACGTTACGCCTGTCCCAGCCACGTATCGCACCCTCCGCCAGTGTGAGGTCACCGTTGACCAGGCGCTTGATGTCGAAGAATTGCTTAACCCCCAGGCCATCACAGGTCGGGCAAGCGCCGGCCGGGTTGTTGAAGGAAAACAGCTTCGGTTCCAGCTCGCTGATGGCATGACCGCAGATCGGGCAGGCGAAGCGCGCGGAGAAGATGATTTCTTCCCCGGGTTCATCGTCCATCGGCGCCACCAGGGCAATGCCGTCTGCCAGCTTCAGCGCGGTCTCGAAAGACTCCGCCAGGCGCTGCTGCAAGTCGGCACGCACCTTGAAGCGGTCGACGACCACATCAATCGAGTGCTTTTTCTGTTTATCCAGCTTCGGCGCTTCGTCCAGCTCGTAGAGCTTGCCGTTGATGCGGGCACGCACGAAACCCTGGGCACGCAGTTCTTCAAAGACCGAAAGGTGTTCACCCTTGCGCTCGCGAATCACCGGTGCCAGCAGCATCAGCTTGGCGCCCTCCGGCTGGGCCAGCACCAGGTCGACCATCTGGCTGACGGTCTGGGCTTCCAGGGGAATGTCGTGGTCCGGGCAGCGGGGAATACCCACGCGGGCATACAGCAGGCGCAGGTAGTCGTAGATCTCGGTGATGGTGCCCACGGTGGAACGCGGGTTGTGGGAGGTGGATTTCTGTTCGATGGAAATCGCAGGCGACAGGCCTTCAATGGTGTCGACGTCGGGCTTTTCCATCATCGACAGGAATTGGCGGGCATAGGCCGACAGGGATTCCACGTAGCGGCGCTGGCCTTCGGCGTACAGCGTGTCAAACGCCAGGGACGACTTGCCGGACCCGGACAAGCCGGTGATGACGATCAGTTTGTCCCGTGGCAGGGTCAGGTCGATGTTCTTCAGGTTGTGGGTTCGAGCCCCACGAATCAGGATCTTGTCCAAGATGGCCTCGCACGGCGGGCGTAAATAATGCAGGAGTATACGGCTAAAGACTGGATGAATATACACTGTCAAAGTGCCGGGTGCAGCCTTACATGAAAGCTGCGCGGCAAAGCGCCGCATATACCCTCTCAATCGATGGGACTGGTAGAATCGCCGCCGGTTCACACGAGGTTTATCCATGCACGATCCCCACAGCGAACGCATGAGTGGCAGCGAGACCCGCGCAGCAAGCGGTCTGGCCCTGGTGTTCGCATTCCGTATGCTTGGCATGTTTATGGTGTTGCCGGTGCTGGCAACCTATGGAATGGATCTCGCAGGAGCGACCCCGGCCCTGATCGGCCTGGCGATTGGCGCCTATGGCCTGACCCAGGCGCTGTTTCAGATTCCGTTCGGCGTCATTTCCGACCGCATCGGCCGCCGGCCGGTGATCTACCTCGGCCTGATCGTCTTCGCCCTGGGCAGTGTGCTTGCGGCCAATGCCGACTCTATCTGGGGCGTGATCGCCGGACGCGTCCTGCAAGGCGCCGGCGCGATTTCCGCCGCCGTCATGGCACTGCTCTCCGACCTGACCCGCGAACAACACCGTACCAAGGCCATGGCGATGATCGGCATGACCATCGGTCTTTCGTTCGCCGTGGCGATGGTAGTCGGCCCGCTGCTGACCCGCGCGTTCGGCTTGCACGGTCTGTTCCTGGCCACCGGTGGCATGGCGCTGTTCGGCATCGTGATTGTCGCCTTCATGGTTCCGCATTCCACGGGGCCGTTGCAGCACCGTGAGTCGGGCGTCGCCAAGCAGGCATTGCTGCCGACACTCAAGCACCCGGACCTGTTGCGCCTGGATTTGGGTATCTTCGTATTACACGCAATGCTGATGTGCAGCTTCGTCGCCTTGCCCCTGGCCCTGGTACAAAAAGCCGGGCTGCCCAAGGAGCAGCACTGGTGGGTGTACCTGACCGCGCTGCTGATTTCGTTCTTCGCCATGATCCCGTTCATCATCTACGGCGAGAAGAAACGCAAAATGAAACGAGTTCTGCTGGGCGCCGTCGCGACATTGATGCTCACTGAGCTATTCTTCTGGCAGTTCGGCGACAGCCTGCGGGCGCTGGTGATCGGCACGGTGGTGTTCTTCACCGCGTTCAACCTGCTGGAGGCTTCACTGCCTTCGCTGATCAGTAAGGTTTCACCGGCCGGCGGCAAAGGCACGGCGATGGGCGTGTATTCCACCAGCCAGTTCCTCGGTTCTGCACTGGGCGGGATCATGGGCGGCTGGATGTTCCAGCATGGCGGTTTGTCGGTTGTGTTCCTGGGATGCGCAGGTCTGGCTGCCCTCTGGCTAGCCTTTGCTGTTACCATGCGCGAACCTCCCTATGTGACGAGCCTGCGCTTGCCGTTATCGCCCGAAGCGATCCGCGAAGCCGGTCTGGTCGAGCGCCTTAAGGCCGTTGTTGGGGTTACGGATGCTGTGGTTGTTACTGAAGAAGCCGCCATCTACATCAAATTGGACACCGAATTATTGGATCGCGCGACGCTCGAGCAACTGGTCAACCCAGTGCCGACAGCGCGCCCAGCCTAGGAGAACGTTATGGCCCGTGGGGTTAACAAAGTCATATTGGTCGGTACATGCGGCCAGGATCCCGAAGTTCGCTACTTGCCGAACGGTAACGCCGTGACCAACCTGAGTCTGGCGACCAGCGAGCAGTGGACCGACAAGCAAACCGGCCAGAAGGTCGAGAAAACCGAATGGCACCGTGTGTCGATGTTCGGCAAGGTTGCAGAGATCGCCGGTGAATACCTGCGCAAAGGTTCGCAGGTCTACATCGAAGGCAAGCTGCAAACCCGCGAGTGGGAAAAAGACGGCATCAAGCGTTACACCACTGAAATCGTGGTCGACATGCAAGGCACCATGCAACTGCTGGGCGGCCGTCCACAGGGCGACCAACAGGGCCAGGGCGGCATGTCCAACTCGGCACCGCGTCCACAGCAGCAGTCCCGTCCGCAGCCAACCCAGCAGCCACAGCGTGAGTCGCGTCCAGCGCCACAGCAGGCCGCTCCTCAGCCGGCAGCCGACTTCGACAGCTTTGATGACGATATTCCGTTCTAAGGTCGCTTGAGACCCAGAACTGTCGCGTAACACCAGAAAACCCCCGGTGGCCTTGGCCCCGGGGGTTTTTCATTGCGGACACGGCAATCCGCTAAACGTCAGTAGAAGCGGCGCTCACCACCAACTCCCGAAACCTCTCCAATACCGACGACGTATCACCTACCCGGGTAGCCAGGTGCAACGGCGCCACCAGGCTCCGGCACTCCGAAAGCTCGCGATAAACAATCCCGTCGCCCCGCAACCGTTGCATTGAGGCAGGCACAATCGAAACCCCAAGCCCCGCAGCCACCAGGCTCAACGTCGCCGTCATGCGCGGCGCCTCTTGCACAACCTGCGGGCTGAAACCCGCTTCTCGACACGCCACCAGAATCGCGTCATACAACCCAAGCCCCACCCGGCGGCGATACAGCACAAACGCCTCGGTGGCCAATGCCGCCAATGGCAGCGGCGTCGACGGGTTGATAGCCAGTGGATGATCGGTAGGCAGCGCCAGCAACATTGGCTCTACCAGAATTGGCTGGTCCTGCAACGCCTGCGTCCCGCTCAGCGGCGAGCGAATGAACGCCGCGTCGAGCTTTTCGTGCAGCAACGCGTCCAGCAGTTCACCGGTACCGGCTTCTTCCAGTACCACTGAAACGCCGACAAAGGTTTCCCGAAACAGGCGCAGTACGCTGGGCACAAACGGATGCAAGGCGGCAGAGCTGGTGAAACCAATCGCCAGGCGTCCGCGTTCACCTCGGGCAGCGCGGCGCACAATGTCGGCCACACCATCGACGCTGGCCAAGATATGCCGCGCCTCCTCCAGCAAGGCCAGCCCCGCAGTGGTCGGGCGCACGCCTCGTGGCAGGCGCTCCATCAGCACCACACCCAACTCGGCTTCAAGACTTTGCAACAGGCGGGTCAGCGGCGGTTGCTGCATGCCCAGTCGTTCTGCCGCGCGGGTGATATAGCCTTCTTCGGCAATCGCGACGAGGGCCCTGAGCTGCCTGAGTTCCAGCATAGGAATACTTTTCAGGTATGGGAGATGATCAATCCTGGCATTTGTTCTCATGGATCACAAGATTTAGGCTGTCCTCACTCCTCACAGAAGAAGGAATGCCGCAATGACCTGGTCAGCCAAGCAATACTCGATGTTCGAACAACAGCGCACTCGTCCCGTCCGGGATCTGGTAGCGGCCATCCCTGAGGGTGATGTGCGCACCGCCGTCGACCTGGGTTGCGGCCCGGGCAATTCGACTGAAGTCCTGGCTGAGCGCTTTCCGCAGGCAGTGGTCACCGGCATGGACAGTTCCGATGACATGCTGGTCGACGCCCGCAAGCGCCTGCCCGCGTTGAACTTCGAATTGGCTGATATTGGCGCCTGGAACCCGGCGCAGAAATTCGACGTCATCCTCGCCAATGCATCGCTGCAATGGCTGCCTGATCACGCCACGCTGTATCCGCATTTAGTCAATCAACTGACTCCCGGCGGCACCCTGGCGGTGCAGACGCCCGACAATCTTGACGAGCCGGCCCACAAGCTGGCGCGGGAAGTCGCGGCGGACGGCCCGTGGGCCGCAAAAATCGGCAGCGTCAAACACAATGAACGCCATACCGCGAGCTACTACTTTGAGTTGCTGAGCCAACACTGTTCCACCGTGGATGTATGGCGCACCACTTACCACCATCCGCTGGCAGGTTCTGCCGCGGTGGTGGAGTGGTTCAAGGGGTCGGCATTGCGTCCGTTCCTGGCGCCCCTGACCGAGTCAGAAAAGGGCGCCTTCCTCGACGAGTACCTGGCGCGGATCACCAAGGCTTATCCAGCGCTGGCCGATGGCACTGTGTTGCTGCCGTTTCCGCGCCTGTTCATCATCGCTACCCGGTAAGCGCGGAGAAGGTCAATCGGCGGACAAGAACTGTTCCGCCGATACCACGCTCGCATAAGCAAACCCCAGCGACGACATAAACGCCGCATGCACCTGGGCTGCCGGCACGACGCTGCCATTGAATTCCAGGTCCCGCGTGGCGCAGGCATCGTGGATCACCGTCACGGTGTAGCCCAGGTCCGACGCCGCGCGCACCACGCCGTCGATGCACATATGGCTCATGCTGCCCACCACCACCAGTTCGGTGATGCTGCGTTGTTCCAGCAGGGCCCGCAGGTTGGTTTCGCGGAACGCATTGACGAAATGCTTGAGCACCACCGGCTCGTCGGCCTGGTTCAGCACCTTGGGGTGCAGGTGTGCACCTTCCGAGCCCGGGGTGAAGAAGGGGGCATCGTCGGAGGTGAATTCGTGGCGTACGTGAATCACCGTATCGCCTGCCTGGCGAAATGCCTGTAGCACTTGCTGCGCCTTGTCTGCCGCCGCGTCCACTCCGTCTAGCGGCCACTTGCCCTGGGGGAAGTAGTCGTTCTGGATATCGATTAGGATGAGCGCTTGCTTGGCCATGTTGGTTTCCTTGTGAGGGTTGATGCGTCCAGTATCCTGGCTGGCGTGACGCCTGGGGATTGGCCGCACCGACAATAACAGAGGGAAAACTGACAATGGCGATCGTCGAGCTCGGCGTGCTGATCTACAGCGGTGCGCAAATGGCCGCCGTGCATGGCTTGACCGACCTGTTCGCGGTCGCCAACCGGATTGCGACCGAGCATCAGTCCGAGCAACTGCCGTCCCTGCGCATCAGCCATTGGCAGGCTGAAACAGGCGGTGCGCCGACCCGTGTATTCGATAGCGAGCCCGGTAGCGGGGATAGGTTGACGGCCTTGCTTATTCCACCCTCCATTGCCGGCTTTTCCGAGGGCCAGGCGTCCGCCGAATTGCTGGATTGGCTGCGCCAGCAACATCGCTCCGGGACCATTCTGGGCGGGGTGTGCGTAGGTTCGATCCTGATGGCGGAAAGCGGCCTGTTGGACGGTCGCAGCGCCACCACGCACTGGACGTCGGCGAAAACCTTCGCCGCCCGTTATCCGGCGATTCGCCTGGA
The DNA here is from genome assembly GCF_013385455.1 of Pseudomonas sp. G1002. NCBI lineage: Bacteria > Pseudomonadati > Pseudomonadota > Gammaproteobacteria > Pseudomonadales > Pseudomonadaceae > Pseudomonas > Pseudomonas sp. G1002. The sequence goes on from NZ_JACAPY010000005.1 coordinate 43,517, forward strand.
AGCCGACAAACCCATCGTCGACGACGGCGACTTGATCACCACCGCCGGCCTCATGGCCTGGTCCGAATTGGGCCTGCGCCTGGTGGACCGTTTGCTCGGCCCGAGCATCGCTGCCAGCACCGCGCGTTTCCTGGTGATCGAACACAGTGACAGCGCCAGTGAGTGCGGCAGTAACTTTGCGCCGATCCTTGCCCATGGCGACGCTGCGATTCTCAAGGTGCAACATTGGCTGCAGGCCAGCGGTGCGGTGGATGTTTCGTTGGCTGCCATGGCGCAGGAGGCGGGACTTGAGGAACGCACCTTCCTGCGACGGTTCCGCGCCGCCACCGGTTTGAAACCCACCGAATATTGCCAGCACCTGCGTGTCGGCAAGGCGCGCCAGATGCTCGAGTTCACCAACGGCACGATTGATCACATCGCCTGGACCGTGGGGTATCAGGACCCCGGCGCCTTCCGCGCCACCTTCAAGAAAATCACCGGGCTGGCGCCAAGTGATTACCGCAGCCGTTTCGGCGTGACGCCCTCTAAGGCGCAAGCCTGAATCGTGCAGAACGCCGCGACACCTTGAGCATTTCGTGCAGAATAAAACAGGCCAAGTGCTATCGCTTTTTCCGCAACTGATTGATTCCCCGCGCGTTTGGATAAATGCCGCCTTGGCTTGATCCCTGCAACCGTCTCCCTACACACATGGCAGAACAGCCAAGGGGGACGCATGACCCCGACAAATCGCAAAAAAATCGTGGTGGCGCATTCAATCCGTCCGCAAGCGCCACTGCACGAAGTGGAGACCAACCGCGCCCTGGCCCGTTGGCTGGCGCACGTCCTCGGGCTCAAATATGGCGGCAGCTATAACCCTGAGCAGCACAGTGGGCGCGACCTCTATCTATTGCCCACTCAGACGCTGGTTGGCGCGGCACAGGCGCGGCAATTCGGCGTCAAAGGCCCTGAGGATCTGTGGGGCGGCTACGTCGATCACGATTTCATCTGCACCAAGGCCATCAGCCACGGTTTGCTGAATAAAAACGCGGTTGCGCCCGAAGGCTGGTCGCCGCTGTTTTCCGAGCGCATCCGCAATGTGGTGCTGGATGGGTTGAGTGTGCACGCCCTGGCAGATGCGCGGCCGGCGGCGACCCATTTGCTGTACACCGGGCCGATCCGTCTCAAGCCCGTGCATGCCTGCGCCGGTCGCGGCCAGGAAGTGATCCGCAGCCTCGACGAGTTCGACGCCATCCTCGCGCGCCCTGATGCGGCGCAATTGTTCAGCGACGGCGTGGTGCTGGAGCAGGACCTGAGTGACGTGGTCACCCACAGTGTCGGCCAGAGCTTTATCGGCGATCACGTCATCAGCTACTGCGGCGATCAATACCTGACCCGGGACGGGCAGGGCGAAGAGGTCTATGGTGGTTCCAACCTGTTGGTGGTCCAGGGCTACTACGAAGACCTGCTCAAGCTCGACCTGCCCGCTGACGTGCGCCTGGCCATCCAGCAAGCGCAGGTCTTCGATAACGCGGCGGATGAGGCCTATCCCGGGTTCTACGCCTCGCGGCGCAATTACGACATCGCCCAGGGCCTGGACAGCGACGGCCAACGCCGCAGCGGCGTGCTCGAGCAGTCCTGGCGCATGGGCGGGGCCAGCAGCGCGGAAGTCGCGGCGCTGCAAAGCTTCGTCAACAACCCCGGGCTGCGGGCGATTTATGTCTCGTCGGTAGAAACCTACGTCGATCAGCCGCTGCCGGCTGACGCGATCGAGGTGTACCGGGGCCCGGCAGAAAACAGCGACTTTCTTCTCAAGTACGTGACGGTCAAATCCTATGACGGCTAGAAGCGAAACCATTGCCATTGATATCGACGACGAACAGATGAGCGGGACCTTCCTCAGTCCCAAATCGAAAGTACCGGGGGTGTTGTTTGTGCACGGCTGGGGCGGGAGCCAGGAGCGTGACCTGGAACGCGCCAAGGGTATCGCCGGGCTCGGTTGTGTATGCCTTACATTCGACCTGCGCGGCCATGCCGGCAACGGCATTCCGTTGTCCCGCGTCACCCGCGAAGACAACCTGCGCGACCTGCTCGCGGCCTACGACCGCTTGCTGTCACACCCGGCCATCGACACCTCGGCGGTGGCGGTGGTAGGCACCAGCTACGGCGGTTACCTGGCCGCCATCCTCACTTCGCTGCGCCCGGTGCGCTGGCTGGCTTTGCGGGTGCCGGCGCTGTACCGCGACCAGGAATGGCTCAAGCCCAAGCGCGATCTGGACAAGGCCGACCTGATGGATTATCGCGGCACTTTTGTGCACGCTGAAACCAATCGCGCCCTGCATGCTTGCGCGGCGTTTACCGGTGATGTGTTGATCGTGGAGTCAGAGACCGACGACCACGTGCCCCACGCCACCATCATGAGCTACCGCGCCGCCTGCCAGCAGACGCATTCGCTGACTCACCGGATTATCGACGGTGCGGATCATTCCCTGAGTGATCCGGTTTCCCAGCAGGCCTACACCTCGATCCTGGTGGACTGGATTACCGAGATGGTGGTGGGCGAGCGCTTGAGCATCATCCAGTCGTAGGCGTTTTCTTCACGCGCAATGCCTTGGCCTTGGCTTCGACCGCGAGGTACATCACCAGGGCCACCAGCAGCGGCAGGATGAAGTAGATTGCGCGGTAGGCGATCAGCCCCGCGAGCAGACTGCCGCGGGACGCTTCGTGCTGCAGCAAGGCAATGAACACTGCCTCCAGCACACCCAGCCCTGCCGGGATATGCGTGACCACCCCGGCAATGCTGCTGATCAACAACACCCCGAGCACCACGGGGTAATCCAGCTGCTTGGGCAGCAGGGTAAAAATCACTGCTGCCATCAGCGACCAGTTCAGCGCGCCGAGCGCCAACTGCAACACTGCCATGCGCAGCGACGGCAGGCTGATTTCAATCCCGCGTATCGACCATGCACGCTTTTTCGACAAGCGACAGGCCAGCAAGTAACCCAGGCTCGCCAGTACCAACAGCACGCCGACGCCTTGCAACGCACCGCTGCTGAGCTTCCACCCCGGCGGCAATGTCACCAGCCCGCTGCTGAATACCGCGCCGGCAATCGCCATGTAGCCGAACCAGTTGGTGGCCAGGCTCAAGCCGAGGATCTTCGCGATGTTCCCGCTGCTCACCCCGAGTCGGGAATACAACCGATAGCGCATGGCGATGCCCCCAACCCACGCGCTCAGGTTGAGGTTGAACGCATAGCTGATGATGCCCACCGGCAAAATCTGCTTCCAGCCCAACGGCTGGCGGATGTAGGTGCGGCCGATCAGGTCGAAGCACGAATACACCAGGAAACTGCACAGGGTCAGCGCACCCGCGATGAGCAGCGTGCGCAGCTTGAAGTCGCCCAGGGTGTCGAGCACTTCGCTCCAGTCGATACGCCGGGCGAGCAGGGTGAACAACACGATCAGCACCAGGAAAAACACCACCGTCAGCGGTTTTTTCCAGCGTTTCAAGAAGCCGGGGCGAGCGCTTTCTTCAGCGATGCGAGCTTGGGTCATGATTCGCACGCTCCTCAAGAACGAAGGGTTTCAACCTCGGCTTGTGGGCCGGCAACCAGCCGGTCCACGACGGAAAATGCCGCAGCACATGGAACACCACGAAACCCACGGTCACCCTCCAGAACCAGCCGCGAGGCGCGCGGTTTTCCGGCATGGTCTTGCAGTGGTTCTGGCTCAGATATTCCAGGCGCTCGAACAACTGCTGGTTGAAGGCACGATCACGAACCAGCACATTCGCCTCCAGGTTCAGCGACAGGCTCAGCGGGTCGAGATTGCTCGAACCCACCGTGCTCCACTCTTCATCCACCAGCGCCACCTTGCCGTGCAACGGACGCTGGCAGTACTCGTGGATCACCACGCCTTCCTTGAGCAAATAGTCATAGAGCATGCGTGCCGCCAGCTTGGCCAGCAGCACATCCGGCTGGCCCTGCATGATCAACTGCACGTGCACGCCGCGCCGCGCGGCATTACGAATTTCCCGCAGCAGGCGGTAGCCGGGAAAGAAATAGGCGTTGGCGATCACCACCCGCCGCTCGGCCTTGCGCAGGGCGTGCAGGTAGGCCTCTTCGATATCGGTACGGTGTTGCAGATTGTCCCGGTAGATCAGCCGTACCAGGCCATCGCCTTCGCCGGCAGTCCATGGCGACGGGCGTTGCTCGCGCCGCCAGCCGCGCCGCTTGCGCACACGCCGGCCACTTTGTGCGAGGGCGAAATGATGCAGGTCGGCGACTGCCGGGCCCTGCACCTGCACGGCATAATCCTGCTTGGCCTCGGGGCCGAAATCCCCCAGGTGATCCGCCGAGAAATTGATCCCGCCGATAAACGCCACACTGGCATCCACCACCACAATCTTGCGGTGCAAGCGGCGAAACCAGTTGGTGCGAAAACCCAATGTCTTGCTCGCCGGGTCGAACATCTGCACGGTCACGCCGGCCTGGCTCAATTCGCTGAGAAACCCCGGTGTCAGCTCACCACAACCAAAGCCATCGAGGCTGGCGACGACCTTGACGCCACGCTGCGCCGCCTCGATCAAAATGCCTTTGAGCTCGTGGCCGACCTTGTCTTCGAAAAGGATAAAGGTCTCCAGCAAGATCTCCCGCTGGGCCTGGCGCATCGCCTCGAACACTTTGGGAAAGTAGGCCTCGCCGTTCTCCAGCAACTCGATCTGGTTACCGCTTTGCCAGCCGTAATCCAGGTCCCGGGCCACGGCATCGTCCGGCGGTTGGTCGGTCGCGATGTGTTCCACCGCGACCTTTTCCAGTGGTGCGCTGTTCATAACTCGATCTCCACCGACAGCGGCGCATGGTCCGACAAGTGTGACCACGGGCGGCTGGTCAGGACTTGGGGCTGATGCACCTTGAGGTTGCGCACATAGATGCGGTCCAGCGGCAGCAGCGGCAGGCGCGCCGGGAAGGTGCGGGCCGGCTTGCCGTGGGTTTCGATAAACACTTCCCGCAGCCCGCAGTGGGCGAGATCGGCGCGCTGGCGCCAGTCATTGAAATCACCGGCGACAATCACCGGCGCGTCGGCGGGAATCTCGGCGACCCGCTGCGCGATCAGGCGCAGTTGCTGCTGGCGATGGACTTCCCGCAGCCCCAGGTGCACGCAGATGGCATGCACGTCCTGCACGTTGCCCGGCAAGCGCAGCACGCAATGCAGCAGCCCGCGACTTTCGTGGCCGCTCTGGGAGATGTCGAGATTGTCGTAGCGGATGATCTGGAATTTCGACAGCAACGCATTACCGTGGTCGCCATGGGGATACACCGCGTTGCGACCGTAGGCGTATTGCGGCCAGATACTGTCGGCGAGGAACTCGTATTGCGGCATGCTCGGCCAGTTACTGTAGCGCTTGGGGTGGCGTTCATGGGTGCCGTGGATTTCCTGAAGGAACACCACGTCGGCGGCCACACTGCGAATCGCCTCCCGCAACTCGGGCAATATGAAGCGCCGGTTGAGCGCGGTGAAGCCCTTGTGGGTATTGACCGTCAGCACCCTGAAGCGGGTGATGGTTTCGGTGGGCGTGGTTGGCATCAGCTCCGGATGGGTCATGGCAACACCCCCGTGTCCGGCAACTTGCCGGGTTCGGTGGCCAGTGCCTGGTCCAGGCCAAAACGCTGCAGTAATTGGCGCGCATCGAAGGGCGCGCGCACCTTGATGTCGTTATCGAAATAGCAAAACACCTCGCGTTGCTTGCGGGCGCGGGGTTTGTGCTTCGGGTCGATCAACTGTGCATCGGCGGGTTGTTTGCCGTGGCTCCAGCGTTCGATGCGATCGCCCCAGCGCTTGAGCGCTTCGGACGTATAGCCGCTGGCATACAGCGCTTTGTCCCCATGCAGGCGCAGGTACACAAAGTTGGCCGTGACGTCTTCCAGGTAGGGCCACTTGCCGGCTGTGTCCGCCACCACCAGGGCCACGCCGTGCTTGTCGAGCATCTCGACAAATTCCGGCACGGCGAAACTCTTGTGGCGAATCTCCACCGCATGGCGCAGCGGCTTTTTACCGTGGGCTTGCAGGCTCGCCTTGCCGTTCAGGCGCGGCTCATGCTCGCGGGCGAGGGCGGCGGCCTGCTGGGTAGTAGTGGGTAATTCGGCGAGAAAGGCTTCAAACAACGGCGGGTCGAATTTGAAACTGGGCGGGAACTGCCAGAGGATCGGCCCGAGCTTTTCCTTGAGTTCCAGCACCCCGGAGGCGAAGAAATTCGCCATCGGCTTGTGCACCTCCCGCAGCCGCAGGATATGCGTGATATAGCGTGGCGCCTTGACGCTGAACACAAACCCTTCAGGCGTGTCGCCATACCATTCGGCATAGCGCTTGGGTGTTTGCAGCGCGTAGAACGAGCCGTTGATCTCGATGCTGTTGACCGCCCGTGAGGCAAACTGCAGCTCGCGCTTCTGGGTCAGGCCCTCGGGGTAGAAATCCCCCCGCCAGGGCGTGTAGCGCCAGCCGGAAATGCCGATATGAATCGCGGCCATGATGACTCCCGTGGGTTAACTGTGTGGTGACCTCCGTTTTAGGGTGACTATGATGATCGGGAGAAAGTTTCGACGGTCCTACAGACGGCACCTCTCAAAATGTGGGAGCGGGCTTGCTCGCGAAGACGGTGGGTCAGTCGATATCTCTGTTGACTGACACACCGCTTTCGCGAGCAAGCCCGCTCCCACATTGGGTTCTTTATCGCTGCGGGATCAGTGCCCGCCAACCACCCGGGTCGAGCTCTCGGCATACACCGGCCCCAGCCGGTCAAGGCGCCCGCTCCAGGCCGTCAGCGCCAAGGCCACCAACACCACCGAACCGCCAATCCACGCCGTGTGGATCAAGCCCATGTGGGCGACGATCAGGCCGCCGGTCCACGCGCCACCGGCAATCCCCAAGTTGAACGCCGCGATGTTCAGGCCCGAGGCCACGTCCACCGCATTCGGCGTGTGATGTTCCGCCTGGCGCACCACATACACCTGCAAGCCCGGCACGTTGCCGAAAGCGACCGCGCCCCACACCAGCACAGTGGCCAGGGCCAGCCATGGATTACCCGCGGTGAAGGTCAGTACGAACAACACAGCGGCGAGCAGGGCAAAGATGATTTTCAGGGCGCTGATCGGGCCGCGTTTGTCGGCCAGCTTGCCGCCCCAGATATTACCGATGGCCACCGAGATGCCATACACCAGCAACACCAGGCTGACGGTGCCGGCGCTGAACCCGGAGATGTCCTGAAGGATTGGCGCCAGGTAGGTGAACGCGATGAACGAGCCGCCGTAACCCACCGCCGTCATGGCGTACACCAGCAGCAGCCGTGGTTGTTTTAATACTTGCAGTTGTTGCAACAGTGACGCGGGTTTGCTGTGGGCGATGTTTTTCGGTACGTAGAGCAGGCTGCCGATAAACGCGATCAAGCCCAGGGCCGAGACGGCGAGGAAGGTTTCGCGCCAGCCGAAGTGCTGGCCGATAAACGTCCCCAGTGGCACACCCGTCACCAACGCGACGGTCAGGCCGGTAAACATGATGGCAATCGCGCTGGCGGCTTTTTCCTTGGGCACCAGGCTTGTGGCGATGGTGGAGCCAATCGAGAAGAACACCCCGTGGGCCAGGCCGGTGACGATCCGTGCCAGTACCAGGGACTCATAACTCGGCGCTTGCCAGGCCAGCAGGTTGCCGAGGGTGAACAGCACCATCAGCGACAACAACAGCAGTTTGCGTGGCACTTTGCCGGTGAGGGCGGTGAGTACCGGCGCGCCGATGGCCACGCCCAGGGCGTAGAGGCTGACCAGCAGGCCGGCGGACGGCAAGTCGACACCCAGGTCGGCGCCGATGGTGGGTAACAGGCCAACGATGACGAACTCGGTCGTCCCGATGGCAAAAGCGCTGAGGGTCAGCGCGAGCAAGGCAATGGGCATGGCTGCAACTCCGGTGGGTTTCAATCAGGAGCGCAGTCTCGGGGTTCGGCTTGTGCGGAAAAAGACAGGTATTGGCATTTGATATTTGCCTGGGGCGCACGGATCGAAGTCTACGGGGAACGATCAGGCGTCAAACCCGTCAGTTCCTTACAGACCCTTCTGAAGGAGCCCGGTGTTTTGTTGAATTTAAAGACTGTGCTACTGCTCGGCACGCTGCTGTTCTGCGGCAGCGGCGCGCTGCAAGCGGCCACCGCCCCCGCGGCTCCAGCGCCTGCCGCCCCGGCCCAGCCGGAACTGTTGGTAGAAGGCGGCCTGCTCGGCGCCATCAGCTCCAGCATCGATGATGTGCAGGACAAACTCGACCTCAACCAGAACCTGGTCGACGCCTGGCGGCTGCGGGCCGACCGGGCGGCGGATGAGGTGGACAAGCTGGTCAACCAGCCGTCCGAACGTTCCTCGTGGAGCGTAGCCGGGGATTTCCTGTTGTTGTCCGGGGTGTGGATCGGCGCGTTCGCCGCGCTGACCCTGCTGGGGCGCTTTATCGTCAAGCGCCTGAGCCTGCAGCGGCATATCGCACCGCGCCAGCGCCTCCAGGCGTTGCTGGGTTACCTGATTCCCTACACGATACCGGCGCTTATCTGCCTGCCATTGACGCTCTACGTCAGCCACTTCCTGCCCACCTCGGTGGGCCGTGCGCTGGCGCTGTGTTTTGCCTACGCCACCAGCAGCGGCATTTTCTCCACCTCGATCCTGTTGTGCGTGATCGTCATGTTCAACGTCGGCCACAAGCGCCCGGCGGTGAAGATTATTCGGGACTACTGCCCCAAGCCGCTGTTCCTGATCGGCTTCCTTGCCGCCCTCAGCGATGCGCTGACCAGCCCACAGATCGCCCGCCAACTGGGGGGCAATATCACCGCCAGCGTCGCGATCTTCACCGGGCTGTTTGCCTCGGTGATCTTCGGCATGCTGGTGATTCGCCTGCGCCGTCCGGTGGCGCATTTAATCCGCAATCGGCCCCTGGCCCAGCGCCTGAAACACCCGGCGGTGCAGCAATCCCTGCGGGTGTTTTCCGGCCTGTGGTATTGGCCGATCCTGCTGATGGTGCTGGTGTCGGCGATCAACCTGATCGGCGCCGGCGACGACAGCCAGAAAGCCCTGCGCTGTGCGCTGTTCACCACGATCCTGCTGATCGGCACGGTGTTCCTCAGCACGGTGTTGCAACACCTGTTCCAGTCCCGCAGCACGGTGGCGGTGCAGCGCAGCAGTGCCTACAAGGAACGTTTCCTCAGCCTGCTGCACGCGCTGTTGCGCATCGTGATGGCCATCGCCTTTATCGAAATCCTCGGGCGTATCTGGGGCGTTTCGCTGTTTGAGTTTGCCCAGCGCAACTCCGTGGGCCGGGCCATCAGTGATTCCCTGAGCAGCATCGGTTTGATCCTGCTGGTGACCTGGCTGTTCTGGGTGGTGCTCGACACGGCGATTCAGGAAGCATTGAAACCCCCGGTCAACAAACGCTCCAGCCGCCAGCCCAGCACGCGGGTGAAAACCATCCTGCCGCTGCTGCGCAACGCGGTGAAAATCATCCTGGTGGTGATCTGCGCGATCACCACCATGGCCAACCTGGGGATCAACGTCGCACCGCTGCTGGCGGGTGCCGGGGTGGTGGGCCTGGCCATTGGTTTTGGCTCCCAGCAACTGGTGCAGGATGTAATCACCGGGCTGTTCATCATCATCGAAGACACCCTGTCGATTGGCGATTGGGTGGTGCTCGACTCCGGCCACGCCGGTACCGTCGAGGGGCTGACCATCCGCACCCTGCGCCTGCGGGACGGCAAGGGCTTTGTGCATTCGGTGCCGTTCGGGCAGATCAAGGCCGTCACCAACCAATCGCGGCAATTCGCCTATGCGTTCTTCTCGGTGCAGTTCACCTACGACACCGATGTCGACAAGGCCGTGGAGCTGATTCGCGAGGCGGGACAGTCGATCCGCGACGACGTGTTCCTCAAGTACAACCTGCAAGGGCCGCTGGAGGTATTTGGCGTCGACAAGATGGACCTCAACGGCGTGGTGCTGACGGCGCAGTTCCGCACGGTGTCGGGTGGGCAATATGCGGTGAGCCGCGCGTTTAACCAGCGCTTGAAAAAGCTTGTGGATAACTGTGCCTTTGTTCACTTCGCGCAAACTTATCCACAGCAGGTGATGCTGCCGCAGCGGGTCGGGCAGCAGGTGGATGAGCCGGAGGAAGAAGTGCCTTCGTCGGTGGTGCTCACTGAGCAGCCAAGAACCCAATAGTTTTGTGTTGAGGCCGCCGGCCTCTTCGCGAGCAAGCCCGCTCCCACATTCGATCGCATTCCAAGGGCGGAACCGGATCGAATGTGGGAGCGGGCTTGCTCGCGAAGGCGTCATTACGGGCACTGCACAAGTCAGTGTCTGATCAGTTTTTCCCGCACCAACCCGGCCTCCTGCTGATCCAACTCCAGCAACACCTGCTGCTTGCCGGCAATCTCCACCGCCGCCGGCAAACCATCCCGGTACACCAACCGATTGCCGCTCAACGCCGGCACCTTGCTACCCGGCAGCAGCGTACCGACGAGGTTCAGCGGATCCGCCCCACACACGGCAATCAAGCTTCCATCGTGGGGCCGCCGCCGAACTTCCCGCAGCAGCGGAATCGCTTCCGGCAACGCAAACTGTTCCCCCGCCAAACCACTCACAAACCGCCCGCCACGAATCTCGCCCCGGGCCTCCAGCCGGTGGAACGTACGCAGCAATTCGCGCCAACTGGGCAGCCAGTCCGCCTCGCGCTCCAGGAGGCGCCAGAACACCACCCCGTAGCGGCGCAGCAAGGTCATCGCGACATGCTCCAGCGTCTCGGCCGAGTGAGCCCCCGGACGTGTGCCGTCCGCCACCGGCGCCCGCCGTACCAGGGCCCAACGCCCGGCATCGTCCATTCCGCCGACAAACGCGCCACGCCCGCGCCGACTGCTGCGGGCCTGACGTTTGCTCGCCGGCGTGGTCAGGGCGCGCAGGCCGGCAAAACTGTCGGCGTTCGCCAGCCCCGCGCCCACCAGTTCCTGCAACGCGGTTTCCAGTTCGCTGCGCAGCAGATGGGCTTCGTGGATCAATTCATCGAAAAACAGCGCGCCGTTTTCCCGCAGCGCCTGATGAACTTTCTGTGCCTTGGGCGACAGCTCGGTGCTGTCCGGCGCTTCGGTCAGTCCACTCCACAATGGCACCTGGCTGCGGGGCAGCAGCACCACTGGCGTGCTGCGCAGGGCCGTCGCGCCGGCCTTGTTGCTCAGGCGCGTCCACACCACTTTGCCGTTGCGGCACAAATCGTCCAGCCAGTGGGGCGCGTAATCCTTGATTCGTGCGCTGAGCAAATCGCTGTCCCAGGCCGAAGTGGCTGCGGCGTACCCTTCCAACTGCGCGACGATCTGCGGCAACACCGCGCTGCCCTGGCCCCGGGTGCCGTTCGACAAGTGCTGCCAATCGAACAGAAAACGCATGAAATCCTGCAACGCCACCGGCTCGATTTCCCGGCGCAGGCGCTTGACCGTGTAGCGGTGAATTCGCGCCAGCAGGTGGCGTTCGCACCATTGTTCGGCGCTGGCGCCGGGGCTGAAACGGCCGCGCAGCACGTAGCCTTCGCTCTCCAGCCGCGCGAGTGCCTGTGATACGTCGGCCACCGGCAAGGCCAGGGGCGCGGCGATCTCGATCAGCGTCAATGGGCCATAACCGCTCAGGCGCGCCCGCAGCACTTCCACCAAGGCTTCATCGAAGGTCCAGGGCTCATCGAAACCTGGCAACAGCGGCAGGTCATTCGGGTAGATCGCCGTTAAACAGCTCAAGCGCTCCAGGGCGACCCAAACGGCCTGGCCGGTACCGATCTGCAATCGGCTGGCGCGCCCACCGTCGGCCAGGGCTTGCAGCCATTCGGCCCACTGCGCCGTGACCTCCGATTCGGCAATGCACGCCAAACTCATCAGCGCTTCATGCATCTCGTCCAGGCCATTGGGCGCCGGCCAGGCTTCCTCGCACACACCGGCAATCGCTTCGGCATCCAGCGCGCCAAGGTCATCGGTGCTTTGCGGGTCGCTCCAGCGCCGGTTGAGCACGGCCTGGGTGCGGCGCTCCTCCAGCGGAGCGTCGTCGAGAAAGGTGTAGGGGCGGGCGCTGAGAATCTCTGCTGCCAGTGGCGACGGCGCCGGCAGATCACGGCTGATCAGGCGGATTTCGCCGCGCTCCATGCGCCGCAACAGGGCCAGCCAGCCTTCGCTGTCCATGGCTTCGTGCAGGCAGTCGTCGAGGGTTTGCTCCACCAGCGGATGCTCGGGCACTTCGCGCTCGCCGGCGAGGTTTTCCAGGCAGGCGATCTGGTCGGGGAACACACTGGCGATCAGGTCTTCACTCTTCATGCGCTGGATCTGCGGCGCCACCTTGCGCCCACCGGTGTAGCGCGGCAATGCCAGGGCCACCCCGGCATTCCAGCGCCAGCGCACGCCGAACAGCGGTGCATCCAGTACCGCCTGGATCAGGATGTGCTCGGCCGTGTTGCTGTTCAGGTAGCGCCACACTTCGTCCAGCTCAAAGCTGTGACTGGTGGACAGCGACAACACGATCGCATCCTCGCTGGCGGCGGCTTGCAGTTCGAAGTTAAAGGTGCGGCAAAACCGCTTGCGCAGCGCCAGGCCCCAGGCGCGGTTGATGCGACTGCCGAACGGCGTGTGGATGATCAATTGGGTGCCACCGGACTCGTCGAAAAACCGTTCCATGATCAACGTGTCCTGGGACGGCAGCGCGCTCAGCGCCAGCCGCGCCCGCGCCAGGTAATCCAGCAGTTGTTCGGCGCTGGCCAGGTTCAGGCCGAGGGTGCCGGTGAGCCAATCGAGCGCCGGTTGCAGGTTACCCGGCGTGGCGCCCAGCAGCGCGTCCAGTTGCCCCTGAAAACGCGCCACGGCAAACGACAACTCGGCACTGCGCCCCGGTGCTTCGCCGAGCCAGAACGGAATGGTCGGCGGCTGGCCGTGGGCATCCTCGACCCGCACCTTGCCGGGCTCCACTCGCAGGATGCGGTAGGAGGTGTTGCCCAGCTGGAAGATATCCCCGGCGATGCTTTCCACCGCGAAGTCTTCGTTGACGCTGCCGATGTTCAGGCTTTGCGGCTCAAGCAGCACGCTGTAGTCGGCGTTGTCGGGGATGGTACCGCCGCTGGTCACGGCGGTGAGCTTGGCGCCCCGCCGGCCACGCAGGGTGCGGGTGATGGCGTCGCGGTGCAGGTAGGCGCTGCGCAGGCCCTGGCGCCCGTTGTAGCCTTCGGCGAGCATTTGCAGCAGCGCCTGATAGTGACGTTCATCCAGCTCGGCGTAGGGCGAGGCGCGGCGGATCAGCGTCAGCAGGGCCTGTTCCTGCCATTCCTGGCAGCTGACTTCGGCGATGATCTGCTGGGCCAGCACATCCCGCGGCGCGACCGGGATCAGCAAGGTGTCCAGCTCGCCCCGGCGCACGCAGTCGAGGAGGGCGGCGCATTCGATCAGGTCGTCGCGGGTGGTGGCGAACAACCGGCCCTTGGGCGTGCCGCCGACCTGATGCCCGGAGCGTCCGACCCGTTGCAGAAAACCGTTGATCGAGCCGGGCGAGCCGATCTGGCACACCAGGTCGACATCGCCGATATCGATCCCCAGTTCCAGCGACGCAGTGGCGATCAACACCTGCAGCTCACCGGCCTTGAGCCGTTGTTCGGCGTCCAGGCGCATTTCCTTCGCGAGGCTGCCGTGGTGGGCGGCGACGGCGGTTTTGCCCAGGCGCTCGCTCAAGTGCCGGGCCAGGCGTTCGGCCAGGCGCCGGGTGTTGACGAAAATCAGCGTGGTGCGGTGTTGCCTGGCCAGTTCGGCGAGGCGGTCGTAGACCAGCTCCCACACGTCGTTGGCCATGACGGCCGACAGCGGCACCGGCGGCACTTCGATATCCAGGTCCCGTGGGCGTGCGTGGCCGATATCGACGATCTCGCAAGGCCGGCCGGTGCCCACCAGAAAGCGCGACACCGCCTCGATGGGCTTTTGCGTGGCGGACAGGCCGATGCGGGTCAGCGGTTCGCTGCACAAACCCTGCAGGCGCTCCAGTGTCAGGGCCATGTGGCTGCCGCGCTTGCTGGCGGCGATGGCGTGGATCTCATCGACGATCACCGTGCGGGTGCTGGCAAGCATCTGCCGGCCGGAATCCGAGCCGAGCAGCACGTAGAGCGATTCCGGGGTGGTGACCAGGATGTGCGGCGGGTGCTTGCGCATCAGGGCGCGGTCTTTCTGCGGGGTGTCGCCGGTACGCACGGCGGTGCGGATCGCCAGCGGAGGCAGGTCGAGGCGCTGCAAGTGCTCGGTGATGCCGGCCAGCGGGGTTTGCAGGTTGATCTGGATGTCGTTGGACAAGGCTTTGAGTGGCGAGACGTAGACCACCAGCGTTTGGTCTGGCAGTTGGCCGCCATTGGCCAGGCCTTGGTGCACGAGATCGTCCAGCACCGCGAGAAAGGCAGTCAGGGTCTTGCCGGAGCCGGTGGGCGCGGCGATCAGTGTGGAGCGGCGCTGGCGGATCAGCGGCCACGCCTGGGCCTGGGCGGCGGTCACCGACGGGAACGTGCTGCGGAACCAGGTGCTGACGGCGGGGTGGAAACCGTTCAAGACCGTGTCCGTTGATTCAGGAAGGTTCATCCCCAATTTATGCGGCCGGCCCCGGCAACTTGCAACCCCGGGATGCATTCCCTGTGGTGAGGGAGCTTGTTGTGGCGAGGGAGCTTGCTCCCGCTGGAGTGCGCAGCGCTCCCGCTTTTTTGGGGCCGCTACGCAGCCCAGCGGGAGCAAGCTCCCTCGCCACAAGAAGCTCCCTGGCCACAGCAAGCTCGCTGACCACTGCAAGGCCCCTGGCCACTGCATGCTCCCTGGCCATAAAAAGGCTCTCTCTGCCTAAAGCCCCCCCGGCCGCAATCGGCGGCGCACTTTATAAGTGACGGTTGCGCTACAAACCCGCAAAATGCAACGATTCTGGCAAATGCCAACGGCATGGCTCACAAGCCTGTCGATAATAACCATCGTTCCAAACAGACCGGGCCTGCTCAATCTATGCGAATGCGCCTTATGTTACTGGGCGGCGGGAATGCCCTCGGGCAGGCGCTGATTCGCCTCGGTGCGGAGGAAGACATCGGTTTCCTCGCCCCGCGCCCGCCCCAAGACGGCTGGGATGCCGCGAGCCTCACGCAACTGCTCGACGACACCCGTCCCGATGCCTTGATCAATCTCGCCTATTACTTCGACTGGTTTCAGGCGGAGACGGTCAGCGAGACACGCCTGGCCGCCCAGGAATATGCGATCGAGCGCCTGGCTGAACTGTGCCAGCACCACAGCATCACCCTGCTGCAACCGTCCAGCTACCGGGTGTTCGATGGCTCCCGCGCCACCGCCTACAGCGAAAAAGACGAACCCGTGCCCTTGGGCCTGCGAGGCCAGGCGTTGTGGCGCATCGAGCAGAGCGTACGCGCCACCTGCCCGCAGCACGTGCTGTTGCGTTTCGGCTGGCTGCTGGATGACAGCGTCGACGGCACCCTCGGGCGCTTCCTGGCCCGTGCCGAAAAACCTGACGAACTGCTGATGGCCGACGACCGCCGGGGCAACCCGACGCCGGTGGACGATGCCGCGCGGGTGATCATTTCGGTGCTTAAGCAACTGGATTGCGCCGCGCCGTTGTGGGGCACTTATCACTATGCCGGCCACGAAGCGA
The DNA here is from genome assembly GCF_013385455.1 of Pseudomonas sp. G1002. NCBI lineage: Bacteria > Pseudomonadati > Pseudomonadota > Gammaproteobacteria > Pseudomonadales > Pseudomonadaceae > Pseudomonas > Pseudomonas sp. G1002. The sequence continues at coordinate 59,203 of NZ_JACAPY010000005.1, forward strand.
CTACCCCGCTGGCGCTGGGGCAGGCGATCCTGACCGAAGCGCGCAACTTCCACCCGCTGGCCGTGGAAGCGCCGACCGCCCAGGCCCACGCCGCCCGTCCGGATGCAGCCGACGAGCCGCAACACGCGGTGCTGGCCTGCAAGAAAATCCTCCACACCTTCGGCATCAAGCCACGGGCATGGCGGGCCGGGCTGCCGGCGTTGCTCGACCGGTTCTATCGACACGGTCAAACATAAAAAAGGCGCCTGAAACAGGCGCCTTTTTTTGTGGCGGTGCGCGGACGGTTAAAAGTGATATGTGTTGGCAAGTCGGATGCGCCACGGCATACGAAAAATTTGAAACCTTTGGTGCGCCCGGTCATCCATGCCAATAGGGATTGATTGTGCTTACGGCTCGTTCAGCAAAAGCAAAAGTCTGCATTCAGAAGAAGACTTCGCCCATCCAGCCATGGGCAGCCTAAAAGAGGAGCCCTACCCATCATGGCAACAAACTCTCCGGTGAATGGTTCGCCGCCGCCTCACGATGATGTGTATGAGGAAGCGCACGACCTGCAGTTCGCTTTGAGTGCCGCCGGGCTTGGTATATGGCGCCTGGATTTGACGACGGGCGAGCTGAAGACCTCAGCCACTTGCCGCCTCAACTTCGGACTCGAACCACAGATACCGTTCAGTTATGAACACATGCAGCGCCTGGTGCACTCCGAAGACAGAGGCCGAGTGGCTGACGCATGGGATCACTCGATCGCTCAACGCTGCGCCTACGACGTTCACTACCGGATCGTCACGCCCCACGGTGAAACTCGCTGGCTGCACGTGTGTGCCAGAGCCCGTTACGCCGATGACGGTCAGCCCGTCGCGATGACGGGAACCGTTCAGGATGCGACCCAGGAGCAGTTACTGCAGTCGCAGAAGATGGAAGCGCTGGGGCGGATAACGGGCCGCGTGGCTCATGACTTTAACAACCTGCTGACGGTGATCCGTTCTTCAGCAGATCTTTTGAAGCGTCCTTCAGTATCGGAAGAGCGGCGGCTGCGCCTGGTGCAAGCCATTTCCGAGGCGGTAAAGCGTGGTTCTCACTTCACCAGCCAATTGCTGTCCTTCGCTCGCAGGCAAACCCTCCATCCCGCACCGCTGGACGTCAATTCAAGCACGTTGGCCATGGCCGATACGATTGCTTTGCGGGTTGGCACAGGCATCCACGTACGCATTGAGTCCACAGCAGCACCCTGCGTTGTTCACGTTGACCCAGAACAGTTTGAAACCGCCATTCTCAATATGCTCATGAATGCCCGAGACGCCATGCCTGATCACGGTGAGGTGGTCATCCGTGTTGAGTCGATGGACCTTATCCCTGCGTCCAATGGTCATGCCCTTATGAACGGAAGTTACGTTGCCGTCTCCATCACAGACAATGGTTCGGGTATCGCACCGCTCAACCTCGACAGAATCTTTGAACCGTTTTTCTCCACCAAAGGCAACGGCCAGGGAACCGGGTTGGGGCTCAGCCAGGTATTTGGTTTTGCCAAGCAGTCGGGGGGAGAGATCAGGGTAGAGAGTCGTCCTGGTCAGGGAAGTACGTTCACGCTTTATTTGCCCCGCGCTTGAACGGGCTGAGTGGATAGCCCGATTGCACAAATGGAGTTAGCATCGTAAACCTTCGGCTCAAGAGCCTGTTGTTCACATCAGGGTTGCATTGTGGAAAAGCTAAATCGCCTTCAAAGCGGAATAGAAGGGCTGGATGCTCTGCTCAAGGGTGGGCTAGTCGCAGGTGCCTCCTACATCATCCAGGGGCGCCCGGGATCCGGTAAAACCATCCTCGCCAATCAGCTGGGGTTTAACCATGCGCGCAATGGGGGCCGTGTACTGGTGGCCACGTTGCTGGCCGAATCCCACGACCGTTTATTTCAGTTCCTCTCAACCCTGAACTTCTTTGATGTTTCCCGGGTGGGGGCTGAAATTCAGTTCGTCAGTGCGTTTGACACCCTTGAGAACGAAGGTCTCGATGAGGTGGTCAAGCTGCTTCGGCGTGAGATCAGTCGCCAGAAGGCCACCGTGTTAGTGGTCGATGGCTTGCTCAATGCACGCTCCAAGGCTGACTCGCCCATCGACACCAAGAAATTCATTTCCGAGTTGCAAGGGCACGCTGCGTTCGCCGGTTGTACGGTGCTGTTTCTCACCAGTTCCCGGTTGGACGACGGCAGTCCCGAGCACACCATGGTTGATGGTGTGATCGAGATGGGTGAAGAGCTTCACGGCAGCCGTTCAGTGCGCCGTATTCAACTGCGCAAGACTCGCGGCAGTGGTGCACTGACCGGATTGCACGAGTGTGAAATCACCGACGATGGCCTGGTGGTTTATCCGCGTCTGGAAAGCCTCTACAGCCATCCGTCTTTACCTGACAGTGCTGATCTGACGCGTATCACCAGCGGCATCGGTTCGCTGGACGCCATCATCGGCGGTGGCCTGCACAGTTCCTCAGTTACCCTCGTCATGGGGCCTTCCGGCGTCGGGAAAACCACGTTGGGGCTCAGGTTTCTCGCAGAGTCGACAGTGGAAGCGCCGGGCCTGCATTTCGGTTTTTATGAAAGCCCGCAGCGGTTACGTCTCAAAGGCCAATCGCTGGGGATTGATATCAAGGGTATGGAAGAAAGTGGTGCGCTGAGTATTGCCTGGCAACCCACGACAGAAGGCCTGATCGACGGTCTCGGCGCACGGCTGCTGAAAATGGTTGAGGAAAAGGGCATCAAGCGCCTGTTCATCGACAGCTTGAGCGGCATGACCCGAGTGTCGACGAACCCGGCACGTATCACTGATTTCTACAGCGCCCTGATGAGCGAGCTTCGTGCCCGTGGCGTAACGGTGTTTGCCTCATGGGAGATGCGTGACGTTTTTGGTTCGGAGGTCAGCTCTCCGACCCCGGACCTGTCCAGTATTGTCGATAACCTGCTGCTGATGCGTTTCTTCGAGATTCAATCTGAACTAAGAAGAATGCTTTCGATTCTTAAGGTACGAGACAGCTTCTACGATCCTTCGCTTCTTGAAGTGGTAATCCATGAACACGGCGTTGACTTGAAGAAGGCATCAAGAAATGCATTGGCTGTCGCTGATGATTCCTGGCGGCCGGGCTCAACGTCCAAAGTCTCTGATTCGGGTTGAATTGACATGACCACCATCCTGGTCGTCGACGACGAGTATTTGATCGCTGACATTCTCGGCTATGCGCTGGAGGATGAGGGGTACATGGTCGTAAAAGCGAGCAATGGCCAGAAAGCACTCGAGGTCCTGGAGCGCGAGCGGCCAGCGTTGATCATCACCGACTTCATGATGCCGGTCATGGATGGCCAGGAGTTTGCCGAAGCGGTTCGCGCCCTGCCGGCAGTCAATCACCTGCCCATCATCCTGATCAGCGGAGCCCAGGCTCATATTGGTATGGAGCGGTCGGACTTGTTCAATGCGGTGTTGAAAAAGCCGTTCAACATTGACTTGGTCATCGCTGAAGTTCGCCAACTCCTGGCTGAAGCCTGAATCGCAGCACACGGGCGTGTGCCTGGCCTCTGATCGGTACTTGCCTCCAGGGGGAGCCTCACAAAAAAGGCCCTGTACAACAGGGCCTTTGGGTAGAACCTAGAACTTGTAGCCAATACCGACCATGTACACCATCGGGTCAACATCCACATTGACCTTGGCCCGAGTGCCCTGGCCCAGGGCGTTGTTATCCACGGTGGCCTTGGTGCTGATGTCGATGTAGCGCGCCTGGGCGTTGATCATCCACTTGTCGTTGATCATGTAGTCCGCACCGATCTGCGCGGCCCAACCCCAGGAGTTTTCCGCCTTGAAGTTGCTGAAGCCGGCCTGCTCGGCGCGGCTGCCGACGTGCTCGTCGTAGATCCAGGTGTAGTTGATACCGGCGCCGATGTACGGCTGGAATACCGACTTGCTGTCCAGCGGGTAGTACACGACGCTCAGGGTCGGTGGCAGGTGCTTCAGCGTACCGAGCTTGCCGTTGGCAGCGCCCAGGGCGGTGTTCTTGATCTTCACATCATGTTCGAACGGCGTGGCCGCCAGCAATTCGATACCCCAGTGGCTGGTGAACATGTAGGCGAAGTTCAAGCCCAGCTGGGTGTCGCTGCTCATGGTCGCCTTGCCGCCCAGGTTGGTCCCGGCCAGCGGGCCCTGGTCAACCTTGACACTGCTGCTGTCCGCTTTCGGGTTGACGGTGATGGCACCGGCGCGAATCAGGATGTCACCCGCTTCGTGAGCGTGGGCAACAGGGGCGACGAGGGCGAGCGCGACAAGCGACGCGCCGAGCAGGGACTTGTTCATGGGAGCTCCAAAGGACGTTATTAATTGCTTGTGTCCAATGGTAAAGATCGTAACGTTCGAGCTTTTGACTCAGCTCAATGAAAGCGCAATCACGGGTTATTCCTGCAACTCGTACACATAGATCTTGTCGGCATCCATCTGGTAGCCGGCATCGGCCAGTTCACTGCTGGACGGTTTGACCTGCATCTGGCCTTCGATCCAGTACGGTTGATACAACTCGTCGAGCTTCACGCCGACTTCGCTTTTCACATGCACGATCTGGTTCGACGGCGGTGGCGGTACATGGATGCACGCGCCGAAATACGGCACCAGCAGGAACTCCGTGGTGCGACCTTCTTCGCTGACTTCCAGCGGCACGATATAACCCGGCAGGCGGATGCGCTTACCGTCCAGGCTTTGTACGACCGGCGCGTTGGGCAGGTCCTGCTTGGCGGCCGGCGCTGACTCCACCGACAACGCATCGGCCATGCCCGACAAGTCGTGCAGCGGTTTCATGTTGGGGATTTCCGGCGGCGCGTCCGGCGGGATCATCTCCTGCCACGACAGGTCCTTGGGCTGGTCTTCAGCCCACACGGGCAGGGCCACCAGCAGTAACAGTGCGAGCACGACGCGACGCATCAACAGCTTCCTCATAAACGTATCGACAGGCCGTCGGCCAACGATTGCCGGTAGGCGCGCCAGGCCGGCACGCTGCCCATCAGCAGGGCTGCGACGAGAATACCGCCCAACAAAGTCCATTCATATTCGCTCGGCAATGACAGCGGCAGGTCCAGGCCGTAATTGGCCTGCAAATACCCGCGCGACGCGGCGATGCACACATACAGCAGCCCGACGCCGGCGATCACGCCCGACAATGCCAGGGCGAAGGCTTCGAAGATCAGCAAGGTTGCAATATGCCAGGGCCGTGCGCCCACCGAACGCAGGATTGCCATTTCCCGGCGGCGCTCGTTGAGGCTGGTGAGGATCGCGGTGAGCATGCCGATCAAACCGGTCAGTACCACGAACAGCGAGATCACGAACAGCGCTTTTTCAGCCGTGCCCATCATGCTCCACAGTTCTTGCAGCGCCACGCCCGGCAGGATCGCCAGCATCGGCTCGCCACGGAACTCGTTGATCTCCCGTTGCAGGGCGAAGGTGGAAATCTTGTTGTTCAAACCGAGCATGAACGCGGTGATGGCTTGGGGCGTCAGGTCCATGTTGCGAGCCTGGTCGGCGCTGATCCGGCCTTTGCCCTGGGCCGGCACGCCGTTGTGCCAGTCGATGTGAATCGCTTCCATGCCCCCGAGGCTGATATGCAGTGTGCGGTCCACCGGAGTGCCGGTGCGCTTGAGAATGCCGACCACGGTGAACGGCTTGTCATCGTGCTTGACCAGGCTGACCACCGCCACGCCGTGGGCCAGCACCAGCTTGTCGCCAAGCTTGTAATGCAGCGCGTCGGCCACTTCGGCGCCGAGCACCACTTCGAATGGATCGGTGGCGAAGGCGCGGCCGCTGGCCAGTTCCAGGTTCTGCCGGCGGCCGTATTGGTAGTGTTCGAAATAGGATTCGTTGGTGCCCATCACGCGGTAGCCACGGTGGGAGTCGCCGAGGGAAATCGGGATCGCCCATTTTACCTGCGGGTTGGCCGCGAAGTGTTCGTAGCTGTCCCAGCGAATGTTGTTGGTGGCGTTGCCGATGCGGAACACCGAATACAGCAGCAAATTCACCGAGCCGGAGCGCGCGCCGACGATCAGGTCGGTGCCGCTGATGGTGCTGGCGAAGCTGGCGCGGGCTTCGGTGCGTACCCGTTCCACCGCCAGCAACAGGCACACCGACAGGGCGATGGCGAAGGCGGTGAGGATCGCGGTAAAGCGGCGGTTAGCCAGGCTGGCCATGGCTAGTCGAAACAAATACATCTCAAACCTCTGCGGGCGTGGCGGCGCGATTGAGTTCGGCCAGCGACAGGTTGCTGTCGAACAGCGGCGCCAGGCTCTGGTCATGGCTGACGAACAACAGGCTGGCGCCTGCTTCGCGGCATTCGGCGAACAGCAACTGAATGAAGGCTTCCCGGGCGTCGTAGTCCAGGGCCGAGGTCGGCTCGTCGGCGATCACCAGCTCCGGCTGGCCGATCAGCGCACGGGCAGCGGCCACCCGTTGTTGCTGGCCGATGGACAGGGAGTCGGCGCGGCGCTCCAGCAGGCTCTTGTCCTTCAGGCCCAGGTGGGCGAGCAAGGTCGCGGCAGCCTGGTCGACGCTGCCGTGACGCTGGATTGCCCGCTGCGCCCGTAACGTTGAAAAGTGGCAGGGCAACTCGACGTTCTCGCGCACCGAGAGAAACGGCAACAGGTTGAACTGCTGGAAGATGTAGCCGGTGTGGTCGACCCGGAAACGGTCGCGGGCGCCGGCCGAGAGTTCGGTCAGCTCCTGGCCCAGCAGGCGAATGCTGCCGCGGCTGGGCTTTTGCACACCGCCCAACAGGCCCAGCAGGGTGGTCTTGCCACTGCCGCTGGGGCCCTTGAGGAACAGGGTTTCCCCCGGCTCCAGGCGGAACGTGGGGATGTCCAGCAACTGTGGGTGACCCGGCCAGTTGAAGCCCAGGTCAGACAGTTCGATAAGTGCTTGGGTCATAGGAAATCAGGGGTCTGGCTCGATTTGGATGATGGCACCGATCAACGGTAGGAGCTGGCTTGCCTGCGATGGCATCACCGCGGTGTTTCTGGAGCACCGCGGCGTCTGCATCGCAGGCAAGCCAGCTCCTACAGTGTGGTGTTTACATCAGAATTTCAGGGTGGCTGCTGTGGCCGTCGCTTCCACACCCTGCTGGCCGCTCGGGCCAATGAGTTGTACCTGAATTTTCTGGGTGGCGGGGAAGGTCTTGAACACCTGGGTCAGGTCGAGGTTGCTCAGCGCGGTCGGCGTGGCGCAGGTGAACTGGTAGTGAGCGTGGATTTCGCTGTGGTCGTGGTGATGTTCGTGGGCGGCGGCGCCTTTGCCATCGGTGGCGTGGTCGTCATCGTCTTCATCGTGGTCGGCTTCAGGCTTGTCGCCGAACAGCGGGCTGTTCAGTTCCTGGGTGCTGATCACGCAACCGGCGGCCTTGGGCAGGCTGAACAGCACCAAGGGTTGCTCCAGTTGCTTACGGGCGGCGGCGACCTTGGCTTTATCGGCAGGGGTGGTGGCGAGATGTTCGAAGCCCACCAGGTTCATCGCCGGGCTGTCCAGTTCCAGCTCCAGGGCCTGGCCGTCGAGCACCGCGTTGAGGCGACCCACGCCGTGTTCGTGGGCACCGAGGCTGCCGTGCTCGTGATCATGGTCGTGCTCGTCGGCAGCCTGGGCGATGGCCAGTGGCAACAGGGCAAACGGCAAAGCGAGCAGCAAACGGCGCATGGTGGAGCTCCCGGACAAAGATGAAAGTTTTGTTATGTGATCTTATAACAATTTTGCGAGGAGTTTGACCGCCTGCTTGGCGTAGCGCAAGACGCGTGGGAGCATGCTCGTCAGAAAAGTGCGGGAGTAAGTGCGATGTTGAGAATTCGTGGAACCGTCGGTGACCTGCCGGTGGACTTGACCCTGGAGCTGGATGACGGCGACTGGGCCCGGCTGGGCGCGCAGTTGCAGGCCAGCAAACCGCCGAGTGCCGAGCCCGTGGTGGCGCCGGCCGCGGGTAACCTGGACGAGAGCCTGTGGCAGGCCGCCCAGGATTTGCTGCGCAAGGCCGGGCAACTCAACGGCCTGGAATTGCTTGATCAGCTGGAAGGCCTGGCCGGCAGCGCCTCGGCGGGCAAGCGCCTGCTGGTGCGCCTGCGCCATAGCGCCAAGGTCAAGGTAGCCAGCGGCGGGGATACGCCGCTGTACAGTTGGATCGAGTAAGGCTTAATACAGCGCGGCGAACAGCTTGCGGCGGTACACCGTGACAAGCGGGTGATCGTTGCCGAGCAGTTCGAACACCTGCAGCAGCGTCTTGTGGGGCAGGCCTTCGCTGTAGCTGCGGTTGCGGATGAACAGCTTGAGCAAGCCATCCAGCGCGGCGTCGTATTGCTGGCGCGCCAGTTGTTGCACGGCCAGTTGATACACCGCCTCGTCATCCTGCGGGTTTTGCGCCAGGCGGGCTTTCAGGTCTGCGGCGTCCGGCAGGTCGGCGGCCTGGCGCAGGAAAGTGATCTGCGCCTTGGCGCCGGCCAGTGCGGCCTTGTGATCATCGCTCTTGACGGCGTCGAGCACGGTTTGCGCTTCGCCCAGTTCACCGCGCTCGGCCAGGCAGCGTGCGTACAGGATCAGCGCGGCGGCGTTGGTGTTGTCTTCGCCAAGCAGGGTGACCAGCACGGCCTCGGCGTCGGTGATACGGCCTTCGGCAAACAGCGCCTGGGCCTGCTCCAGTGGATCGGCAGCCGCCGGTGGTGGCATCTGCACATGGGGTTCCAGCATCGCGCGCACGGCGGATTCAGGCTGCGCACCGGCAAACCCATCCACTGGCTGGCCATCCTTGAACAGCACCACGGTCGGCAGGCTGCGAATGCCAAAGCGCGAGACCACGTCCGGCTCGGCATCGCAATCGACCTTGGCCAGCAGCAACTCACCCTGATAACTCTCGGCAATCTGCGCGAGCATCGGCATCAACGCCTTGCACGGCGCGCACCACTCGGCCCAGAAATCCACCAGCACGGGTTTTTCGAAGGAGTTCTGGATCACCGCCTGATCGAAGGTGGCGGTGGTGGCATCGAAGATGTACGGCGTGGGCTCACTCATGGGGAATCTCGAAGAAAGCAGGGGATGGGGCAACTATAAGGGTTGGTGGGGTTAGCTGAAAGCGGGGCGGTCTCAGGATCGCAATCGCAGGCAAGCCAGCTCCCACAGGGGAATGCATTTCAAATGTGGGAGCGGGCTTGCCCGCGATGCTCTCAAGCGCGCTGCGAATGGTACAGGCTCACCTTGCGAAACTCCCACGGCTCGGCCAGGTCGGGCAGTGTCAGGGCGTCGAGGATACCCAGGCGCTGATACTCCGGGTGCTGGAAGTCCCGAACCCGGGAATCGGCGACCAGCGCTTCGCGGCCGCGTGTCAGGAATTGATCCAGCAGCGGCAGGTTCGCCCGGTCGTACAGCACATCGGCGACCAGGATCAGGTCAAACCGGTCGGCTTCGGTGAAGAAGTCTTCTGAATAGCCCAGTGTTACGCCGTTGAGTTCGGCATTCGCCCGGCAGGCAGCCAGGGCCAGCGGATCCAGGTCGCACGCCACCACTTCCAGCGCTCCGGCCTTTACCGCGGCAATCCCGGCAACACCCGAACCTGCGCCGAAATCCAGCACCCGCTTACCCGCGACCCACTCGGGGTTGGCCGCCAGGTATCGCGCCAGCGCCAGGCCACTGGCCCAGCAAAAGCTCCAGTACGGCGGCTCATGCAGGATGCGCCGGGTTTCTTCGGGGCTGAAGGCGCGGTCCATGTTGTCGGCGTCCAGTAACCACAGCGACAACTCTGTGCCCGGCAGCGGGCAGGGCACCAGTTGGGCGTCGCCGATCAGTTCGCTCAGTGCGCGTTGCAGGTCCAGCGGTGGCGTCATGGTGCGGGAACGAGTTGCAGCGGCCCGGTGGTCTGGGTGATCGCCTGGGTGATGCGCACCGGCGGCAGGTGCAGGATCAACTGGCCGGACTGGCTGGCGCGACCACGCAATTCAACGCGCCCGCCCGCCGGGAACGCTTGCGGGTTGAAGCGCAGGCGGAAGGCCAGGGGCTTGTTGTTGCCGATCAGCACGCTGCTTGCCAGCAGTTGTTGCGGGCGCGAACGGTCGTCGATCACCAGCAGCGCCAGTTCGACTTCGGCACCCGCCGGTATACCGTTCAATTGGCCGCTGACTTCACGCTGGTAGGCGGGCAACGGGCCGAGATCTTCTTCCACACCCGGCAGTTTTTTCTCTTGTTGCGGTGCCGGAGCCGGCGCCGCAGGTTTTGGGGCATGGCTGCTGCAGGCGACCAGAAAACCGAGCAACGTGAGCAAAACAAGTGGTCGTAACTGCATGTACGGCTCCAGAAAGGACAAAATCCGTGGCTTAAAAAATATGAAACATAATAGTCAGCCTATATACCGTAAAGGCTATGGCTTGTCTTGCCACAGGGATGCGCTACCATGGCCCTCCCATTTTTTGTTGCCTGCCACCATGCACTGTCCCTTCTGCGGTGCCAACGACACCAAGGTCATTGACTCGCGTCTGGTCGCCGAGGGCGAACAGGTGCGTCGCCGGCGTGAATGCCTGGCCTCTGGCTGCGGTGAACGTTTCACCACCTTCGAAACCGCCGAACTGGTATTGCCACGTCTGATCAAGACCGACGGCAGTCGCCAGCCTTTCGACGAAGAAAAACTGCGCGCCGGAATGCAGCGCGCCCTGGAAAAACGCCCGGTGAGTGTCGAGCGGCTGGAAGCGGCACTGGTGCATATCAAGCACAAGCTGCGCGCCACCGGCGAGCGCGAAGTCAAATCCCTGGTGGTTGGAGAACTGGTGATGGGCGAGCTGCAAAAGCTCGACGAAGTCGCCTATATCCGTTTCGCCTCGGTGTATCGACGCTTCCAGGACCTCAACGAGTTCCGCGAAGAGATCGACCGCCTGGCCCGTGAGCCGGTAAAAGAATGAACCCACCTTCGGCAGAACAAGCGGTACTCGACGCCCATTACATGGCCCGTGCCCTGGAATTGGCGCGCAAGGGCCTGTACACCACCCACCCCAACCCCCGGGTTGGCTGCGTGATCGTGCGTGACGGGCAGGTTGTCGGCGAAGGCTGGCACGTGCGCACCGGCGAACCCCATGCGGAAGTCCATGCCCTGCGGGCAGCGGGCGACAAAGCCCGGGGCGCCACGGCCTACGTGACCCTTGAACCGTGCAGCCACCACGGGCACACACCGCCCTGCGCCGATGCCTTGGTGAATGCCGGCCTGGCCCGTGTGGTTGCGGCAATGCAGGACCCGAACCCGGAAGTCGCCGGGCGTGGCATGCGCCGCCTGGCCCAGGCCGGGATCGAGACCTACAGCGGCTTGCTGGAAAACGAAGCGCGGGCGCTTAACCCGGGCTTTCTCAAGCGCATGGAGCATGGCCTGCCGTTTGTGCGGGTCAAGTTGGCCATGAGCCTGGACGGTCGCACCGCGATGGCCAACGGCGAAAGCCAATGGATCACCGGCCCGGCCGCCCGTGCCGCGGTGCAGCGCCTGCGTGCCCAGGCCAGTGTGGTGCTGACCGGCGCCGACACGGTGCTGGCCGATGGTGCTCGCCTGACCGTGCGCGCCGCCGAACTGGGCCTGGATGAAGAAACCACCGCCCTGGCGATGTCCCGTCCGCCGCTGCGTGTGCTGATCGACGGCCGCCTGCGGGTGCCGCTGAATGCGCCGTTCTTCAAGGCTGGCCCCGCGCTGGTCATCACCTGCGTGACGCCGGACAACCAGTACCCCACAGGCCCCGAGTGCCTGGTGGTGCCGGGTGTCGACGGCCAGGTCGACCTGCGTTCCGCGCTGGTGGCCCTGGCGGCCCGTGGTGTCAACGAAGTGTTGGTGGAAGCGGGCCCAAGCCTGGCGGGTGCCTTCGCCCAGCAAGGGCTGGTGGACGAGTACGTGATATTCGTCGCCGGCAAGTTTCTTGGCTCTGCCGCCCGGCCTTTGCTGGACTGGCCGCTTGAGAAACTGGCCGACGCCCCCCAACTCAAGATCACTGAAATGCGCGCTGTTGGCGATGACTGGCGAGTCACTGCCATCCCTCTGCCATCAGCGAGCGTATAATTCCCGGCCTGCGCCACGTCTTCAGGAGAACGGCATGTTCACCGGCATTATCGAATCCATCGGCAGCATCCGTGCAATGACCCCAAAAGGCGGCGATGTACGCCTGCTGGTTGAAACCGGCAAGCTCGACCTGAGCGACGTCAAACTGGGCGACAGCATCGCCGTCAGCGGTGTATGCCTGACCGTCATCGAATTGCCTGGCAACGGCTTTGCCGCCGATGTCAGCCGGGAAACCCTGGACTGCACCGCGATGAACGACCTCAAGAGCGGCAGCCCGGTGAACCTGGAAAAAGCCCTGACCCCGACCACCCGTCTCGGTGGGCACCTGGTCAGCGGCCACGTCGACGGTGTCGGCGAAGTGGTTGCTCGCAGCGAAAACGCGCGTGCCGTGGAATTCCGTATTCGCGCGCCGAAAGAGCTGGCCAAGTACATCGCTCACAAAGGCTCGATCACCGTCGACGGCACGAGCCTGACCGTGAACGCCGTGAATGGCGCCGAATTTGAACTGACCATCATTCCCCACACCCTGAGCGAAACCATCATGGCGTCGTACCAGCCGGGTCGCCGGGTGAACCTGGAAGTGGACTTGCTTGCCCGTTACCTGGAGCGCCTGTTGTTGGGCGATAAGGCCGCAGAGTCTGACTCTCTTCAAGGGCCCGCCGGGAACATCACTGAAAGTTTTTTAGCCGCTAACGGCTACCTTAAATCCTGACCCAAGGGGGTGCCGCGTGGCGCTCAACAGCATCGAAGAACTGGTTGAAGACATCCGCCAAGGCAAGATGGTCATCCTCATGGATGACGAAGACCGCGAGAATGAAGGCGACCTGATCATGGCCGCCGAGTGCTGCCAGCCGGAACACATCAACTTCATGGCCAAGCACGCCCGTGGCCTGATCTGCATGCCGATGAGCCGCGAGCGCTGCGAGCTGCTGAAGCTGCCGTTGATGGCGCCGCGCAATGGTTCCGGGTTTGGCACCAAGTTCACCGTGTCCATCGAAGCCACCACCGGTGTCACCACTGGCATCTCCGCTGCTGACCGCGCCCGCACCGTACAAGCCGCTGCCGCGAAAGACGCCAAGGCCGAAGACATCGTCAGCCCGGGCCACATCTTCCCGCTGATGGCCCAGCCGGGTGGCACCCTGGCTCGCGCCGGCCACACCGAAGCGGCCTGCGACCTGGCGCGCATGGCCGGTTTCGAGCCGAGCGGTGTGATCTGCGAAGTGATGAACGACGACGGCACCATGTCCCGTCGCGCCGAGCTGGAAGAATTTGCCGCGCTGCACAACATCAAGATCGGCACCATTGCCGACCTGATCCACTACCGGATGATCCACGAACGTACCGTTCAGCGGATTGCCGAGCAGCCGCTGGACAGCGAACTGGGCCAGTTCAACCTGGTGACCTATCGTGATTCCGTGGAAGGCGACGTGCACATGGCCCTGACCCTGGGCACCATCTGCGCTGAAGAGCCAACCCTGGTGCGGGTGCACAACATGGACCCGCTGCGGGACCTGCTGATGGTCAAGCAGCCGGGGCGCTGGAGCCTGCGGGCCGCGATGTCCGCGGTGTCCGAGGCCGGCAGCGGTGTTGTATTGCTGCTGGGCCATCCGCTGGACGGCGACGTGCTGCTGGCGCATATCCGCGAAACCGCCGACCACGCGCCGGTGAAAAAACCGACCACCTACAGCATCGTCGGGGCCGGTTCGCAGATCCTGCGGGACCTGGGCGTGCGCAAAATGCGCCTGATGAGTGCGCCAATGAAATTTAATGCCATATCCGGTTTCGACCTGGAAGTAGTAGAATACGTGCCCTCCGAATAAAGGCCGGCGTTGTTTGCCCCTTGTTCGCGGTTCAAATATCACTGAGGGGCGCGCACTAAGCGCGTCCCGGCTCTTTAAGAGATTTGTCGAATGACCCTGAAGACCATCGAAGGTACCTTCATCGCCCCCAAAGGCCGCTATGCCCTGGTGGTTGGCCGCTTCAACAGCTTCGTCGTTGAAAGCCTGGTAAGCGGTGCCGTGGATGCCCTGGTTCGCCACGGTGTGAGCGAAAGCGACATCACTATCATCCGCGCTCCTGGCGCCTTCGAAATTCCACTGGTTGCGCAGAAAGTTGCACAGCAGGGTGAATACGCGGCGATCATCGCCCTGGGCGCGGTCATTCGTGGCGGCACTCCGCACTTCGAATACGTGGCTGGCGAATGCACCAAGGGCCTGGCCCAGGTGTCCATGGAGTTCGGCGTGCCGGTCGCCTTTGGCGTGCTGACCGTTGATTCCATCGAACAAGCCATCGAGCGTTCCGGCACCAAGGCCGGCAACAAAGGTGCTGAAGCTGCCCTGTCCGCCCTGGAAATGGTCAGCCTGCTGGCGCAGTTGGAGGCCAAGTGATTAGCGACGACAGCGATCAGTTCAACCCCCAGGACCCGCGCCCGGCAGACGCCGGCAAGCCATCGAAAAGCGAAAAGCGTCGTTCGGCCCGCCAGCTCGCGACCCAGGCTTTGTACCAGCGCCACATGGCGAAAACCTCGCTGAACGAAATCGAGGCGCAGTTTCGCGTCGACAACGATTTCAGCGCGGCCGATGCCAGCTACTTCCACGACATCCTGCACGGTGTTCCGGCCAACCTGGCGGAGATCGACGCTGCACTGATGCCGTGCCTGGACCTGGCGATCGAAGAGCTGGACCCGGTTGAACTGGCCGTACTGCGCCTGTCCACCTGGGAACTGCTCAAGCGCGTCGACGTGCCTTACCGCGTTGTGATCAACGAAGGGATCGAACTGGCGAAAGTCTACGGTTCCACCGACGGTCACAAGTTCGTCAACGGCGTGCTCGACAAGCTGGCCCCGCGCCTGCGTGAAGCCGAAGTGAAGGCGTACAAGCGCTAACTGGCGCTTGCTGACGCAATGGGCGAGTTTGAGCTGATCCGCAACTACTTCGCCGCCGCGCCCTGTGCGCAGGGCGGCGAAGGCATTGCACTGGGGATTGGCGACGACTGCGCCTTGCTGGCTGTTCCTCCCGGGGAACAGCTGGCGATTTCTACCGATACCCTGGTGGCCGGCGTGCATTTTGCCGACCCCTGCGATCCGTTTCTGCTCGGCCAGCGCTCGCTGGCCGTGGCAGTCAGCGACCTGGCGGCCATGGGCGCCAATCCCCTCGCGTTTACCCTTGCCCTCACCACCCCGACGGTTGATGCCGATTGGCTGCAACGCTATGCCCAGGGCTTGAACGCCATGGCGCAGGGTTGTGGCGTGGTTCTGGTAGGTGGCGACACCACCCGTGGGCCGCTGAGCCTGACCATGACCGTGTTTGGCCGGGTGCCGGCGGGCCAGGCCTTGACCCGCAGCGGCGCGCGGCCTGGCGACTTGCTGTGTGTGGGCGGTGAGCTGGGTAACGCAGCGGGCGCCTTGCCGCTGGTGCTGGGGCAGCGCACGGCGGAGGCGGCTATCGTCGAGCCACTGCTGGCCCATTACTGGTCGCCGCAACCGCAGTTGGCGCTGGGCTTGGCGTTGCGGGGCAAGGCCACGTCTGCCATGGATATTTCCGACGGCCTTTTGGCTGATTGCGGGCATATCGCCAAGGCGTCGGCTGTCAGCTTGTTGATCGAGCAGCAAAAACTGCCATTGTCCGCCGCCTTGCTGGCGTTCGTCGGTGAAGCGGATGCCCGGGTGGCCGCGTTGAGCGGGGGGGACGACTACGTACTGGCGTTCACCTTGCCGCCCGCCGAACTGGCGCCGCTGTTGGCCGCCGGTGTGCCGGTCCATGTAATCGGCCGGGTCGAGGCGGGGCAGGGCGTTACCCTGCTGGATGCGTCTGGCCTGGACGTCACGCCAGCCATTCGTGGCTATCAACATTTCTGACACCCATAGAACCAAGCTGAAGGCCAATCGAACCTATTGATCTTTATCAGCGATAATTCAGCTTAAGCGTCTGTAGGAACCTACTGTTACAATCCCTCCCCTGTGAAATCTGAAATCAGGAGCACAAGGTGCCCGTCGTTTTCGTCGCCGCTTCCAAGCTGCCAACCCCTTTTGCCACGTTCACCATGAATGGCTTTCTTGAAGAAGCCACCGGGCGCGAACACGTTGTTCTCAGCCTCGGTGACGTGGCGGACGGTGCCCCGGTCCTCGGTCGCGTGCACTCCGAGTGCCTGACCGGCGATGCGCTGTTCAGCCAGCGCTGTGACTGCGGCTCGCAACTGGAAGCCGCCCTGCAGGCCATCGCCCGCGAAGGCCGTGGCGTGTTGCTGTACCTGCGTCAGGAAGGCCGTGGCATTGGCCTGCTGAACAAGATCCGCGCCTATGAGCTGCAAGATGGCGGCGCCGACACTGTGGAAGCCAACGAGCGCCTCGGTTTTGCCGCTGACCAGCGCGACTATGGGATCTGCCTGCCGATGCTCCAGCACCTGGGCGTCAAATCCCTGCGGCTGATGACCAACAACCCGCGCAAGGTCAAAGCCTTGACCGACATGGGCATCACCGTCGCGGAGCGCGTGCCGCTGCACACCGGCCACAACCCGCACAACAAGCTCTACCTGGCCACCAAGGCCAGCAAGCTCGACCACATGATGGGCAACGAGCACCAGGGCGAGGCCGACCGGGCGTGACGCGCGGCCAGGTCAAGCGGCGACTGTCGTTTAACTGGTGGCAATACCTGGCGTTGGCGTTGGTGCCGTTGTTTGTGATCAACCTCGTGTTTGGCAAGGCCGAGCCCTTGCTGCCGGTGCTGGCGATGCCGTTTTTTATCGCCGGCGTAGCCTCGATGTTTGTCAGCCTGCGTTACTTCCACGGCTATAAACACGCGCTGATCGCCACCGGCAAAGCCCTCGATACCCCTGAAGAGCCGGCTGCCTGGATCACCCTCGCGGCCCGCCGTCGTGTGGCGTTGCTGGTGGCTGCACTGCCGGCCTGGGTCGGCGCGCTGGCGGTGTTTGTCGGGCTGGAAGCGGTGCCGCTGTTTCTGTTGGCATTGTCGACCCTGGTGCTGTTCTACCTCTACCGCATCCCGCGCCAGTTGGGTTGATGCGCGGCTGGCTGGCGGTGTTGTTGCTGGCAGTCGCGGCCCAGGCTGCGGCGGTTGAGCGGGTGGTCAGCCTTGCGCCTTCCTTGTCTGAAATCGTCGTTGAGCTGGGGGCGGCCGAGTTACTGGTGGGCTTGCTGGATGGCGGCGAGCGGCCACAGGCGTTGGCGAACGTGCCGTCTGTGGGCAACTACGGGCAGTTGGACATGGAGCGGCTGCTCAGCCTCAAGCCCGACCTG
Organism: Pseudomonas sp. G1002; assembly: GCF_013385455.1. Taxonomy (NCBI): domain Bacteria; kingdom Pseudomonadati; phylum Pseudomonadota; class Gammaproteobacteria; order Pseudomonadales; family Pseudomonadaceae; genus Pseudomonas; species Pseudomonas sp. G1002. Next base: position 76,511 of record NZ_JACAPY010000005.1, read on the forward strand.
ATCCTGCTTTGGCCCGGCAGCGTCGGCCCGGGCCAGCGTGAACAGCTGCAACGCCTGAACATCCCGGTATTTGTCGCCGAACCCCACAGCCTCGAACAACTCACCTCACAGGTCGAAACCATTGCCCGGCAACTCGGGCGGGATGACGCCGGCCGGCAATTGGCCGCGCAGTTGCGTCAGCGCTTGGCCGAATTGCGCTCGCGCTATCACCGGGCCGAGCCGTTGCGGGTGTTTTATCAGGTGTGGAACCAGCCGCTGTACACCGTGGGTGGCGGGCAGATCATCAGCGATGCGCTGAGTGTGTGCGGCGCGCGCAATGTGTTCGATGACCTGAAATTACCGGCACCGCAGGTCAGCATTGAGTCGGTGTTGCAGCGTAATCCCGAGGTGATTCTGGCGGGCGATCAAGCGCAGCTGGATGCCTGGAAGGCCTGGCCCCAGGTGGCGGCGGTAGCGAACGGGCATTTGCTGCTGGTGCCCGACAAGGGCCTGGAACGGCCCAGCGGACAGATGCTGGAAGCGGTGGCGCGGTTGTGTCAGGTTCTTGCTCCGGGGCTGTGAGACCGCTATCGCAGGCAAGCCAGCTCCCACATTTGACCGAGTCGTCTGGATAAGCACGGTCCCCTGTGGGAGCCGGGCTTGCCCGCGATGAGGCCGGTGCAGGCGACTTAGAGTTCCGGCGTCCAGGTCACCCCGAACATCAGTGCCCGGCCTTCTTCCCGATAGCCATATTGCTGGCCTTGATACTGATACAGCGCCCGGCTGTAGTCCTTGTTCAGCAGGTTATCGAGCTTCATTTCCAGCGTGACTTCATGGTTCACCGCCCAACTGCCCCGTAGCCCGAGCAAGCCATACCCGCCCAGGCGTTGCTGGTTCGCCGCATCGTCGTAGCTGCTGCTCACCGCTTGCCAGCTGGCGCCGACGCCGAATTGATCGAATTGGCGATCCAGGTCCAGGCTCAGGGTGCGCCGGGCTCGACGCGCCAGTGTGCGCCCGGTGTCGCGGTCGCGTGGGTCGATCAATGCAACGGCGAGGCTGCTTTGCCAGCCGAACAGTTCTTGCTTGAGCGCCGCCTCGAAGCCGTTGATGCGTGCGGCGCTGACGTTTTGCGGGCCGTTGCTGGCAAACACGATCGCATCCTGAATATCGGTGCGGTACAGCGAGGTTTCCAGTCGGCTGCTGTCGCTGAGCTGGCTGCGCCATTGCACTTCGTAGCTTTTCGATGTCTCGGGCTTGAGGTTCGGGTTACTGTTTTTGAAGCCGAATTCGTCCGGGTAGTAGAGGTCGTTGAACGTAGGCGCGCGGAAGCCTTCGCTGTAGCTCAGCAACAGATCATTGTCCGGGTTCAGCGGCAGGGTGAAGGTGCCGCTCCAACTATTGTGGCCGCCGAACTGTTGGTTATCGTCGCGACGCAGGCCCAGTTCAGTGGAAAAGGACTGGGCTTGAAAACGGTGCTGGATAAACACCGCTCGATTCCAGCGACTGTCTTCGGCGAACGCTGTGCTGCTGTTGACCTGGTCCTCGTACCAGTCGCCGCCCAGTATCAGGCTGTTCTGCTCATTGAGGGTCAGGTCGTTCTGCCAGTTCAGTGAGTTGCGGTAAGTGTTGAACACGCTGCGTTCGGTGCTGAGCTTGTCCCGGGTTTCTTCGCGGTTTTCGCTGTGGCCCGCTTCCAGCCGGGACTTCCACGTGTCATTGATACGCGCGTCAACATAGGTGCTGACACTGCTCACGGTGAAGTGGGTGTAGGGCTTTTGCTGGAAGCTTTGGAAGGTGGTCGAATCGAAGCGACCGAACGGGTTGTCGAATTCGCTTTTGCCGCGGTTATCCAGCACGTTCACACCCGCTTCGAGGTCATCGTTGAAGGCATGGCTCAGGCTGAAACTGATGGCCTGGTTGCGATAGGCGTCATGGTCACGGTCGCTGGGATAGGAGTCGTACGTGCGATTGATTCCGGCCGTGTCATCCAGGCTGGCGCCGAGGTTGAAGCGGGTTTGCGCATCGCCGCCGGACAAGCCCAGGCTGCGTTCCCACGTCTGGTTGCTGCCAAATCCCACATGCAGGCGGGGTTGCAGGCCGGACTCGTTACCACGCCGGGTGAAAATCTGGATCACCCCGCCAATCGCATCGCTGCCGTAGATCACCGAGCGCGAACCTCGCAGGACTTCCACGCGTTCGATCTGCTGGATGTTCAGGTGCTGCAGGTTGCTGTCGCCGGAAGTCGAGTTGCCGATGCGCTGGCCGTCGACCAGCACCAGGCTCTGGGCCGACTTGGTGCCACGAATGTAAACGCTTGCCAGGCTGCCGCGGCCACCGGCCTGTGAAACCTGCACGCCGGGCACGCGGCTGAGCAAGTCGGTCACGCTGGTGGGTTGCAGGCGGTCGATGTCGTCGCGGGTGAAGACGGTGTTGGCGGCGCTGCTGTCGTTGCGCGCCTGGACCTGGCGGTTGGCGCTGATCACCATGTCGGGCAGCTTGAGGGCTTGGTCGCGTTCGAAACTGTCGGCGAGCAGGTCGGTGGCGGGCAGTAACAGAAGGGGCAGGGCGAGGCGAAGGCGGTTCATGGGCTGTCCGTAGCATTTGAAGTTGGCATAAAACAAATGTGGGAGCGGGCTTGCTCGCGAAGGCGCAGTGTCAGTCAATGCATCTGTCGACTGACCCAGCGCTTTCGCGAGCAAGCCCGCTCCCACATTTTTAATCGCGTTTCTACAGGCCCAGCAGGGCCATGCGCTGACGAACCGAAGCTTCAATCCCGGATTCATCCAGCCCGCACTCGGCCAGCATCTGCGCCGGCTTGGCATGCTCGACATACACATCCGGCAAGCCCAGGTGCAGCACCGACTTGAGGATATTCTCCCGTGCCAGGAACTCACTGACTGCCGCACCGGCGCCGCCCATGATGGCGTTTTCTTCGATGGTCACCAGCAGCTCATGGCTGCCGGCGATCTCGCGCACCAAGGCCTCGTCCAGTGGCTTGACGAAACGCATGTCTACCACCGTGGCGTCGATCTTCTCGGCCACTTTCAAGGCTTCAGCCAATTGCACGCCGAACACCAGCAAGGCAACGCCGCTGCCCTGGCGGCGGACGATACCCTTGCCGATTTCGATAGGCTCAAGGTCCTTTTCGATCACCGCATTCGGACCATTCCCCCGCGGATAGCGCACAGCCGCCGGGCCGTTGTACAGGTGGCCGGTGCTGAGCATCTTGCGCAGTTCGTTCTCGTCGCTCGGGGTCATCACCAGCATGCCGGGGATGCAGCGCAGGTACGAGAGGTCGAAGCTGCCGGCATGGGTCGGGCCGTCTTCGCCCACCAGGCCCGCACGGTCGATGGCGAACAGTACGTCGAGGTTCTGCACCGCGACGTCATGAATCAACTGGTCATAACCGCGTTGCAGGAACGTAGAGTAGATCGCGACTACCGGCTTGGCGCCTTCACAGGCCATGCCCGCGGCGAAGGTCACCGCATGTTGCTCGGCGATGGCCACGTCGAAATAGCGCAGCGGGAAACGCTCGCTGAACGCCACCAGGTCGGAACCTTCCTTCATCGCCGGGGTGATGCCCACCAGGCGCGGGTCGGCGGCGGCCATGTCACACAGCCATTCGCCGAACACACCGGAATACTTTGGCCCGCTGGGCTTCTTCGGCGCGGCGGCCGGGGCGTTCAGCGGTTCCAGCTTGGTGATCGCGTGGTAACCAATCGGGTCGACTTCCGCCGGGGCGAAGCCTTTGCCTTTCTTGGTCACGATATGCAGGAACTGCGGGCCTTTAAGGTCACGCATGTTGCGCAGGGTGGCGATCAGGGTTGGCAGGTCATGGCCGTCGATCGGGCCGATGTAGTTCCAGCCCAGCTCTTCGAACAGGGTGCCGGGAACCAGCATCCCCTTGGCATATTCTTCGGTACGACGGGCAATTTCCCACGCGCCGGGCAGACGCGAGAGCACCTTCTTGCTGCCTTCACGCATGCTGGCGTAAGTGCGGCTGGAGAGGATTTTTGCCAGGTAATTCGACAGGCCACCGACATTGCGCGAGATCGACATGTCGTTGTCGTTGAGGATCACCAGCATGTTGGCGTCCACTTCCGGCGCGTGGTTCAGCGCCTCGAAGGCCATGCCGGCGGTCAACGCGCCATCACCGATCACCGCAATCGCCTTGCGATCGCTGTTTTGCAGGCGGGCGGCAATCGCCATGCCCAACGCTGCACTGATAGAGGTGCTGGAGTGGCCGACGCCAAAGGTGTCGTACTCGCTCTCGGAGCGGCGCGGGAAGGCGGCGATGCCATCCTTCTGGCGCAGTGTGGCCATGCGCTCGCGGCGTCCGGTGAGAATCTTGTGCGGATAGGCCTGATGACCCACGTCCCACACCAGCCGGTCGTCCGGAGTGTCGAATACGTAATGCAGCGCAATGGTCAGCTCGATGACGCCCAGGCCGGCACCGAAATGCCCACCGGTCTGGCCGACCGTGTAGAGCAATTCCAGGCGCAACTCATCGGCCAGGGTTTCCAGCTCGGCTTCACCCAGGCGGCGCAGGCCGGCTGGCGTGTTGGCACGGTCCAGCAGGGGCGTGGCCGGGCGCTTGCGGGGAATCTCTTGAAACGTCGTGGGCATCAGGCGAATCGTTATAGGTATAGAAGAGGCGGCAGTTTACCTCAAGCATCGCAAACTGCCCACGCAGAGCGCCGAACTTGGCTGATATGCGGTGGAAAAGGCCGCTGTTGTCAGTGGCGACGTTCGACGATATACCGCGCCAGGTCACGCAGTGGCTCGGCAGCCGCGTCGAAAGGTCGCAGGGCATCCAGGGCCTGGTCCCGCAGCTCCAGGGCGTACGCCTTGGCGGCTTCCAGCCCGAGAAGCGAAGGATAAGTCGGCTTGTCCCGTGCGATATCAGCACCCTGGCGCTTGCCGAGGGTCGCGGTATCGCTTTCAACGTCGAGAATATCGTCCTGCACCTGGAACGCCAGGCCGATGGCCCGCGCGTAGGTTTGCAGCGCCGCCAGTTGCGCAGCTTCGGCACGGCCACTGGCCAGGGCGCCGAGGTGCACGGCGGCCTCGATCAGCGCGCCGGTCTTGTGGCGGTGCATGTATTCCAGGGCTTGTTGATCGAGCTTCAAACCGACCGAACCCAGGTCAATCGCCTGACCGCCGACCATGCCGGCAGGCCCTGCGGCCAGCGCCAGCGCGGTAACCATGCGCAGACGGATCTCGGCGTTGACGCTGCTCAGGCGCGGGTCCAGCAGGGCGCTGAACGCCAGGCTTTGCAGGCCGTCACCGGCGAGAATCGCGCAGGCTTCATCAAAGGCTTTATGGGTAGTGGGTTGGCCGCGACGCAGATCGTCGTCGTCCATTGCCGGCAAATCGTCGTGTACCAGGGAGTAAGCGTGGATCAACTCCACCGCACAGGCGGCGCCGTTGGCTTCCTCCGCCTGGGCGCCGAGGGCTTCACAGGCCGCATAGGCGAGCAACGGGCGAACCCGCTTGCCACCGTTCATCACGCTGTAGCGCATGGCCTCATACAGGCGGTTCAGCTCAGGGCTGGGCGCGACAAACAGCGGTTCCAGCGCAGCATTGACCCGGGCCTGGCTGTCGGCCTGATAAGCGTCGATCATTCAGGCTGTTCCGCATCGAAAGGTTCTTCGGCCAACTCCCCATCGCGTTCCAGCAACACCTGGACCTTCTGCTCCGCCTGCGCCAGGGCGCTCTGGCAGTCGCGGGTCAGGCCGATGCCTTGCTCGAATGCGGTCAACGAGTCTTCCAGCGACAACTCGCCGTTCTCCATCCGCTCGACCAGGGTTTGCAGGTCGGCGAGGGATTGTTCGAAATCGAGTGCAACTTTTTTGCGGGCCATGGCGGCTATTCCGGTAGACGGTAAACCGGCGCGACACTAGCAGACATGGGGGATTGGGGCAAATGAGTGGGGGGATTTGCCTTGAAAATCAATCGCCTTGGGTGTTGATTTGATAGCGGGTGCTGCGGCCGCCGCCGGGTAGCCGAACCAGGCAGTTTTTTTCCAGAAGATCGGCCAGATGTCGGGTCGCCGTGGCCTTGGACACTTTGGCCACTGCCTGATACTGGGCGGCGCTGATCCCGTGCTCAAAGCCCTTTTCGCCACCGTCGAGCAGGCGATTCAAGACTTTGGTCTGTTCGGCGCTGAGTGCGTGGTCCCGATGCTGCTGCCAGAAGCGGGTTTTGCCCAGTACCCGGTCAATCCGCACCATGGCCTGCTGCAAGCTACGAAGCAGCGTTTGCAGGAACCACTCAAGCCAATCGGTGATATCCAGCGTGGCCTTTTGACTGGTTTCCAGTGCACGGTAATAGCCCGCCCGGTCTTCAAGGATGCTCGCCGACATCGCGTAGAAGCGGATCGCTTGATGCTCTGCCTGGGCAAGCGCGAGGTCGGTAATCGCCCGCGTCAGACGACCATTACCATCATCGAAGGGATGCAGGGTGACGAACCAGAAATGCGCCAGGCCTGCGCGCAGCAATGGGTCAAGGGCCGCATGATGGCGACTGGCTTCAAACCATTCGATGAAATCGTCCAGCGACTGCTCTAGCCCTTGGCGGGGTGGGGCCTCGAAATGCACAGTGGGTCGGTCCAGTCGTCCCGACACAACCTGCATGGGCTCATCCCCCCTTAGCGCGCCTACGTTCAAGCCGTGGGTGGAAAAGCGGGCCTCCTCGGCGGGAAACAACCACCGATGCCAGTTAAATAGACGGGTGAGGGTAAACGGTTGAGCAAACTGTTGCGTGGCGTCCAGCATCAAGTCAGCCAGACCCTCGCTGCGTCGGCTCACTGAGCCGTCTTGCAATTGCTCCAGGCCCAGGCGTCGGGCCAAAGAGGAACGTACGGAACCCATATTCAGTTGCTCACCCTCGATTGCCGAGGAGGTCAGAATGTTTTGCAGCAACGCATCCAGTTCATTCTCTGAACTCTGGGCCTGGCTGACCGAACCGAGCATGCCCAGCAACTTTCCTTGCGCCTGCGTGCACTCTCGCAACAACGCTGCAAGGCGCTCTGGTTGCCAGTGAAAGTGCGGCCAGTCGGGTTGTTGCCAGATCCAGTTCGGGTGATCCATGGAGGCATGCTCGGTATGTGAGCCGAATAGAAGGCTTATTCGGCTCATTTGGTGAGCCGATTGTGTGAGCGATTCGGCTCACTGTCCAGTCAGATGCGCACATCAGGCACAGCGCCGCCTCATCACTGGCCAGCAGGATCGCCTGTTCCATAACCTTTGGCGCAGTACTCGCCAGCTCATCAATTCGCTGGCTGTCGCCCCCAGGCTTTCAAACAGCTTGCCGGCGTCCTTGAAGATCTCCTGCACTTGCTTGATGGCGTCCCACACGCCGGTAATCGCCGTCCAACTTCCCGCCAGCACGCCATTGCCAATCGCGCTCGAAGTGGACCTTTCCCAGTGCGGCCGGAAACCACTCCATTACTTGCGAAGCTTTTTCTGTTCCGAGCCGCTGCCCGGTACTACGTAAAACAGCGGTTCAGCTCATTGACGGCCGTGGCGTTTTCGGTGGTGCGTTGCATTGACCCTGAGCGTCCTTGAGACTGGCCTCAAATTCGACCAATCCCCCGTGCATCTTCTGCAGCGCTTCGATTTGCTTCATCAGTTCCTGCTTTTTGTTGGTGATTGCCTTGTCCGCCAGCTCCCAGGGCAACCCATCACCAGGATGCCCGACCAGAATCACCTGCAACTCCTTGAGCTTGAAACCCAACTGCTGGGCACACTTGATGAACGTCAGCAGCTCGACACTTTGCGTAGAGTAAATCCGATAACGGCCTTCCCGCTGCGGCGGCGGCAACAGGCCGATGGCCTCATAGTGACGAATCGCCTTGATGGTTGTGCCCGACAGTTGCGCGGCTTTGCCGATGTACATGAAAAATCCTTTTCCCAAAGAGTGCGCCGGCCTGTTTCAGCCACTGTTCCCGCTGTGCTGGCGTAGAGCCAAGCACCGGCCCGAACTGCAACGTCTTGATCGGCTGGATGCCACAAAACTCCAGCGTCGTCTTGCGTATCTGGTGCAGCGCGGGCATGCGGTAGAACCACCTGTAATACCACGGCGGCGTGTCCAGGGTCACCAGCAAGTGCGCGGTTCTGCCCTTCAGGAGTTTGTCGGGGAAGGCCTTTCCCTTGCGGTATTTGAAGGCGAAACCGGATAGGAAAATTCGGTCGATAAAACCTTTCATCAACGCAGGGATTCCACCCCACCAGATGGGGAAAACAAACGTCAGGTGATTGGCCCACAGGATGTCGGATTGAGCGTTGAGCAGGTCGGGTTCCAGAGGCTGGGCCTGGTTGTAGCCGTTGTGGAGGATAGGGTCGAAGGCCAGTTCACCCAGACGCAGGATGCGTACTTCGTGGCCGGCGTTTTTGGCGCTGGTGATGTAGGTGTCGGTGAGGGCCGAGCAGAAGCTGGTGCTGGAAGGGTGGCCGAGGATGACCAGGATGCGTTGGCTCATGGTGGTGCGGTCCTGAAAACTGGGATTTCAGGGTGAGGTGTGACCTTAGGGGGAGAGTCAAGAAGATGCAGTGATTGGGAATGGCCAGGAAGACTGATCCCTTTCATTTGCAGGACGTTTCCTAGAGAATTCCAAGCGCTTGCGCCAGCAAAATCCCGCGACTAGTCTGCGTTCCGTCACTGCATATTCGGTGATCGGGTTTAGTCGCCCGGATTCGATTGGCGCACGATCAGTTCATGAGTCAGGCCGTTTTTCGCCTGCACTTTTATGGTGGCTGTGCGCAGGGCGCCCTCGGGCGCGCCGGGTTTCCAATCGACCGGTCGACTAACCTGCGTACAGCTGCCGCCTTCGTTTAGTCGCGAGGAGTGGTGGCTCCAAATGTTTGATTGGAGATTTACCATGGTCAAAGTTACCCCCGATCCACCCGCATTCCATAAAGCCTTACTCCGCGACACTGATGCCTCGCGTCGAGTGATCGATCACTACCTTAAAGCGCCGGACGCGCAGCCTTCACCCAACCCGTTTACCGTCGATGACGAACTGAGTTTCGAAGATGCGCTGGCCCATGCTGCCGAGTTGCTGCATTGCGCCGTAGCAACCGCCCAGGCGTCGACCGAGCCGCTGAATGGCGCACAGCGGGCGGTGATGCATTTGGTGGAAATGTCGAAGGTGGTGGTGGATCGAGCGCTGGACTGTTTGCAGCCGAGGTGAGGACCTTAAGCCTACGCTGAGGTTGCGATGCATTTGGTCAGCGATCTACTGACCAAATGCTCATCATCCTGGCTCAGGGGCGGAAATCCCGGCAGACGATCGCCATGGATTAAAGCGGTCCCCTCAGGCGTATGGCTTGAAGTCATTGCTGTCGCGAGTGAGTAGCTGCATCAGTTTGGGATGAATGAAGAGCTTTTCCTTTCCAACCTGCACCTCTTGCAGAACATCAATGGCGACTAGCTCTTTGAGGTAGCGGGAGGCCGCTTGACGCTGTGCAATCTGTTTGTCAACTACGTTGCTGATACGGCAGTAGGGCTGTTCGAAAATGACGTCTACCAGCTCGCGGGAATAGGTTTTCGGCAACTGCTCACGAACAAACTGGGAGGTGTGTTCGGACAGGCTGCGTATAGCGGCAATTTTTGCACAGGTCCAGCGTGCTGTTTCCTCCACGGCACTGAGCATGTACAGCAGCCAGGGCTCCCAGGCTTGTTCGCGAGTGACGTCTAGCAACAAGCGGTAGTAATCGGCCCTATGGGCAATGATGTAACGGCTAAGGTAGAGAATCGGTAGATTCAGCAAGCCTTCCTGGATCAGGTACAGGGTGTTGAGCACTCGCCCGGTACGGCCATTGCCGTCGGTGAATGGGTGAATGGCTTCGAATTGATAGTGACTAACCGCCATACGTACTAATGGATCCAGGTCGGTCTCGTTGTGCAGGAAGCGCTCCCAGTTGGCGAGCATGTCACGTAAGCGATCTTCGCCTTCCGGTGGGGTATAGATGATCTCGCCGGTTCGGTCGTTGGCTAGCTGGACTCCTGGCACCCGGCGTATATCCATGTTCACGCCTTTAAGCGTGCGGCAGATTTCGACTGCAGCACCGGTGGAGAGTGGGCGGTCGGCCAACGATTGATAACCTTTCTGCAGGGCTTTGCGGTAGCGCAGTGCTTCCTTGGTCGCTGGGTCTGCGTGGCTATCCCCATCCTGAGCATGCTGAAAGAGCAAATCCGTGGTGGTGACGATACTTTCGATCTCTGAGCTGTCCTTGGCCTCCAGCAATGGAATGGTGTTGATCAGCATTGTCTGGTTAGGGATCAGCTCAGCCGCTTGCTTCAATTCGGCCAGGGCTGTGCGGGCCTCAATGCAGCGTTTGAGCACTGCATGGGTTTCCAGAACAGTTGCCGGTGGCAAAGTGGGAAGCTGGTTGTAGGGCTTGTCAGCCTGCCAGGGAAGGTGGGATGCGGTCATGGATGGGGCTCGGTCTTTGACTTATCCGTCTAAAGGTAAGAGGGGCTCATCAGGGCGCCCTTTCGTGGCGTCAGTGTAAACATGCGTGCACTACGTGTCGCTATATTTTGATTTTTGCGACACGTCTTGATGTCATGTCGTTGGTAACGACAGGTATGCGAAACGTGTTCTTGGAACGGGCTTTTAGCGACGTATCAGGCGAATGTCCTGAGGATGGAAAAGACGGCTTGCGTGCCTTGGAGCGGTTGGCGCGTTCTCAAATAGCTCGATGCCTGGCAGGTGTAGCGCATTTCTTCCAGGCATTAAAAAGCCGGCTTGTGGCCGGCTTCTCGGGGACTGGTTCAGCTTATTTTTGGTAAACCTCACCAGCCTTCAAATCGTTCACCCAGGCTCGCACCCAGATGATAAGGGGCATCAGCGGGAACTCCTCCGCATCGCCAGGCAGGGCGGACCGGCTTCACGCCAACCCCCTGCCAAATGTGCGGCGGATAATACCCACATTCGCCTCAATTTCCCAGCTCCGGATCCGATTTAGAGCCTTCGTAGCCCAATAAATGCTCATCCAGCGGCACCGGCGGGCGGCGGTTATTCAGTGTCGCCCACCAGAACACCCAACCCAGAATCTCAAAGTTCTGCTCATGCCGCTGCTCATAGGTCAAAAACTCGTCCGGATGCTCGGCGCTGTTGTGGCTGCGCATCCGCAGGCCACCTCCTGGACGGTTGTAGAGGTATTTGATCCGCAGCATTCCGTCGTGCTCTACCGCGTAGATTTCGCCATCGATGATCTGTTTGCGACCACAGTCGATGGCAAGGGTACTTCCGTCCTGGATGATGTCGATCATGCTGTTGCCGACCATGTAGGCCCCGAGTGCCCGCTCCGGGCTTACACCGATGGCTTCAAGGGTGTGCAGGGAGAGGCGGATGCTTTCGGTCGAGGTGAAGGTGGGGTGGAGGGGGATCTCCACGTCGATTTTTACCGGGCCCGAGACCGGGTGGGTGATGTAGTTGCCGCTGGTCTCGCGGGCGATACGGTGGGAGGTGTCTGCATCGGATCCTTCCAGCAGGTAGTTGGCGGGTGGATGTTTGGGGCCTTCGCCTGTGCGCAGCCAACGGCTGGTGACGCACAACAATTCTGCGAACTCGTTGAGCCGGCCCATGGGGACGCCGCGTTTGAACCAGTTGTTTACGTGTTGAGGCGTAACATCGCGGTTCTTGGCGAAGTCGGAAGCGGAAAGATGAACTTCCCGTAATAGCGCTCTTAAGCGATCACCTGATGTATTCATAAACGCAGAGTTTACTGGCCGTAAAATCAGATCAAATAAACCATGCGTTGAGTTGCTGTATGTAGGTGTTTCCTTATCGCAGGACTATTCTGCTAGTTGATTAAGCTAGTTAAACAATTGCTGTAAATATGTTTATTAAAGTAGCCGAATGTTTATATTTTTCCCACAAAAAAAGCCCCGTTTAATCGGGGCTTTTTCAGAGCGAATAGCGGTATCAGCCTTTGTAGGCAGCGACCGACTTCAGGATCTCGGCGCGGGCGGCGTCTGCATTGCCCCAACCGTCGATCTTCACCCATTTGCCTTTTTCGAGGTCTTTGTAGTTCTCGAAGAAGTGTTTGATCTGTTCCAGCAGCAGTGGCGGCAGATCGGTGTATTCCTTCACGTCGACATACAGCTGGGACAGCTTGTCGTGTGGTACTGCGATAACTTTGGCATCGCCGCCGCCGTCGTCAGTCATGTTCAGGATGCCGACCGGGCGGGCGCGGATAACCGAGCCTGGGGTAACCGGGTAAGGGGTCACGACCAGCACGTCGAGGGGGTCACCGTCGTCTGCCAGGGTGTTGGGGATGAAACCGTAGTTGGCCGGGTAGAACATCGGGGTGGCCATGAAACGGTCAACGAACAGGCAGTCGCTGTCTTTGTCGATTTCGTATTTGATCGGCGCGTGGTTGGCCGGAATCTCGATGGCGACGTAGATGTCGTTCGGCAGGTCTTTGCCAGCCGGAATCTTGCTGTAGCTCATTGGGCGTTGCCCCCGTAGTTGGCCATGGAACATGGCCGGATTGGCCTAAAAGTGGCGGCGATTATAGGCATATTCTGACGCCGATGCCATGCGTCAGACGTCGTAGTGCGCTTGGCGTTCCGTCTGATACCGCACGTCGCCGGCCTGCAGTTGGTGCAGGCGCGCCAGGGGATCCTGACGGTAGAAGTGGCTCAGTTGCTCGTACACCTGTGGATAACTGCTGACCAGTAAATCCGGGGCACTGAAGAAATATTCGCTGGTGACGGCAAAGAACTCGGCCGGGTTTTCCGCGGCGTAGGGGTCGATGGCCGTTTCGGCGTCAGGGTTGCGGTCGAGCTGGCGGTTGAGGTCGTCGAAGGCGCTTTGCATGACGCTGGCCCATTCCTGCACGCGCATGTCGTGGTGCAGGGGTGGCAGGCCGTTGGCGTCGCCGTTGAGCATGTCCAGCTTGTGGGCCAGTTCGTGAATGACCAGGTTGTAGCCTTCCCAGTTGCCGCTGGCCAGTACGCCGGGCCACGCAAGGATCACCGGGCCCTGTTGCCAGGCTTCGCCGCTGTGCTCGCCGTCCCACTCGTGCTCCACGCCGCTGGCGTCGCGATGGCGCTGCGGGCTGAGGAAGTCGTCGGGGTACAGCACGATCTCGTGGAAGCCCTGGTACCAGTCGAGGTCGCCAAGGTTCATCAGCGGCAGCTGTGCCTGGGCGGCGAGCAGCAGGCGCTGTTCCTGGTGCAGTTCGACGCCGGGCAGGGCGGTGAGGTGTTTTTCGGCGAGGAACACCACGCAGGCTTCCCGCAGCCACTGGTCTTGCTCGGCAGTGATGCCGTCGAGGAACGTCAGGTGATGGCGCACCCGCTGCCACGTTTCATCGGCAATCGGGTGCTTGGCCAGCAGGCGCCGGCGACGCCAGGCGCTGAGGGACCACATCGCAGGTTACTGCGGCTTGGCTTCGGTGGAATTGCGGCCAAAGCGGCTGCGGAACACACCGATGATCATCGGTACCAGCGACAGCAGGATGATGAACACCACCAGCAGCGACAGGTTTTTCTTGATGAACGGCACGTTGCCGAAGAAGTAGCCCAGGGTTACCAGGCCGCCGACCCAGAGGACGGTGCCGAACACGCTGAAACCGAAGAAGCGCGGGTAAGGCATTTTCGCGATACCGGCGACGAACGGCGCAAACGTGCGCAGGATCGGCAGGAAGCGCGCCAGGGTCACGGTTTTGCCGCCGTGCTTGTCGTAGAAGTCGTGGGTTTTTTGCAGGTAGTCGCGGCGGAAGATCTTCGAGTTGGGGTTGCTGAACAAGCGTTCCCCGGCCGTTCGTCCGATCACGTAGTTGGTACTGTCACCCAGGATGGCCGCGAGCATAAGCAGGCCGCCCAGCAATATCGGGTCCATGCCGCCGCCCGCTGCAACAGCGCCGGCGATGAACAGTAAGGAATCACCCGGCAGAAACGGCATGACCACCAGGCCGGTTTCGCAAAAGATAACCAGGAACAGAATGGCGTAGATCCACACTCCGTAGTTTCTCACCAGCATGTCGAGGTACACGTCGAGATGCAGGATAAGGTCAAGCGGGTTGAAATCCATGGAGGGCACCTGTGTGAATGGCCTGGCTCAGCGGGCCTGTGCGGAGGCTTCGGGTAATAAGGGCTACAAGGTAGTGGCGTATTTCTTACGACCCTGAAAGGTCCGCATTATACGGATAGAGTTGTGAAAAGCGTGCTGGTTTTGTAGCGGGGAATGTCGCGAAAGCGATCTGATTGTAGACACAGCGTCAGTGTGGGAGGGGGCTCCCACAACAGATGTATGAGGTTTGGTTAATAGTTGTCAGTCATCGCTGATCGCAAGCACGTAGTTCTTGAACTCGGTGTCTTCCCGAAAACCGATGGACTCGTAGGTTTTCTGCGCCACCTGGTTGTCACTGCTGGTGGACACACGCAGGCGCACGGCTTGAGTTTCCTTGGCCATCTTCTTCGCGGTACGCATCAGGTTGTCGGCCACCAACTGCCGGCGTGCGTCTTCGGCGACGTAGATGTCGTTGAGGATCCACACGCGCTTGAGGGACAACGATGAAAAGCTTGGATACAGCTGGCAGAAACCGAGCAGTTTCTTGTCGTCATCGTCGGCCAGCGCCAGATAGATCACAGACTCCTTGCGGCGCAGGCGTTTTTCCAGGAAGGCGCGGCTCGAATCAGGAAACGGCAGCGCGCCGTAAAATTCGCGGTATTTGACGAAAAGCGGGGTCAACAGGTCCAGGTGTTCCAGGGTCGCTTGAGTAATCCGCATGCCAGGCCTCAACTTCCAAATGGGGTATGACCACACAAGCGGCCGTGTCTCGATGCTGCCTAAAGCAGAGAAAAAGCGCAATCGTGCAGGGATCAGTCCTTCGGTGGGCTGAGCAGGAAGTTTCCTTTCATCAGGTCGGGATCATCCGACTCGAGGGTTTGTACCTGCGCTTCATCCTTGAGGTTGACCCCCGACAACTGCCGGCGACAGGCCTCCCGCATCAAGTAAAGCAGGCGGTGAGCGGCCATGCCGTAGCTCAAGCCTTCCAGGCGCACATTGGAGATGCAGTTGCGGTAGGCGTCAGTGAGGCCGACTTTGGGGTTGTAGGTGAAATACAGCCCCAGGCTGTCCGGCGAGCTGAGCCCCGGCCGCTCGCCGATCAGGATCACCACCATTTTTGCCCCGAGCAACTGGCCGACTTCATCCGCGACGGCGACACGGCCCTGCTCCACCAGAATCACCGGTGACAGCGACCAGCCTTCAGCGTGGGTTTGTTCCTCCATGCGTGTAAGAAACGGCAACGTATGTTTATGCACCGCCAGGGCCGACAAGCCATCGGCCACCACCACCGCCAGGTCCACGCCGCCGGGGTTGGCTTCGGCATAGTCCCGCAGGGCCTGGGCGGATTCATCACTGAGGCGGCGCCCAAGGTCCGGGCGTTGCAGGTAGCTGTGGCGGTCGACGGCGGCGCTGTGCAGCAACAGGCTGTCGCGGCCGCGCTCCGCCAGTTGGCTGCTGAGTCCTGCATGATCAAACGGCAGGTGTACCGCGTCGCGGGCCTGGGCATGGGCGAACTGGAAATCCAGCTGAGCGCCGGTAGGCATGCTGGTGCCGGTGCGGCCCAGGGCAATCCGCGCCGGGGTCAGGCGCCGCAGCTCAAGCCACGGGTTGTCCACGTTGTTTTCCGGGGTGTCGATGTGCACGGGCGGTTCCTTCTTCATCCCAGTTGCGCCAAGGCGTGGCGGAATGCCGGTGGCAGGCTGTTGCCGAAGTGCACCTTGCCGTCGGCTTGCGTGAAGATGCCCATTTTCGCCAGCCACTGTTCAAACTCCGGTGCCGGCTTTAAACCCAATGTTTGGCGGGCGTACAGCGCGTCGTGAAATGAAGTGGTCTGGTAGTTGAGCATGATGTCGTCGGAGCCCGGGATGCCCATGATGAAGTTGATCCCGGCCACGCCCAGCAGGGTGAGCAGGGTGTCCATGTCGTCCTGGTCGGCTTCGGCATGGTTGGTGTAGCAGATGTCGCACCCCATGGGCACGCCCAGCAGCTTGCCGCAGAAGTGGTCTTCGAGGCCGGCGCGGATGATCTGCTTGCCGTTGTACAGGTACTCGGGGCCGATAAAACCGACCACGGTGTTCACCAAAAACGGTTTGAAATGCCGGGCAACGGCATAGGCGCGGGTTTCGCAGGTTTGCTGGTCGACGCCAAAGTGTGCGTTGGCCGACAAGGCGCTGCCCTGGCCGGTTTCGAAATACATCAGGTTTTGCCCGAGGGTGCCGCGGTTCAGGCTCAGGCCCGCGTCGTAGCCTTCCTGCAGCACGCTCAGGCTGATGCCGAAACTGGCATTGGCCGCCTCGGTGCCGGCGATCGACTGGAACACCAGGTCCAGCGGCACGCCACGGTTGATGGCTTCGATGGAGGTGGTGACGTGGGTCAGCACGCAGGCCTGGGTCGGGATTTCATAACGCTGGATGATCGCGTCGAGCATTTCCAGCATCGCGCAGATCGAGGCGATGCTGTCGGTGGCCGGGTTGATGCCGATCATGGCGTCGCCGTTGCCGTAGAGCAGGCCGTCAAGAATGCTCGCGGCGATACCGGCCGGCTCATCGGTGGGATGGTTGGGCTGCAGGCGGGTGGACAGGCGCCCGCGCAGGCCCATCGTGCCGCGGAACTGTGTGACGACGCGGATTTTCTGCGCCACCAGTACCAGATCCTGCACGCGCATGATCTTCGACACGGCGGCGGCCATTTCCGGTGTCAGCCCGGGCGCCAGGGCGCGCAGGCTCTGTTCGTCGGCCGCGTCGCTGAGCAGCCAATCCCGCAAACCCCCGACGGTCAGGTGGCTGACCACGGAAAACGCCTGTTTATCGTGGGTGTCGATAATCAGCCGGGTGACTTCGTCGCTTTCGTACGGGATCAACACTTCTTCAAGAAAGTGCTTCAACGGAATATTGGCCAGGGCCATTTGCGCCGCGACCCGCTCGCCATCGTTCTGGGCGGCAACACCCGCCAAAAAATCCCCGGAGCGGGCCGGGCTGGCCTTGGCCATCACGTCCTTGAGGCTGTCGAAGCGGTAGGTCAATGCACCGACCGCGTGGGAAAAGCTTGCCATACAGAGTCTCCTTGTCGACGCGGGCTGAATGTGAGTAAAGCGCCCGCGTCGAGGTTTATGGCAGTTAGTGCAAGGCGGCCTCTGCGGCCTGGATCGCCGCAAATTCTTCTTCCGGCGTGCCTGCTACCAAGTGATGCCGACTGTAGAAAGCAAAGTAAGCAATTAATACTCCATAGATGATCGCGGCGCCAATCACCACGCGCGGATCCACCAGAAAGCCCGCCACAACAGCGATGCAGGCCAGTACCAGGGCGACGCCCGAGGTGAAGATGCCGCCCGGAGTACGGTAAGGGCGGTCCATTTTGGGGCGGCGGATGCGCAAGGTGATGTGCGCGGCCATCATCAGCACGTAGGAAATGGTCGCGCCGAATACGGCGACCAGGATCAGCAAATCGCCTTGGCCGGTCAGCGACAGGCCGAACCCGATGATGCCGGGGATCACCAGGGCCAGTACCGGTGCCTTGCTTTTGTTGGTCTGCGACAGCTTGCGCGGCAGGTATCCGGCGCGGGAGAGGGCGAAGATCTGCCGGGAGTAGGCGTAGATGATCGAGAAGAAGCTCGCGATCAGCCCGGCCAGGCCCACCAGATTGACGAAGTGGCCCATCCACGTGGAGCCGCCGTAGGCTTTGGACAAGGCTTCCACCAGGGGATTGCCCGATGCCATCAACGCGTAGGCGCCAGCGCCGCCGGGGGCGATCACCAAAATCAGCAGGGCGAAGCTGGTCAGCACCACAATGGCGCCGATCAGGCCGCGGGGCAGGTCGCGTTTGGGGTTCTTGGTTTCTTCAGCGGCCAGTGGCACACCTTCGACGGCCAAAAAGAACCAGATCGCATAGGGAATCGCCGCCCACACGCCGACATAACCGAAGGGCAGGAAAGAGCTGGCGCCCTTGGCCTCGGTCACCGGGATGTCCAGCAGGTTGGCGACACTGAAGTGCGGCACCATCGACACCAGGAACACACCCAGGGCAATCGCGGCGACGGCGGTAATCACAAACATCAGCTTCAGCGCTTCACCCACGCCGAAGATGTGGATGCCGATAAAGATGATGTAGAACGCTAGGTAGATCATCCAGCCGCCAATGCCGAACAGCGACTCGCAATAGGCGCCGATAAACACCGCGATGGCGGCGGGGGCGATGGCGTATTCGATAAGGATCGCGGTGCCGGTGAGGAACCCGCCCCAGGGGCCGAACGCGCTGCGGGCAAAGCCGTAGCCGCCGCCGGCGGTAGGGATCATGGAAGACAGTTCGGCCAGGGAGAAACACATGCACAGGTACATGGTGGCCATCAGCAGTGTGGCGAGGAACATACCGCCCCAGCCACCCTGGGCCAGGCCGAAGTTCCAGCCGGCGTAGTCGCCGGAGATGACGTAGGCAACACCGAGACCGACTAATAGTACCCAGCCGGCAGCGCCTTTTTTCAGTTCCCGTTGTTGGAAGTATTCGGTGCCGACCTTTTCAAAGTCGACGGAAGACCCGGACGCCGGAGCGCCATTCGGTTCGCTGGGCATGATGGAATCCCTTTCTTATTGTTTTATCCCGGCTTACTTAAGTAAGCCGAATGAGTAGCAAGGTCTTGTGAAGATCAAGTGTGGGAGCGGGCTCGCTCGTGAATGCGGTAGTCAGTTGAAAACTCAGTAACTGATACACCGCATTCGCGAGCAAGCCCGCTCCCACATTTTTATTGCATTTCAAATGTGGGAGCGGGTTGTGAGTTAGAAGAAGCCCAGCGGATTGATGTCGTAGCTCACCAGCAGGTTTTTGGTCTGCTGATAGTGATCAAGCATCATCTTGTGAGTCTCACGGCCCACACCGGACTTCTTGTAACCACCGAACGCGGCATGCGCCGGGTACAGGTGGTAGCAGTTGGTCCATACACGCCCGGCCTTGATCGCCCGGCCCATGCGGTACGCGCGGTTGATGTCGCGGGTCCACAGGCCGGCACCCAGGCCGAACTCGGTGTCGTTGGCAATCGCCAGGGCTTCGGCTTCATCCTTGAACGTGGTGATGCTCACCACCGGGCCAAAGATTTCTTCCTGGAACACCCGCATCTTGTTGGTGCCCTTGAGCAGGGTTGGCTGGATGTAATAGCCGGTGGCCAGATCGCCGGTCAGCTTCTCGACCTTGCCGCCGGTGAGCAGCTCGGCGCCTTCGCCCTTGGCGATTTCGAGGTAGGACAAAATCTTGTCGAACTGCTGCTCGGACGCCTGGGCGCCGACCATGGTGTCGGTGTCCAGCGGGTCGCCACGTTTGATCGACTCGACCTTCTTCATCACCACTTTCATGAAGTCGTCGTAGATCGACTCTTCCACCAGCGCGCGGGAAGGGCAGGTGCACACTTCGCCCTGGTTGAAGAACGCCAGCACCAAGCCTTCAGCGGCTTTCTCGATGAATTGCGGTTCGGCTTTCATGATGTCGGCGAAGAAGATGTTCGGCGACTTGCCGCCCAGCTCAACGGTGGACGGAATGATGTTCTCGGCGGCCGCGTGCATGATGTGCGAGCCCACTGGCGTGGAGCCGGTGAAGGCGATCTTGGCGATGCGCTTGCTGGTGGCCAGGGCTTCGCCGGCTTCTTTGCCGTAGCCGTGCACCACGTTCAGCACGCCCGGCGGCAGCAGGTCGCCGATCAGTTCCATCAGCACGTTGATGCCCAGCGGGGTTTGCTCGGCAGGCTTGAGCACCACGCAGTTACCGGCGGCCAGGGCTGGCGCGAGTTTCCAGGCGGCCATCAGCAGCGGGAAGTTCCACGGGATGATCTGGCCGACCACGCCCAGCGGTTCGTGGAAGTGGTAAGCGGCGGTGTGTTCGTTGATCTCGGCGCTGCTGCCTTCCTGGGCGCGGATGCAGCCGGCGAAGTAGCGGAAGTGATCCGCGGCCAGCGGGATGTCGGCGTTCAGGGTTTCGCGCACGGCCTTGCCGTTGTCCCAGGTTTCGGTGATGGCCAGCAGTTCGAGGTTCTGTTCGATGCGGTCGGCGATTTTCAGCAGTACCAGCGAGCGGTCCTGGGCCGAGGTCTTGCCCCAGGCGTCAGCGGCGGCGTGGGCGGCGTCCAGGGCCTTGTCGATATCCTTGGCAGTGGAGCGCGGGAATTCGGCGATGGGCTTGCCGTTGACCGGCGAGGTGTTGGTGAAATAGTTGCCATCGACCGGCGCGACAAACTCACCGCCGATGTAGTTGCCGTACTTGGCCTTGAACGAAACGATCGCGCCTTCAGTACCGGGGTGTGCGTAACGCATGGTGGGTATCTCCTGGCTTTTTGTGTTTATTGGAGGACGCACGGTTGTGCTTGTTAAAGCGTAGAGCAAAGGTCGGGCCAGTGCCTCGTAGAGCCTGTAAATCAAGGGTTTAGAGGTTGTTGCAAACCGTTGCTGTGGCAAGCTTGGTACAGCCTGGGTGACAGTTTGTGCCATAAGCGGTACAGCCTGTGACCGGTGGGTCTGCCCGGGATTGCAATGGTCGGGAGGCTGGAGGATGCTGGGCACTCGCGCGCGGTGTACTTCACGCAGGGAGAATAATAAGAACATGCAAAACGATCATTTCAGTCGCCATGCCCAACAAGTCCTGACGGTCACCCGTGGGCAGGACCCGCTGCATGGCCCCGGCAGCGATCCGTCCATCGCCCGCTCCTGGCTGCGTTGTCTTGAGGACTATCACCTCGACCCCGCATTGACCATCGCGCCCACGGTGCTCGAACATGGCCGCCTGCTGGAAAGCCGCGAACGCCTGCAACAAGTGCTGAGCATCGCCGGCAATGAAATGAACAGCCTGCATCAACAGCTCTCCGGCGCCGGCCATGCGGTGCTGCTGACCGACGCCCGTGGGGTGATCCTCAACTGCGTCACCGCCCCCAGCGAGCGCAAGATCTTCGAGGGTGCCGGGCTGTGGCTGGGTGCCGATTGGAGCGAGGCCTGCGAAGGCACCAACGGCATCGGCACCTGCCTGGTGGAGCGCCAGTCCCTGACGATTCATCGCGATGAACACTTTCGTGGCCGACATACCGGCCTGACCTGCTCGGCCAGCCCGGTGTTCGACCCTCATGGCGAACTGCTGGCGGTGCTGGATGTGTCCTCGGCCCGGGAGGCGGTGTCGCGCCAGAGCCAGTTCCACACCATGGCGCTGGTCAATCTTTCGGCGAAGATGATCGAGAGCTGTTACTTCCTGCGCCATTTTGAGCACCACTGGTTGCTGCGCTTTCATTTGCAGGCAGAGTCTGTGGGCCTGTTCAGCGAAGGGCTGCTGGCGTTCGATGGTGAAGGGCGCATTTGCGCGGTTAACCAGAGTGCGCTGAACCTGCTCGGGCAAATCCGTGGCGGGTTGTTGGGGCAGCCGGTCGAGGCGTTTTTCGATTGTTCGCTCGATGAGTTGCTCGGGCGTGCCAGCGCGAACGCCAGCGCCAGTTGGCCCCTGCGTACCCGCGATGGCCGTGGCTTGTTCGCGGTGTTGCGCGGCCAGCCACGCAGCGTACCGGTGCCGGTGGCCCACGCTTTGCCGGAGCGGCCGCGATTGCCGGGCATTTGCCTTGGAGACGCGGCGCTGCAAAACGATTTCCGCAGAGCCTTGCGGGTGTTCGAGCGTGATGTGCCTTTGCTGATCCAGGGGGAAACCGGGTCTGGCAAAGAGGCGTTTGCCAAGGCCGTGCACCATGCAAGCCTGCGCGCAGATAAAGCCTTTGTGGCCCTCAACTGCGCAGCCATCCCGGAAAGCCTCATCGAAAGCGAGCTGTTCGGTTATCGCGGCGGCAGTTTTACCGGCGCCCGCAAGGAAGGCATGCGCGGCAAGCTGCAGCAGGCAGATGGTGGCACGTTGTTTCTGGATGAAATCGGCGATATGCCGCTGGCTTTGCAAACCCGGCTATTAAGGGTGCTTGAAGACCGCTTGGTAGTGCCCATCGGCGGTGAACCGCAAGCGGTGGACGTCAGAATTATCAGCGCTACCCACCGTAATCTGCTTGATCGGGTGCAGGATGGTAGTTTTCGTGAAGACCTGTATTACCGGCTCAATGGCCTGGAAGTGGCCTTGCCGCCGTTGCGCGAGCGCAGTGACAAGTTGCAACTGCTGGACTTCCTGTTGGCCGAAGAAGCGGGAGATCAGGCGGTGCAGCTTGACGGCGAGGCCCGCCAGGCCCTGTTGGCGTTCGCGTGGCCGGGCAACGTGCGGCAGTTGCGCACGGTGTTGCGCACCCTTGCCGCACTGTGTGAGGACGGGCGGGTGAGGCTTGATGACCTGCCTGCACAGATTCGTGCCGTGCAAACCCTGCCGGTGGCGATGAGTGAACCGGCAAACTCATTGCTGGATGCTGCCGAGCGCCAGGCATTGCTGGCAACATTGGTGCAGCAACGCTGGCATATGACGCACGTGGCGACCGTGCTTGGAGTCAGTAGAAATACGCTTTATAGAAAGTTACGTAAGTATGGTATAGCGCGTCAGGTGTAATGATGACGTTACCTGTTCTGGCTGTGAGTGATCAATCTGTGTTGTGGGCGACTGTGCGTTAAATAATTGGCGTCGCACCGTATTAATGTTTTGTCATGTATTTTCGTGTGTGGGTGACTGTCTTCTGGAACGTTCATTATCTGTTTAGTTACTAAGTTGGCGGTTGTCGATTGTCTCGATAACTCGCTAATAGCGCTTATGCGTAAATAGTAACAACAAGTGAGATAATAATCATGAATAGTATTAGAATTCGGCCCAACACGGTCAATCTACCTCCAGTGAATAAACCACCGGCCCCGCGCAATGGCGGTGTAACGCCTCCGATAGTACGTCCCGGTGGCCAGGGCAGCTCCCCTCCAATAGCTCCCCAACCTAAACCCCGGTTAGGGAAAAATCCGGCCACAGACACCTCCACAACGCTACCCAAGCCCGAGAAACCCAATAATTTTCAAACGCTGACACAACAAAAATTGATGAACCAAGGGCCTGCCAACCGGCCGTTCAAGCCTCAGGCCAGCGCAGATCCTAAAGATTTGGCACAGGTGACTCAAAACCTGATGGTTGCTGATCGGCTGGTCAAGGCCGGGGTGTTCAACACCTCGCCCCAGGCGGCAACGGTAGCCCGCGACGCCTTTGTCAGTGCGGGTATAAGCGGATTGGTCAGCGCTCCCCTGAGTATTGGTACCTACGCAGGCTCGGTTTGGTCTGGCGAGACAATCAAGGCGCAGTTTACAAACAATACGCCACTGCTCCCTCCGGCTCACCAGCCGGCTCCAAGCACGCAGGTGCCTGCCGCGAAAACCGACGGGACAACATCGGTCGTCGCCACGCAGGACACCGACACGGGTGCCACGACCGCGCGCTTGGGCCTGGCCGAGTTGCGCATGGAAGTCATTGCCAACAATATTATGGCAATGCGTCAAGGAACGAATGCTCCGGCACTTAAAATGAGCGACTCCTCGTCGCGTACGCCAAGCGAGCGCCTCGAAACGCTTGAGGCCTTGTATAAAACTGCGGAGGAACAGCTTAAAAAACTGGGGGACGAAAACGACATGGTATTCCGGCCTTACATTGCCACTCCCGCAGACGGCACCGATGACAAAGGCCGTCTGGATGTTATTGATAAGAAATTCGACGCATTAAACAAGTTCATAGGGAAGTTGTTGCACATGGGAACGCTGTCATTACCGGCAGAGTCTGCCGAAACAAAAGTCGTGTGACATAACCCCGCGTAAACTTTCGAGTCATGGATGATGCTCAGTCAAACTGGCGATGGGTCCGATGCCATGCATGCATCCTGTGGCACCGGACTTATCGAATATTCCCCTACGCTCTGACAAACAATGGCGGCTACCCCCCCAAGGCCTGCGTGCTACAGCTAAAGAGTGCGATTTTCCCTTCCCTGCGCTAACCTGCCTCGATGTTTTACGAGGTCGACTATGCACATTCATATTCTCGGTATTTGCGGCACGTTCATGGGCTCCATGGCGGTGCTCGCCAAAGAACTGGGCCATCATGTTACTGGCTCCGATGCCAACGTTTACCCACCCATGAGCACGCAACTGCAGGCCCAGGGCATTGAGCTGACCCAAGGTTATGACCCGGCGCAATTCGACCCGGTCCCGGACCTTGTCGTGATCGGCAATGCCATGGTGCGCGGTAACCCGGCAGTCGAATATGTACTGAATAAAGGTTTGCCGTACGTGTCTGGCCCGCAATGGCTGGCCGACCATGTGTTGCAAGGCCGTTGGGTACTCGCCGTTGCCGGTACCCATGGCAAGACCACCACCAGCAGCATGCTGGCCTGGGTGCTGGAGCATGCGGGCATGAGCCCGGGCTTCCTGATTGGTGGCGTGCCGCAGAATTTCTCGGTGTCGGCGCGCCTCGGCGACACCCCGTTTTTTGTCATCGAGGCCGATGAGTACGACAGCGCGTTCTTCGACAAACGCTCCAAGTTCGTTCACTACCGCCCGCGTACGGCGATCCTGAACAACCTGGAGTTCGATCACGCGGACATCTTCCCTGATCTGGCGGCCATCGAGCGGCAGTTCCACCACTTGGTGCGCACCATTCCCAGCGAAGGCCTGGTGATTCACCCCACCACCGAACCTGCCCTGCAGCGAGTTATCGAGATGGGCTGCTGGACCCCGGTACAAACCACCGGTGCTGGCGGCCAATGGCAGGTCAAACTGCTGAGCGAAGATGGCTCCAAATTTGAAGTACTGTTCGAAGGCGTCGCCCAAGGCATCGTCGATTGGGACATGACCGGCCAGCACAACGTCGCCAATGCCTTGGTCACCCTGGCGGCTGCGCGGCATGTCGGCGTGGTGCCGTCCATGGGCATTGCGGCCTTGAGCGCGTTCAAAAGCGTCAAGCGCCGGATGGAAAAGGTCGCCGAAGTGAATGGGATTACCATCTATGACGACTTTGCCCACCACCCGACGGCCATCGCCACTACCCTGGATGGCTTGCGCAAGCGTGTGGGTGATGCCCAGGTGATCGCGATTATCGAGCCGCGCTCCAACTCCATGAAGCTGGGCGCCCACCGTGATGGTTTGCCGGAAAGCGTCAACGATGCCGACCAGGTTGTGTGGTACGCGCCGGCCAACCTCGGTTGGGACCTGCCTGCCATCGCCGCGTTGTGCACGGTGCCGTCGATTTGCCGCGACTCACTGGAAGGCATCATCGAGCACGTGAAACACCAGGCCAGGCCCGGCACTCACGTGGTGATCATGAGCAACGGCGGCTTTGGCGGCCTGCATGGCAAACTCGCCGAGGCCCTGAAGTGAGCGGCCCGGAACGCGTCACCCTGGCGATGACCGGCGCGTCCGGCGCGCCCTATGGCTTGCGCCTGCTGGACTGCCTGGTGCGCGAAGACCGCGAGGTGCACTTCCTGATCTCCAAGGCCGCGCAACTGGTGCTGGCCACCGAGACCGATGTGGCGTTGCCGCCCAAAGTGCAGATGATGCAGGCCTTCCTCACCGAGTACACCGGTGCGGCGGCGGGGCAGATCAAGGTCTATGGCAAGGAAGACTGGATGTCACCGGTGGCGTCGGGCTCCGGTGCACCGGCCGCGATGGTGGTGGTGCCGTGTTCCACCGGGACCCTGTCGGCGATTGCCACGGGCGCCTGCAACAATCTGATCGAGCGCGCGGCGGACGTGACCTTGAAGGAGCGTCGCCAGTTGATTCTGGTGCCGCGCGAAGCGCCGTATTCGAGCATCCATCTGGAGCACATGCTCAAGCTGTCGAACATGGGCGTGACTATCTTGCCGGCGTCGCCGGGCTTCTATCACCAGCCGCAGACCATCGATGACCTGGTGGACTTTGTGGTGGCGCGGATTCTCAACCTGCTGAACATTCCCCAGGACATGCTGCCGCGCTGGGGCGAGCACCATTTGAGCAGTGATGAATAAACTATTGATGGTGCTGCTGGCGCTGCAACTCACCGGGTGTGCGACTGCGCGAACCCTGGACGCCGCCCAGCCCGGCGCGCCGGTGGTGTATGCCGGCACGCGGCTGGACATGTATGCGATTCAGGGCGGGTGCTGCGCGATGGACCGTTTTGGGGCCGAGGCGCCGAGCTATCCCCATGTCGACCTGCCGGCCAGTGCCTTGCTCGACACGCTGCTGTTGCCGCTGTCGGTGCTGACGGTGCTGGGGGTTGGGTTCAATGCGACGGGCGGGCTGTAGTACTTAATCCCAGTATTAACAGAAATCCAATGTGGGAGCGGGCTTGCTCGCGAATGCGGTGGATCAGTCACTGTATCATTGACTGATCCACCGCATTCGCGAGCAAGCCCGCTCCCACATTTGGATAGTGTCCTGCCTGGAATTACGTGTTATTTGCCGAGCTTGCGCAGCTCGTCCGACTCTATAACCCGCACCCCATCCTGCTCTTCCAGCGCCAGTCGCCACATCGCCCGCGCCAGTTCGCACACTTCAATGCCGTGGTACTTGCCCGGAATCAGCCGCGACAATGGCCCGGCCAGTTGCTCGGCCAGCCGCGGTTCCAATCGCTCACCCAACAACAGCGAAGGTCGGACGATGGTCAACTGCGGCCAATCCTGGGCTTTCAACGCCTGTTCCATCTCGCCCTTGACGCGGTTGTAGAAGATCGAAGATTTCGGGTCGGCGCCGATTGCGCTGATCACGATCAGGTGCCGCGCCCCCAT
Organism: Pseudomonas sp. G1002; assembly: GCF_013385455.1. NCBI lineage: Bacteria > Pseudomonadati > Pseudomonadota > Gammaproteobacteria > Pseudomonadales > Pseudomonadaceae > Pseudomonas > Pseudomonas sp. G1002. The sequence goes on from NZ_JACAPY010000005.1 coordinate 103,180, forward strand.
TTCCCGGGCGCGCTTGGCAAAGGCCACGACCATGTCCAGGTCGACGGCGCGGAACGCTTCTTCGGAGCCGGCCTGCTTGATGGTGGTGCCCAGGCAGCAGAAGGCGATGTCCACCTGGCCGCTCAGTTGCGGCAGGAATACTGCCGGGTCGCCCACCGGGTTTTCCAGGTGTGGATGCTCGGCCAGAGGCTTGCGGCTGGGTGCCAGCACGCGGGTCACGGTCGGCTCGTTGAGCAGGCGGTCCAGCAGGTGCTCCCCGGTCAGGCCGGAGGCTCCGGCGAGCAAGATATGCTGAGGCGTCAGGTACATGATGTTTCCCCCTTGATACAGATTCAGCTTAGTTGCTCTTGGCTTCCTTGCTATTCATTGAGACGCTTTCGAGCGCCTTTCGTGCCTGCTGTTTGCGTAATAATTGCCAATGGGCGATTACGCCTTTGGGGGCCCAGATCTGCGGTTCGGAGGCTTCGAAGTTGTCCGCCTGTTCGCGTTCGGCCACGTGGGTCTGTGCCAGCTTGAAGGCTTGCTGCAAGTCGTCGGTCTGGTTGAAGGCATGGGCGAAGAGGGCGTCGCCGAAGTAGGTGAAGTCGGCCTCTTCGGAGCAGCCGAACGACACACGATCGGCGCGCGAGGCGGTCATGATCAGGGTGTGTTCGTCCTTCAGGGCCGGGATGAACCCGCCGGAGTAGCAGGCCGAAATCACGATGATCTTGTCGCGGTTCTTCAGCGGTGCCAGCACGGCGGCCAGCTCATCGGCCGGCAGGTCGGCCAGCTCCATGCGCGGCTGGTCGAGCACCAGTTCGTGCTCGTGAGTGCCGTGGCTGGTCAGGTAGATAAACACCAGGTCTTGCGGGCCACTGCGTTCGGCCAAGGTCTGGACTGCGCGGCGCAGGCTTTCGCGAGTGGCCATCGGGCGGTCGGCAATATGGTCGCGATGGTTCACCAGGCGGATCTGGCCGTAGGCGCCGAAGCGTGTGGCGAGCATGTTGCTGACGTAGTCGGCTTCGCGCAGGAACACGCTTTGTTTGCCGTCGCCGGCCACCACCAGGGTGTACAGCTCCACCCCCGATTTGGACGCGGGCACGGCGGCGAGGGCGGCATCCAGCAAGTGGCCCTGGGCAAACAGGCCGATTTCCAGCGGGTCAGGCAACAATTTGCCCTCGGCGTCGCGCACGCGCATGCCGTTGACCCAGGTGCCGGCCTGCACGGTGCCGTCGGTGAGCACCAAAGTGCCGCGACCTTGATAGCTGTCGCTGTCGAAGCCACCAATATAGAAGCTGCCGTCGGTGAGGTTCAGGCGGCCTGTGCCTGTGAAGCGCCAGTCGACGAACTGGCCGACGTAGTGGCTGCCATCGACGCCGATCAGTTCGCCCTTGCCGCTGAGGGCGCCTTCCTTGAATTCGCCGATCCATACGTCGCCGTCGGCGTTTTCGTAGCGGCCCTTGCCGTTGAGCTGGTTTTGTTTGAAATGGCCGATGTACATGTCGCCGTCGGCGCTGTTGAAGGTGCCGTTGCCCTCCAGCTGGCCATCGACGAAGCGGCCGCTGAACTGGTTGCCGCTGTCGTCGTTGCGCTGGCCTTCGCCGTTGGGCTTGCCGTGGGCGAACTGGCCCTGGTACTGGCTGCCGTCGGCCAGCTCGAGGCGGCCGAGGCCGGAATACTGGTCGTCCTTGAATTCGCCGCGATAGGTCATCTGCCCCTCTTTGAGGGTGCCTTCGCCGTTGCGCTTACCTTGTTTGAAACCGCCGACGTAGCTGTTGCCCGACGTGGTCAGGCTGCCCTGGCCGTCGAACAGGCCCTGCTGGAACTGGCCTTTATAGACCTCGCCGTTGCTGCCATGCCATTCGCCCTGGCCGTGCCACTGGCCTTTATCGAACTGGCCCGCGTACCAACTGCCATTGGGGTAATCCACCCGGCCCTGGCCTTGCAGCAAGCCATTGACCACATCGCCACGGTAACGACCGCCATCGGGCAGCCGCGCATCGGGCGGCAACAGCGATTCGCCGTCGCCGCACGCGGTGAGCAACAGGACAAGAGCAAGGGGAGCGAGTGGGCGCATAGCGGGATCCGGATAATTGAGCGCCGAGTATGCCGCAGCTGCGAGATCTATACATAAATTTACATGAATTGTGGTGAGCGGACGGGCTCACCACAGCCAGGTTTCAGACGAAGCAGAGTGACAACGATTCTGCAATGTAGGCCGGTTTTTCCTGGCCATCGATTTCCAGGGTGCAGGTGGCTTTAAGCAACCATTGCCCAGGTTTTTTCTCGGTGGCGTCGGTCAGGGTCACAGCCAGGCGCACCCTGGAGTCGACCTTCACGGGCTGGATGAAGCGCACGCTGTCCAGGCCATAGTTGACCGCCATCTTCAGGCCTTCGGGCATGATCAGGATGTCTTCGATCAGCTTGGGTATCAGCGACAGCGACAGGAAACCGTGGGCGATGGTGCCGCCAAACGGGGTCTGGGCGGCTTTCACCGGGTCGACGTGGATGAACTGAAAATCGCCGGTGGCTTCCGCGAACAGGTTGATACGTTCCTGGTCGATGGTGAGCCATGCAGAACGTCCCAGTTCCTTGCCGACATATTCTTTGAGTTGCGCTACGGGTACTGAGGGCATTGCGACTCTCCTTCTTTGCTCGGTTGGCTTCATCGTTTTTGTAGTTTTGGACAGGTCCAGAGAACCAATGTAGATCATCACGGGCACTTGGCCCGGTCAACCCACCATGCTTTTGGCGAATGCCGCTCCATAGAGGCAGCGTGCTTATAATGCCGACACGCTTTGGGGGGGAAGAACGGATGCTGTTACGCGGTCTGACATGGCTGGTGCTGTTTCAATTACTCGGCACGGCGATCAATCATTTGTTTGTCCCGGTGCTGCCGGGGCCGATTATCGGGCTGCTGCTGATGCTGGCCTTCCTGGTGTGGCGCGGCGAAGTCGGTGAACCCCTGAACCTGGCGGCCAGCAGCCTGCTGCGTTATTTGCCATTGCTGCTGGTGCCGCCTGCGGTCGGCGTTATGGTGTATGCCAAGGACATCGCCGCCGACTTCTGGGCCATCGTCGGCGCGCTGGTGTTGTCGCTGGTGATCGCCATGGGCTTTGTCGGCGTGCTGATGCAGAAACTGGTCAAGCGCCAGGCGCAGCGGGAGGACGGCCAATGACACTGGACTGGCAGGGCGCCTGGGCCGCCGTGATTCATCACCCGTTGTTCGGCATCGGCATCACCCTCGGCGCCTATCAACTGGTGCTGGCCGGTTTCGAGAAAACCCGCTGGATTTTCCTGCAACCGGTGCTGGTGTCGATGCTGTTGGTGATCGGCGTGTTGCTCGGCTGTGGCCTGACGTACGTCGAGTACCGCAAGAGCACCGAGATCATGAGCATCCTGCTGGGCCCGGCGACGGTAGCCCTGGCGGTGCCGCTTTACCTGAATCTGCGACGAATTCGCCAATTGTTCTGGCCGATTTTTACTACGCTGGTGGTGGGAGGCGTATTGGCCACCGGCCTGTGCGTGCTGTTGGGCTGGTGGTTTGGCGCCGAACACATGATGCTGATGACCATGGCACCCAAGTCCGTGACCTCACCGATTGCGATGCTGGTGGCCGAGCAGATCGGCGGCGTGGCGGCATTGGCGGCGGTGTTCGTGCTGATCACCGGGGTGATCGGCGCGATGATCGGTCCGGCGTATCTGTCACGGTTGGGCGTGCACAGCCCCGAAGCGCGCGGTATGGCGCTGGGCATGACCGCCCACGCCGTAGGTACGTCGGTGGCCTTGCAGGAAAGCGAAGAGACCGGCGCCTTTGCGGCGCTGGCCATGAGTCTGATGGGCGTGGCCACGGCGGTGTTCCTGCCGTTGGCCGTGTCGCTGGTTATTTAAGTCGGGTTTAAGGAAACCTTTATGAGTCTGGCGCTTTTCCCGCTCAATACCGTGCTGTTTCCCGGGTGCACCCTCGACCTGCAGCTGTTCGAGGCGCGTTACCTGGACATGATCAGCCGCTGCATGAAAAAGGGCGAAAGCTTTGGCGTGGTGTGCATCCTCGACGGCAAGGAAGTGGGGCTGGCGCCGGATGGCTATGCGTTGATTGGCTGCGAGGCGCTGATCCGCGACTTCAAGCAGCAGGACAATGGCCTGCTGGGGATTCGGGTCGAGGGTGGCCGGCGTTTCCGCGTGCGTGATGCCGGTGTGCAGAAGGACCAGTTACTGGTGGCCGAGGTGCAATGGCTGCACGAGCATCCCGAGCAACCGCTGGAAGAGGAAGACGCTGACTTGCTGGCGTTGCTTCATGCCCTGGCCGAGCATCCGATGGTGGCGTCCCTGGATATGGGCACCCACGCCGATGGACAGCAAGCCCTGGGCAATCAGTTGGCCTATCTGCTGCCCTTTACCGAGGCCGACAAGATCGACCTGTTGCAACTCGATGACCCGCAACAGCGCCTGGACGCGATCCAGTTGCTGCTGGATGAGTTGCAGGGCGAGCTGTTCACCTGACCCGCGAGTGTCACTCGGACTTGTCCTTCCCGGTCTTCAGATTTTCCGTGGTTGTCCTGATCCCGTTGCCTGAAATAGTTGGCAGTCACGTAACGATGATCAGGGGGAAAGGATGATTCGGCTTTCGCAATCGGAGCAAGTCGTGTGGGATGCGTTTTTTATGGCCGTCACCACGCAAATTCTTCATATGAACGACGGTCGCGGCGCGGAGTACATCGCCGAACGCGCCGCGGAGATGGCTGACGAAATGCTTCTGGAGCGGCGCGAGCGCAGCGTCGAACGCCGCGCTGCACCCCTGGATTGGCTGGGGCCTGCCTAGTAGGCATACCTCAGCAGCGCGTGGGAAGTGCCGGTAAACGCAATGAACCCGAGCACCGCGCCACACACCGGCAGGATCAGCCACCAGACTCTCGGCGGCATCGGTGGCAACAGGCTGCGGTGCTGGCTTAACGTCAGGCTGAAGGCGCACACCGTCATTGCCAGCAGGGTGCCGGCCAGGATGTCCGTCGGCCAGTGTGCACCCAGGTACACCCGGGAAATCGCGATGGTGGCGGCGGGAATGCAGCCAAGTACCAGCCAGGTCAGGCGCAGTCGTGTCGGTTGACCGCGACCGGCAAGCACTGCCAAGGCCAGGAAGAATGCAAACGAGCCGGACGCATGGCCGCTGGGCATGCTGAAGCTGGTGAGCGGGTCGGTCAGCACTTCGGGGCGCATCCGCGCAAAAAACAGCTTGGTCCCGGTATTGATCAGCGCCGCGCCCAGCAGGGTGGCGCCGACAAAGATTGCCTGGCGCCATTGCCGCGCCACCACCAGCAGGCCGGTCAGCACCGCGCTGGCGACAAACATCTTCTTGAACTCGCCGAGCTGGGTCACCATCACCATCGCCCGGTCGATCGCCGGGCCGCGGTGTTCCTGCACCAGTGCCATCAAGCCCTGGTCAAAGTCGTTGAGGTAGGGATAGCCGATAAACAACGCGATCAACAGTGTGCCGCCGATGCAGCCAATCCATAGGGTGGCGCGCCGATGGCCGCGCAGGCTGCTGTTGAGGCTTACGCCGATCAACACTGCGAGACAGGCGGCGACAATCCCGGCCTCTGGCCAGAAGCCTTCGGGCAATGGCAAGCGGAAGGCCGCGCCGGTGGCCCAGCCCGGCAACAGATACGCCACCGACCAGCCTGCACCGGCCAGCAGGCTCACGGCGGCAAAACGCGGGAAGGGCATGTCGCACATGCCCGCAACCATCGGCAACATCGGCCGCAGCGGGCCAATGAAGCGGCCTACCAACAGGCTGGCGATGCCGTACTTCTGGAAGTAAGCCTCGGCGCCGCTCATCCATTCCGGGTGATGCCGCAGGCCGGGAAGGCGCCGGATGTTCTGGTGGAAATGGCGACCGAGGAAGTAGGAAACAACATCGCCCAGCACGCCGCCGAGGAAGCCCAGCAACAGGGTTTCTCCCAGTGACAGTGCGCCGCTGCCGGCCAGGGCGGCGATGGCAAACAGCAATACCGTGCCAGGTACGATCAGGCCGGCAATGGCCAGGCACTCCACGCACGCCACGATAAACACCGACACGGCCAGCCATTGCGGGTTCAGGGTCAGCCAGCCGGTAATGCTATCGAGCCATGGGCCCATACAATCAACTCCCTTTTGTAGATCGTCCTTGTGGGAGCTCGGCTTGCCGGCGATGGCGTCCTTGGGTCCGCTATCGCCGGCACGCCGGGCTCCTACAGGTTTATGTATGTTTTCAAATCAAAAAATAGTCGCGGCCTTCGACCTGGCCCCGGCGCAGCGGGTTCCGTGTGCAATACGGCGCATAACCGGCATCGACGAAGCGGTACATCAGGTGTTCATCGCGCCCACCGGGAATGCCCAGGCGGGTGGTCTGGATGATCTGCGCTGGCGCCAGCCCTACGTCTTCCACGTAGAGCAGTTCCTGGTCAAAGCGCTTGGCGTCCCACATCGGCACCTTCAAACCCAGCGCCTTGCACAGCAAGGTCTGGCCGGCGCACAGCTTTTGCGAGGGTCGTGGCCTGCCGCTGGCGTCCGGGTTATTCAGCAGCATCTGCGCCAGGCTGGCCGGGCCGGAGACTTCGTCGACCCACGGATAGGCTGATTTGATCAGCACCGCATTGCCCGGACCGTGGGCGCTGAAGTTCAGCGAATCACCGCCACGGGCGTAGTACATATAGATGTGCCCGCCATCCAGAAACAAAGCCTTACGCTTTTCTGTGTAGCCCAAGGACGCGTGGCTGCCTTTTTCGGCGAGGTAATACGCTTCGGTTTCGATAATTCGTGCCGACAGCCACAAATCACCAACACGATGGCGAATGACTTTTCCGAGCAATTCGCGCGCGAGCAGTTGCGCGTCACGGTCGAAAAAGCCGTCGGGCAGGGCGTTGGCGGGGGGCAGCGGCGAGAAACTGGACATGGCGATCAAAGGTAATACGGCTAAATGTGACAGGATGATAACAACTCCAGCCTTAATTCCCGCTGAACGTCGGGTTTTTACAGTTCATTTCGACCATCCGCCCCTCACCGCTGTCCGTAGGACGGCGTCACAGCTATAATCTGCCGCTTTCCTCTTTGCCAAGACCCCACCAGACCATGACTGAGTCCGTTCTTGACTACATGACCCGCCTGGGTCGCGCTGCCCGTCAGGCCTCGCGGTTGATCGCCCGTGCGAGCACTGCGCAGAAGAACCGCGCCTTGCTGGCGGCCGCCGACGCTCTGGATGCTTCGCGCTCCGAGCTGAGCGCCGCCAATGAACAGGATTTGGCCAACGGTCGCGCCAATGGCCTGGAGCCTGCATTGCTGGATCGCCTGGCGCTGACGCCGGCGCGGATCGACGACATGATCGAAGGCTTGCGTCAGGTGGCCAAGCTGCCTGACCCCATCGGTGAAATCCGCGACATGCGCTACCTGCCCTCCGGCATTCAAGTCGGCAAGATGCGCGTGCCCCTGGGCGTGATCGGCATCATCTATGAGTCGCGCCCGAACGTGACCATCGACGCCGCGAGCCTGTGCCTCAAGTCGGGCAACGCCACCATCCTGCGGGGCGGTTCCGAGGCCATCAATTCCAACCGTGCCATCGCCGCGTGCATTCAGCAGGGCCTGGCCGTGGCTGAACTGCCGGCCGAAGTGGTGCAAGTGGTCGAGACCACTGACCGCGCCGCCGTTGGCGCACTGATCACCATGCCTGAGTTCGTCGACGTGATCGTGCCACGGGGTGGCAAGAGCCTGATCGAACGCGTGAGCCGTGATGCCAAGGTGCCAGTTATCAAGCACCTGGACGGCGTCTGCCACGTGTTCATCGACATCGCCGCCGACCTCGACAAGGCGATCCGCATTGCCGACAACGCCAAGACTCACCGCTACGCCCCGTGCAACACCATGGAAACCCTGCTGGTGCACGTCGGCATTGCCGATCGCGTGCTGCCGCCGCTGGCTGCCATCTACCGCGACAAGGGCGTTGAACTGCGTGGTTGCGAGCGTACCCGGGCGATCCTCGGCAGCGACGTGATCGAGGCCACCGAGCAGGACTGGTACACCGAATACACGGCGCCGATCCTGTCGATCCGCATTGTCGACGACCTGGACCAGGCCATCGAGCACATCAATCAATACGGCTCCAAGCACACCGACGCCATTGTCACCGAGCATTTCAGCGATGCCCGGCGTTTCCTCAACGAAGTGGATTCCGCTTCGGTGATGGTCAACGCCTCGACGCGCTTTGCCGATGGCTTCGAGTACGGCCTGGGGGCGGAGATCGGTATCTCCACCGACAAGCTCCACGCACGCGGCCCGGTTGGCCTGGAAGGGCTGACCAGCGAGAAGTACGTGGTGTTCGGTGACGGTCATGTGCGCACTTGATGGGTAAACGCATCGGGCTGCTCGGCGGCACCTTCGACCCCGTGCACATCGGCCATTTGCGCAGTGCACTGGAAGTCGCGGACGCCCTCGGGCTGGATGAACTGCGCCTGGCACCGAATGCCCGGCCGCCGCATCGCGATACGCCGCAGGTGTCTGCGCAGCAGCGCCTGGAGATGGTCCGCCTTGCTGTGGCCGGCATTGCACCGCTGGTGGTGGACGACCGCGAACTCAAGCGCGACAAACCGTCCTACACTGTCGACACCCTGGAACTGATGCGGGCCGAGTTGGCCGCGGATGACCAGTTATTTCTACTTTTGGGCTGGGACGCGTTTTGCGGCCTGCCCACTTGGCATCGCTGGGAAGAGTTGCTCCAGCATTGCCACATCCTGGTGCTGCAACGCCCGGATGCCGACGCAGAATCGCCGGATGCCTTGCGCAACCTGCTGGCGGCGCGGTCGGTAAGTGACCCTTTGGCCCTGACCGGGCCGAGCGGGAATATTGCATTCGTCTGGCAAACCCCGCTTGCGGTGTCTGCCACCCAGATCCGTCAACTGCTGGCCAGCGGGAAGTCGGTACGTTTCCTGGTGCCTGACGCGGTCCTGGCCTACATCGATGCGCACGGGCTTTACCGTGCGTCGAACTGAAAAGGCGCGCTTGAACGCACGAACAGTCGTGCAGCGAGCGCCCGAACATACGAGCAAAACGAGTTTTATATGACGAACAAAGACGTAAGCAAAGTTAAGCGCAAAGGCACGTTCAAGAGCGCTCCTCTGCCAGTAGAAGCCCACACCGGCCCTGAGCTGGCCGGCGAAGAGCTGGTGAAGGTTGCCGTGGCTGCCCTGGAAGACGTGAAGGCCCAGGACATCCAGGTCCTGGACGTGCGCGACAAGCAGAGCATCACCGACTTCATGATCATCGCCACCGGTACCTCCAACCGCCAGATCGGCGCGATGCTGGACAAGGTTCGCGAAGCGGTCAAAGCCCAGGGCGTCAAGCCATTGGGTGAAGAAGGCAAGGGCGACAGCGACTGGGTACTGCTGGACATGGACGACGTGATCGTTCACATGATGACCAGCAACGCCCGTCAGTTCTACGACCTGGAGCGTCTGTGGAAAGGCGCCGAGCAGAGCCGTGCTGCCGATGGCAAGCACCACAGCCCTGAAGTCGGCCACGCGCACTTCGACAAGCTCAACAAAGACCAGGAATAAGGAACGGCTGTGCGCCTGCGTCTGATCGCTGTCGGTTCACGCATGCCCAAGTGGGTGGAAGAAGGCTGGCATGAATATGCCAAGCGCCTGCCATCCGAATTGGCGCTGGAACTGGTGGAAATACCGCTCAATACCCGGGGCAAGAACGCCGACGTGGCCCGCTTTATCCGTCAGGAAGGCGAAGCCATGCTGGCCAAGGTCGGGCCCAACGAGCGGATCGTGACCCTCGAAGTGCACGGCAAGCCCTGGAGCACCGAGCAGTTGGCGGTGGAACTGGATCGCTGGCGCCTGGATTCGCGCACGGTCAACTTCATGGTCGGCGGCCCCGAGGGGCTGGCGCCGGAAGTGTGCGCGCGGGCGGACCAGCGCTGGTCGCTGTCGCCCCTGACACTGCCGCACCCGCTGGTAAGAATTCTGATCGGTGAACAGCTGTATCGCGCCTGGACAGTTCTGTCCGGGCACCCTTACCACAAATAATCTGCGCCCTGCCTGATGACCCAGCCGATCCGCATCAAGGACCACGAGAAAGACGCACGTCTTGTACGCGCGCGGGTGGTCTTTGGCGCGATTTTGGTAGTGGCATTGCTGGGGGTGCTGATTGCGCGCCTGTATTTCCTGCAGGTGATCCAGTACGACTATCACTCCACATTGTCGGAAAACAACCGGGTGCACGTGCAGCCGATTCCGCCGACCCGTGGGCTGATTTTCGACCGCAATGGCGTGGTGGTAGCGGATAACCGGCCCAGCTTCAGCCTGAGCATGACCCGCGAACGCTCCGGTGACTGGCAGCAGATCCTCGATGTGATCGTCGAGGTGCTGCAACTGACGCCGGAAGACCGGGTGATTTTCGAAAAGCGCATGAAACAGGGGCGCCGGCCGTTTGAGCCGGTGCCGATCCTGTTCGAGCTGACCGAAGAGCAGATCGCCCGGATCGCGGTGAACCAGTTCCGTCTGCCGGGTGTGGAAGTGGTGGCGCAGTTGGTTCGCCACTACCCGCAAGGGGCGCACTTTGCGCATTCGGTCGGCTACATGGGCCGGATCAACGAGAAAGAGCTGAAGACCCTCGACCCGGTCAACTACAGCGGCACCCACCATATCGGCAAGACCGGCATCGAGCGTTTCTACGAGCCGGAACTGCACGGCCAGGTGGGGTACGAGGAAGTCGAGACCAACGCCCGTGGCCGCGTGCTGCGGGTGCTCAAGCGTACCGACCCGGTGCCCGGCAAGGACATCGTGCTGAGCCTGGACATCAAGTTGCAGGAAGCGGCGGAGATGGCCCTGGGCGGGCGTCGGGGTGCCGTGGTGGCACTGGATCCGAGCACTGGCGAAGTGCTGGCGATGGTCAGCCAGCCAAGTTTTGACCCCAACCTGTTTGTCACCGGGATCAGCTTCAAGGCCTACGCCGAGCTGCGTGATTCCATCGACCGGCCGCTGTTCAACCGCGTATTGCGCGGCCTGTATCCGCCGGGCTCGACCATCAAGCCGGCGGTGGCGATTGCCGGCCTGGACTCGGGCGTGGTCACGGCGTCGAGCCGGGTGTTCGACCCCGGCTACTACATGCTGCCCAACTACGATCACAAATACCGTAACTGGAACCGCACCGGCGACGGCTATGTGGACCTGGATACGGCGATCATGCGTTCCAACGACACCTACTTCTATGACCTGGCCCACAAGCTGGGGATTGATCGGCTGTCGGCCTACATGGGCAAGTTCGGCCTTGGTCAGAAAGTCTCCCTGGACATGTTCGAAGAATCCCCGGGACTGATGCCGTCCCGCGAGTGGAAGCGTGCGACGCGGCGCCAGGCTTGGTTCCCGGGCGAAACCCTGATCCTGGGGATCGGCCAGGGCTACATGCAGGCCACGCCGCTGCAACTGGCCCAAGCCACCGCGCTGGTGGCCAACAAGGGTGTGTGGAACCGCCCGCACCTGGCCAAGACCATCGAGGGCGAACGCCCGGTGGACGAAAACCCGATTCCCGACATTGTGCTGCGCGACCCGTCCGACTGGACCAAGGTCAACCACGGCATGCAGCAAGTGATGCACGGCGCCCGGGGTACCGCTCGTAAAGCGGCAGCCGGCGCGCAATACCGGATTGCCGGCAAGAGCGGTACGGCCCAGGTGGTCGCGATCAAGCAGGGCGAGAAATACGACCGCTCCAAGGTTCAGGAACGCCACCGTGACCACGCCTTGTTCGTCGGCTTTGCTCCGGCCGACAACCCGAAGATCGTCGTGGCGGTGATGGTCGAGAACGGTGAATCCGGTTCCGGCGTGGCCGCGCCCGTGGTGCGTCAGATCATGGATGCCTGGCTGTTGACCGAAGACGGCAAGCTCAAGCCCGAATATGGCGGCACCCCATCCAGTGTGGAGGCTACGGCCCTTGAAGAGTAATTTTGACCGCATCCTCTCCAGCGAGGATGTGATGCGCCGCCGCGCCACTTTGCTGCAGCGCATGCACATTGATGGCCCGTTGCTGATCCTGCTGCTGACCCTGGCCGCCGGCAGCCTGTTCGTGTTGTATTCGGCCAGTGGCAAGAATTGGGACTTGCTGATCAAACAGGCGTCGTCGTTTGGCCTGGGCCTGTTGTCGATGGTGGTGATCGCCCAGCTGGAGCCGCGCTTCATGGCGCGCTGGGTGCCGCTGGGGTATGTCGCCGGCGTGTTGCTGCTGGTGGTGGTGGATGTCATGGGGCACAACGCCATGGGCGCGACGCGCTGGATCAACATCCCGGGGGTGATTCGCTTCCAGCCGTCGGAATTCATGAAGATTTTGATGCCTGCGACCATCGCCTGGTACCTGTCAAAACGCACACTGCCGCCCCAGCTCAAGCACGTGGGCATCAGCCTGATATTGATCGGCGTGCCGTTTATCCTGATCGTGCGCCAGCCCGACCTCGGCACCTCGCTGCTGATCCTGGCGGGCGGCGCGTTCGTGCTGTTCATGGGGGGGCTGCGCTGGCGCTGGATCCTCAGCGTGCTGGCCGCCGCCGTGCCGGTGGCCGTGGCCATGTGGTTCTTCTTTATGCACGACTACCAGAAGCAGCGAATCCTCACGTTCCTCGACCCGGAGAGCGATCCGCTGGGCACCGGCTGGAACATCATCCAGTCCAAGGCGGCCATCGGTTCCGGCGGCGTATTCGGCAAGGGCTGGCTGCTGGGCACCCAGTCGCACCTGGACTTTTTGCCGGAAAGCCACACCGACTTCATTATCGCGGTCATGGGCGAGGAGTTCGGCCTGGTGGGCATCTGCGCACTGTTGCTGATTTACTTGCTGCTGATCGGGCGCGGCCTGGTGATTACTGCCCAGGCGCAAACCCTGTTTGGCAAATTGCTCGCCGGCAGCCTCACCATGACGTTTTTTGTTTACGTTTTCGTCAACATCGGTATGGTCAGTGGCCTGTTGCCGGTGGTTGGGGTGCCGTTGCCGTTCATTAGCTACGGCGGAACTTCGCTGGTGACATTGCTGTCAGCGTTTGGGGTTTTGATGTCGATCCATACCCATCGTAAGTGGATCGCACAGGTTTGAATAAGGTGAAGATGTCAATGCAAGTAATGCGCGGCTGGGCTGCCCGGCACGTGTCCTGGATGGGCCTGTTGGGCCTGCTGGGAGCCGCTGTGCAGGAAGCGCAGGCCGGCGACTACGACGGTTCGCCCCAGGTCGCCGAGTTTGTCGGTGAGATGACCCGTGACTATGGTTTCGCCGGTGAACAGCTGATGGGCGTGTTCCGCGAGGCCCAGCGCAAGCAGGCGATCCTCGACGCCATCTCCCGGCCCGCCGAGCGCGTGAAGCAGTGGAAGGAATATCGCCCGATGTTCCTGACCGACGCCCGCGTGGCGCGGGGCGTGGACTTCTGGCGCCAGAACGAAGCGGTGCTGGCCCGCGCCGAGCAGGAATACGGCGTACCGGCCCAGGTGATCGTGGCAATCATCGGCATCGAAACCTTCTACGGCCGCAACACCGGCAGCTACCGGGTGATCGACGCCTTGTCGACCCTGGGCTTTGACTACCCGCCACGCGCCGAATTCTTCCGCAAAGAGCTGCGCGAGTTCCTGTTGTTGGCCCGTGAAGAACAGGTCGACCCGTTGACCCTCAAGGGCTCCTACGCCGGGGCCATGGGCTTGCCGCAGTTCATGCCGAGCAGCTTTCGCGCCTACGCCGTGGATTTTGACGGCGACGGCCATATCAATATCTGGAGCAACCCCGATGACGCCATCGGCAGCGTCGCCAGCTATTTCAAGCGTCACGGCTGGGTAGCCGGCGAGCCGGTGGTGATTCGCGCCGATGTGACCGGTGAGCGCGCCGATGAAGGCCTGACCCAGGGTATCGAGCCGGTCAAGACGGTCGGGGAGTTGCGGGCGCTGGGCTGGTCGAGTCAGAATGCGCCACGCGATGATATGCCGGTGACGGCGTTCCGCCTCGAAGGCGAAAATGGCCCCGAATACTGGATGGGCCTGAAGAATTTCTACGCAATCACGCGTTATAACCGCAGCGTGATGTACGCCATGGCCGTGCATCAACTGTCAGACATGCTGGTCCAAGCACGGGGCGTCAAGTAATGCCGGTATCACCGATGTACAAACCCCTGAAGCTGTTGGCGTACGCCGCATTGTCGTTATTGGTGGTCAGTTGCTCCACCAGTCGTGCACCGGTGCAAAAAACCGCTGGCACGGCGATCCGCTCCCAGCCGGGGCTGGATATCAACCGCGCCCACAAAGACGGCGCGCCGTGGTGGGATGTGGATGTTTCGAAGATCCCGGATGCCACGCCGACCCTGCACACCGGCCCTTACAAGGCCAACCCCTATACCGTGCTGGGCAAAAACTACTTTCCGCTGCAAGACTCCAAGACCTACGTGCAATCAGGTACGGCGTCCTGGTACGGGACCAAGTTCCACGGCCAGAACACCGCCAACGGCGAAGTCTATGACCTGTACGGCATGAGCGCGGCGCACAAGACCCTGCCGCTGCCCAGCTATGTACGCGTGACCAACCTGGACAACAACCGCTCGGTAATCCTGCGGGTCAATGACCGTGGGCCGTTCTATTCGGACCGGATCATCGACTTGTCCTACGCCGCCGCCAAGAAACTCGGGTATGCCGAAATCGGCACCGCCCGGGTGAAGGTCGAAGGTATCGACCCGGCCCAGTACTGGGCCCAGCGTGGCAAGCCGGCGCCGTTGATGCTCAACGAACCGCAAACCCCGCAACCGCAAGTCACGGCCTCGGCCGGCAAGATCGAACAGTGGACCCCGCCGCCGGCGCAGCACGCCCCGGACACGGTGGTCATTCCGCATGCAGCACCGGGAGCCTCTACCGTGGGCGGCCAGTACCTGCAAGTCGGCGCTTTCGCCAACCCGGACGCGGCAGAGCTGCTAAGGTCCAAGCTCAGCGGGATGGTCAGCGCGCCAGTCTTTATCAGCTCTATTGTGCGTAACCAGCAGACCCTGCACCGTGTGCGCATGGGGCCGATCGGCTCGCCGAGTGAAGTTGCGCAAGTGCAGAACAGCGTGCGCCTGGCCAACCTGGGGCAACCCAGCGTGGTCACCGCCGAGTAAGCAGTACAAAGGATTGATGGCTCAGGCTCGCATGCGGGTTTGAGCCCTGGTTGTTGGCTCGTTGAACAATAAAAACCCAGGGGCAAGGGGTGGGCATGCAACCGAACACGCGACAGTCTGGCGACGGGCTGTCTGAATAGTTTTGCCCGCGAGGGCAAGTTTCCATAAGCAATTTCGAGAGACGGATGAACATCACCACCTTAGCCAAACGCACGTGCCTGCTTCTTTCGCTGATCATCACCCCGGCCGCCTGGGCGGTTGAAATGGTGCCAGCTTCCCCGCAACTGGCTGCCAAGGCCTGGGTCCTGATGGACGCCGCCAGCGGCAACGTGCTGGTGGAGAACAACGGTGACCAGCGCCTGCCCCCAGCCAGCCTGACCAAGCTGATGACCGCCTACATCGCGACCCTGGAAATCCGTCGCGGCCAGATCGGCGAAAACGATCCGGTGACCGTCAGCGAAAACGCCTGGCGCACCGGCGGTTCGCGGATGTTCATCAAGGTCGGCTCGCAAGTGACCGTCAGCGACCTGCTGCACGGCATCATCATCCAGTCGGGTAACGACGCCAGCGTAGCCCTGTCCGAGCACATCGCCGGCAGCGAAGATGCGTTCGCCGACATGATGAACAAAACCGTGGCCGACCTGGGCATGACCAACAGCCACTTCATGAACCCGACCGGCCTGCCGAACCCTGAGCACTACTCGTCGGCTCACGACATGGCGATCCTGGCTCGCGCGATCATTCGTGTCGACCCGGTGCACTACGCGATCTACTCCCAGAAAGAGTTCTTCTGGAACAACATCAAGCAGCCTAACCGCAACCTGTTGCTGTGGCGTGACAAGACTGTCGATGGCCTGAAAACCGGCCACACCGAAGAAGCCGGCTACTGCATGGTGTCGTCCGCTGTCCGTGACGGCCAGCGCCTGATTGCCGTGGTATTCGGTACCAACAGCGAGCAGGCCCGTGCGGCCGAGACGCAAAAGCTGCTGACCTATGGCTTCCGTTTCTTCGAAACCCAGACCTTCTACCAGAAAGGCACCGAGCTGGCTCAAGCCCCTGTATGGAAAGGCGCGACCCATCAAGTCAAGGCCGGCCTGGCTGAAGACCTGACCCTGACCATGCCTAAAGGCCAGCTCAAGAAGCTGGTTGCCAGCATGACCATGAACCCGCAACTGGTCGCACCGATCGCCAAGGGCGATGTGATTGGTAAAGTCGAAGTGAAGCTGGACGACAAGGTGGTGCACAGCGCCGATCTGATCGCTCTGGACGCCGTCGACGAAGGTGGTATCTTCCGACGCGTGTGGGATAGCATCCGTCTATTCTTCTACAGCTTGTTCAACTGATAGTGTGCACCTGCATGACCCCGCGCTGATCCGGCGCGGGGTTATGCCCGTCGCCACGGCTTACGCTTACGAGGCCGTTACGCCATGACCGATACCGAAGTAAAGGCGCCAAAGATCGAATTCCCAAACGTGGACTATCCCGTCAAGGTGATCAGCGATACGGGCGTGGGCAACAAGGACAAGATCATCGAGATCGTCAAGAAACACGCAACGATCAACCATGACCGTGTGGATGAGCGTCAAAGCACCAACGGCAAGTACACCACTATTCAGTTGCACATCGTGGCGACTGACCAGGACCAGCTCTACAACATCAACAGCGAACTGCGGGCTACCGGCTTCGTGCACATGGTGTTGTGATGTCACAGACCCTGGGCTTTCGCGAGCTCGGCCAAATGGCTTACGAACCGGTGTGGCACGCCATGCAGCGGTTCACCAACGAGCGCGGCACCGAAGCCCCGGATGAAATCTGGCTGGTGGAGCACCCGCCGGTTTTCACCCAGGGCCAGGCCGGCAAGGCCGAGCATTTGCTGCTGCCGGGAGAAATCCCGGTGGTGCAGGTCGACCGCGGCGGGCAGGTGACTTACCATGGCCCAGGTCAATTGGTGGCTTATCTGTTGCTGGACGTGCGCAGGCTGGGTTTTGGCGTACGTGAGCTGGTCAGTCGCATGGAGTCATGCCTGATCGAGCTGCTGGCCAGCTACGGTGTGACCGCCGCGGCCAAGCCGGATGCACCGGGGGTTTATGTTGATGGCGCGAAAATCGCCTCCCTGGGCTTGCGGATTCGCCACGGTTGTTCCTTTCATGGCCTGGCCTTGAATGTGGACATGGACCTGGCGCCGTTTCGACGGATCAATCCCTGCGGCTACGCCGGTTTGGCGATGACCCAGTTGAGCGATCACGCAACACCACTAGAATTTGCCGAGGTAAGTGCCCGGCTGCGCGCGCAGCTCGTCAAACACCTCGACTATGCTGAGCAGACGACCCTAACGGGCGGAATCGACTGATTATGACTACTGATGCAGTGCAAACCATGATCCCGACGCTGGATGTTACCGAGCGTCCGGCCCCGCGTGCCAAGGTAGAAGCCGGCGTCAAGCTGCGCGGCGCCGAGAAGGTTGCACGCATCCCGGTGAAGATCATTCCGACCACCGAACTGCCGAAAAAGCCTGACTGGATTCGCGTGCGTATCCCGGTTTCGCCGGAAGTCGACCGCATCAAGGCCCTGCTGCGCAAACACAAGCTGCACAGCGTGTGCGAAGAGGCGTCCTGCCCGAACCTGGGCGAGTGCTTCTCCGGTGGCACCGCGACCTTCATGATCATGGGTGACATCTGCACCCGTCGTTGCCCGTTCTGCGACGTTGGCCACGGCCGGCCGAAGCCACTGGACGTCAACGAGCCGGAAAGCCTGGCCATCGCCATCGCCGACCTGAAACTCAAGTATGTCGTGATTACTTCGGTAGACCGCGACGACCTGCGTGACGGCGGTGCCCAGCACTTTGCCGACTGCATCCGCGAGATCCGCAAGCTGTCGCCGAACGTGATGCTCGAGACCCTGGTGCCGGACTACCGTGGCCGTATGGACGTGGCGCTGGAAATCACCGCCGCCGAGCCGCCTGACGTGTTCAACCACAACCTGGAAACCGTACCGCGCCTTTACAAGGCTGCGCGTCCGGGTTCGGACTACCAGTGGTCGCTGACCCTGCTGCAGAAATTCAAGCAGATGATGCCGCATATTCCGACCAAATCCGGCCTGATGCTGGGCCTGGGCGAAACCGACGAAGAAGTCATCGAAGTCATGAAGCGCATGCGCGAACACGACATCGACATGCTGACCCTTGGCCAGTACCTGCAGCCGTCCCGCAGCCACTTGCCGGTACAGCGCTTCGTGCACCCGGATGTGTTCGCCTGGTTTGCCGAAGAAGGCTACAAGATGGGCTTCAAGAACGTCGCTTCCGGCCCGCTGGTACGTTCCTCGTACCACGCCGACGAGCAGGCGAAACTGGTCAAGGCCAGCCTGGTGTCCTGATACGCGGAACGCCGGACACTGCAGGACCCATGTGGGAGCCGGCTTGAGTGGGAGCGGGCTTGCTCGCGAATGCGTTGGATCAGTTGACCTGTCCGGTGACTGACTGACCGTCTTCGCGAGCAAGCCCGCTCCCACCCAGGCCCGCTCCCACATTTGCTACTGACTCTTCCTCTTCTGTTTGCAACCATTGCTGTTTAGAGTGCCTTGGGCAATCCACACGAGGAGAACCATGGATGACGACTCAATTGACCACTTGTGCGGTACCTGCGCTGCGCGCCGAAGGCGTGATCGGGCTGATTGCCCCTGCCGGGCCGGCCGAGCTGGATATCGACACGGCCACGCAATGGATGCGCGCCCGGGGCTACACACTGCGGATCTTTCCGGGCGTGAGCCAGCGTGATGGCTATCTGGCCGGCAGTGATGAGGTACGCCTTGATGACCTGCACGCGGCGTTCGCCGATTCGACCATCGACGCGATTTTCTGCCTGCGCGGCGGCTACGGCACGCCACGCCTGCTGGACCGCCTGGACTTTGACCTGCTCCGGGCCAACCCCAAGCCATTCGTAGGCTACAGCGATATCACCGCCCTGCACCTGGCGATCAACCGGTATGCCGGTTTCGTCACCTTCCATGGTCCGATGTTCAACGCTGACCTGTTAGGTGAAAAGCAACAGCCTACCGAGTCGTCGCTGTTCAGCATGCTGCGTGGGCAAGTGAAAGCCGGTAGCCAGCTGGCTCACCCTGTGGCCTACCCGCTGACCACCGTCGAGCCAGGCATCGCCTGTGGGCGGCTGCTGGGCGGCAATCTATCGATGATCGCAGCAGTGATGGGCACGGCTTACGAGATTGATGCCGAGGGCATCATTCTGTTTATCGAAGATGTGAACGAGCCGTTGTACCGCATTGACCGGTTGCTCACCCATTTGCGCCTGGCGGGCAAGCTGGCCCAGGTGGCGGGCGTGGTGGTGGGGGATGTGGCTGGGGTTGATAGCCTTGCGCTTGAGCGCTTGCTGAAGCAGACCTTCGAGCCGTTGTGCATTCCTGTGCTGTCCGGCTGGCGCAGCGGGCACTGCAACCCGAACCTGACCTTGCCGTTGGGCGCCAGGGTGCGGCTGGATGCGGGGGAGAGGCGGTTGGTGTTGGAACAGGATGTGGTGTTTAAGGCCTGAACTTTGTAGCGCCGATAAAGGCCTCTTCGCGAGCAAGCCCGCTCCCACATTTCGATCGCGTTCCTTCAGGAAGTGCACGGTCAAAATGTGGGAGCGGGCTTGCTCGCGAATGCGGTAGCAGCCATACGCCGATCTATCGGCTTTGCAGCGACTCCAGCAACTTCACCGTCGGATACCCATCCGCCGGCCAGCCCAGGGACTGCTGCGCGGCACGAATCGCCTTGCGGGTATTCGCACCGATGATCCCGTCCGGGTTGCCTGCGTCGTAACCATTGGCACTGAGCACCGTCTGCAAGTCAATTCGCTGCGAGCGAGTCAACGGCAGCTCATCTTTCGGCCAGCTCCCACGAATCAAGCCACCGCCCCCGAAGCGTTCCGACAACAAGCCAACTGCCAACGCGTAGGACGACGAGTTGTTGTACTTGAGGATCGCGCGGAAGTTATCCAGCACCAGGAACGCCGGGCCACGATAGCCGGCCGGCAGCAACAGGGCGGCGGAAAGCTGGTCGACGTTGGCCGGCACGCTGGCGCCCGGCGGCACCTGGATTCCCAGTTTCAGCCACTCGCCAACGGTCTTGCGTACGCTGCCATCGGCCAGGGCGTAATCAAAATTCAACGGCAGTTGCTGCACCTCGAAGCCCCAGGGCTGGCCTTCCTGCCAGCCGGAGCTTTGCAGGTAGTGCGCGGTGGAGGCGAGGGCGTCGGCCGGGCTGTTCCAGATATCGCGGCGGCCGTCACCGTCGAAGTCTACGGCGTGGGTGTTATAGGTGGTCGGGATGAACTGGGTCTGGCCCATGGCCCCGGCCCAGGAGCCTTTCATCTGGTCGGCGGCGATATCGCCATGCTGGATGATTTGCAGCGCCGCCAGCAGCTGCGCCTGGGCGAAGGCCGGGCGACGGCCTTCATAGGCCAGGGTAGCCAGTGAGCGGATCACCGAGTTGTTGCCCTGGAACTGGCCGAAGTTACTCTCCATGCCCCACACCGAGACCAGCGCCTGGCGGTCGACGCCGTAACGGTCCTCAATGCGTTGCAGAATGTCGGCGTACTTCACCAGCAGCGACTGGCCATTGCGCACCCGCAGCGGCGACAGCGCGCCATCGAGGTATTCCCATACCGGCCGGGAGAACTCCGGCTGGCTGCGGTCGGCGCGGATCACCGCCATGTCGGGTACGACATTGGCAAAGGCCGTGTCGAAAACTTGCGGCGTGATACCGGCCTTCAAGGCTTCCACGCGAAACCCCGCCTGCCATTCGGCAAAGGTCTGGGTCGGCTGGATATCAAGATTGTCTGCCACCAGTGGCGCAACGACGGCAGGCGCAGCTACCGGTGCAGTCTGGAGCGGGGGCAGGGGTTGGGCATCGGCAGCGGTGGGTTTTTCCGCGCAGGCGACTAACAGAATGAGGCTGGAGGCAGCGATCAGTTGGCGAAGGTGCCAACGACGGGAAAGACTAGAGGGCATGCACAGGTCCAGGGAATACGAATCAGGTACAGACCTTATCATGCCGGAGGGGCGCTTGCCTTCAGGCAGCCAGAAAGTAAGAAGCCTCCCAGCTATTAGACTGGAAGGCTTCGCGGCGGTAGCTGCCTTTGCCTTTGCCGGCTCGTTCCTGGCGACTGCGGAACAACGGCTGGGCGATGATGGATTTGGCCTTGTTGGGGCCATGCTTGGATGGCTTTTTGCTCATGATGGGTACTCTCTGGCAGGTTGATGATGCGGTGCGAATCATCTGCCGAAGTTTGGATTCTGTCCAGCCCAGCGATACGTAGGACTATTCAGCAGGCAGCGCCAAGCGCTGTCCTGACATCAAAAGTGACAAACGACTCAGGCTCATCCACGGCGATCCAGCCGCCTGCCCCTTGATCTGCGCGTCAATGCGTTGGGCTTCCAGCAGCAATTGCGCCCAGCGTTGCGCCGAGTGCCGTTGCAGGGCTTTGCTGATCAGTGGTTTGCGCTTGTCCCATACCGGTGGCCGCGCCTGGCTGAAGGCCTTGTCCAGTGGGATGCCCTGGCTGTACTGCAGGGCAATATTGGCCAGCAGCCGTAATTCTCGCGCCAGGGCCCAGAGAATCACCGGCGGCTCGACGCCTTCGCCGCGCAGCCCTTCGAGCATGCGCAGGGCGTGGGCGGGTTCGCCGTTGAGGATCGCATCCACCAGGCCAAATACGTCAAAGCGCGCGCTGTCCGCCACGGCGCCTTGTACGGTTTCGACGGTGATCTGGCCACCCTCGGCCATCAGCTTGAGCTTTTCGATTTCCTGGGCGGCGGCCAACAGGTTGCCTTCCACCCGCGCCGCGATCAGCTCCACCGCATCCTGGCTGGCACTCAGCCCGGATTGCGACAGGCGCTGACGAATCCACTGCGGCAGTTGGCTGCTGTCCACCGGCCAGATCTGTATGAACTGAGTCTGGCCACCTTCCACCAGCGCCTTGCCCCACTTGGTTTTCTGCGCACTGCCATCGAGCTTGGGCAGGCTGATCAGCAGCAGCGTGTCTTCGGCAGGGCGTGCGCAGTATTCCATCAACGCCGCCGCGCCTTTGTCGCCGGGCTTGCCCGAAGGCAGGCGCAGTTCCAGCAGGCGTTTTTCGGCGAACAGCGACATGCTCGCCCCGGCTTGCAGCAGCGTACCCCAGTCGAAACTGGCGTCGGCGCTGAATACCTGGCGTTCATCGAAGCCCTGTTGGCGGGCTGCGGTGCGAATTGCGTCCGCAGCCTCCTGGCACAGCAGCGGGTCATCACCGCTGACGATGTAGACGGGCGCAAGGCTGCCTTGCAGGTGCTTGGCGAGTTGGGCGGGGGCGAGTTTCATAGGCAGGGCGAACGGGGCGCCTGGGGCGCCCCGTCTGGCTTACTCGACAGGAACTTCGACAGGCGACTGTTTAGGTTGGCTGTCTTCATACTCTTGCGCCGCTTTCAGCGCATCTGCATCTGCCTTGGCCTTGGCATCCGCGGTTTGCTGCAGCTTATCCAGTTGCTCCGGCGTGATCAGTTGCAGGCGCAGGACCATGCGCTGCACCAGTTCACGACGCATTTCCTTGCGCACCTGGATGGTTTCGGAGTCCGAACCCACCAGGTTGTTGCCGTCGTGGCTCACGACTTTCTGTATCTGGATCTTGTCGCCCATCAGCGGCAGGTGGTCATGGCCCTGGATTTCGAAGAAGAGCGTGGTGCTCAGCTCAATGTCCGAAGCACGCCCGGCGCTGGCGTAGCTGAGGCTGCGCTGCTCTTCTTTTTCATCCACCAGGTTCAGTTTGTAAGCCGCGCCTGAATAGACTTTGACGCCACTGTTTTCCAGGACCTGGCGCAGCTGTTGCACGGTCTCGCCGTAGGAGTTGCGGGCGGTGACGTCCAGTTCCTTGATCGCCAGTTCGGTGGTGCCGGTGCCGCGCAGCTGGAAGCCGCAAGCGCTCAGCAGCACGGCAAGGCCCATAACCAGCAGATTGCGTTTGATCATTTTGATGCTCCCCTTGAAACCATGTGGGCCTTATCGAGGCCCTGGAGGTTTTGTTCGGCGCCAGGGTTATTCCCTCGGCGCCCGATCCGATTAGCTAGCGACGATATTGACCAGTTTGCCGGGCACCACGATCACTTTGCGGATCGTCAGGCCTTCGGTGAAGCGCAGCACGTTCTCATTGATACGGGCGGCGGCTTCGACGTCTTCACGGCTGGCGCTGGCCGGCATGTCGATCTGGCCACGCAGCTTGCCGTTGACCTGAATCACCAGTTGCAGCGTGTCCTGTACCAGGGCGCTGTCATCCTGTACCGGCCAGCCGGCATCGATGACGGCACCGCTGTGGCCCAACTGGTTCCACAGTTCGTGGCTGATGTGTGGCGTGATCGGCGCCAGCAGCAGGGTGACCGTTTCCAGGCCTTCCTGTACCAGTGCGCGGTCCTGTTCGGTGGCCTGCGGCGCTTTCTCCAGCACGTTCATCAGCGTCATCACCTGGGCGATGGCGGTGTTGAATTTGTGGTGCTGGCCCACGTCCTGGCTGGCGTGCTTGATGGCCAGGTGGGTGCTGCGGCGAATGACTTTTTGCTCATCGCTCAGGGCCGCCACGTCCAGCTTGCCCGGCAAGCCTTGGCTGACATGGGCGTGCGCCAGGCGCCAGACGCGCTTGAGGAAGCGATGCGAACCTTCGACGCCGGAGTCCGACCATTCCGCGCTCATGTCAGGCGGCGAGGCGAACATCATGAACAGGCGGCAGGTGTCCGCGCCGAACTGGTCGATCATCGACTGTGGGTCGACGCCGTTGTTCTTCGACTTGGCCATCTTCTCGGTGCCGCCGATTTCCACCGGCAGGCCGTCGGATTTCAGCTTGGCGCTGATCACCTTGGCCTTGCTGTCACGCTCCAGCTCGACATCTGCCGGGTTGAACCAGGTGTAGGCGCCATTGGCTTCGCGGCGGTAATAAGTCTCGGCAATCACCATGCCCTGGGTCAGCAGGTTCTTGAACGGCTCGTCGGAACTCACCAGGCCTTCGTCACGCATCAGCTTGTGGAAGAAGCGCGCGTACAGCAGGTGAAGGATGGCGTGTTCGATACCGCCGATGTACTGGTCTACCGGCAGCCAATGGTCGGCCGCGGATTTTTCCACCAGGCCGCCTTCATAGTGCGGCGAGGCGTAGCGGGCGTAGTACCACGAAGACTCCACGAAGGTGTCCATGGTGTCGGTTTCGCGTTTGGCCGGGGCACCGCAGTTCGGGCAGGTGCACTCGTAGAATTCGGGCATGCGCGCCAATGGCGAGCCAGCACCGTCCGGCACCACGTCTTCGGGCAATACGACCGGCAGTTGGTCTTCCGGTACCGGCACGTCACCGCAGGTTTCGCAGTGGATGATCGGGATCGGGCAGCCCCAGTAGCGCTGGCGGCTGATGCCCCAGTCACGCAGGCGGAACTGGGTGCGCGAGGCACCGAGGTTTTTCTTGATCAGCGCGACTTCGATGGCGTCGAAGGCGCCTTCGAAATCCAGGCCGTCGAACTCGCCGGAATTGATCAGTGTGCCGTGTTCGTTGTACGCGTCCTGCCACGGAGCCGGGTTGGTGTCGCCCGAACTGGTGCGCACCACGGACTTGATCGGCAGGTTGTACTTGACGGCGAATTCGAAATCGCGCTCGTCGTGGGCCGGCACAGCCATTACTGCGCCATCACCGTAGTGCATCAGCACGTAGTTGGCGACCCACACCGGCAGCTTCTCGCCGGTCAATGGGTGCTCGACGAACAACGAGGTCGGCAGGCCTTTTTTCTCCTGGGTGGCGACGTCGGCTTCGGCGACGCTGCCGCCCTTGCATTCGGCGATGAACGCCTGCAGCTCAGGGTTGTTCTGTGCAGCCTGGGTGGCCAGCGGGTGTTCGGCGGCCACGGCGACGTAGGTCGCGCCCATCAGGGTGTCCGGACGGGTGGTGAAGACTTTCAATACACCTTCTGCGCCGATGGAGTCGACGTTGTAGGGGAACTGCACTTCCATGCCACGGGACTTGCCGATCCAGTTGCGTTGCATGGTCTTGACCTGCTCGGGCCAGCCCGGCAAATCGTCGAGGCTCGACAGGAGTTCATCCGCATAGGCGGTGATCTTGAAGTAGTACATCGGGATTTCGCGCTTTTCGATCAGCGCGCCGGAACGCCAGCCGCGGCCGTCGATCACTTGTTCGTTGGCCAGTACGGTCTGGTCCACCGGGTCCCAGTTCACGGTGCCGCTCTTCTTGTAGATCACGCCTTTTTCGAACAGGCGAGTGAACAGCCATTGTTCCCAGCGGTAGTAATCAGGCTTGCAGGTGGTCACCTCGCGGGACCAGTCCACCGCCAGGCCCAGGCTGCGCAGCTGGGTCTTCATGTAGGCGATGTTTTCGTAGGTCCACTTGGCGGGCGCTACGTTGTTCTTCATCGCGGCGTTTTCCGCCGGCATGCCGAAGGCGTCCCAACCCATGGGTTGCAGGACGTTCTTGCCCAGCATGCGCTGGTAGCGGGAGATGACGTCGCCGATGGTGTAGTTGCGCACATGCCCCATGTGTAGCTTGCCGCTGGGGTAAGGGAACATCGATAGGCAATAGAAAGTCTCCTTGCCTGGCTGTTCACTGACTTCAAAGGACTTTTGCTCATCCCAGAACGACTGGGCGGCATTTTCTATTTCACGGGGCTGATATTGTTCGTGCATGGCTACTTTTGAACTGAATAGGGGTGGCCTAATCCTCTTCGGTGCAACGTTCAGGTTGATCGACACCAAAAAGCGGCGCGTCCGTGCCCAAACCCTGCGGGAAGTGGAGTTACAGGAAGCGCCGTAGCATACATGACCCCACTCTATCGAGGGAAACCCTGATTGCGCCGCCGAGGCCGTTGGTCGCGGCGCCAGGCAGGCAGGGCAAGCAGGACTACGCTGTTTAGTGGGGAGTGAGTCTTATCTTCAATGAGGTGAGGGATGGTTGATTCGCAGCGAACTTTAACGAAACCGCAGGTGTACGAAGGACTGATCGACCGTTTGGGTCGAGCACTGGATGCAGCAAAAACCGCAGGCCGATTGTGTGATGAACGGCCTCTGGAGTTGGAACTGCGTGGCTTGAGCCAGGCAGAGCTGGACGTGATCAGGGTGTATCTGGAGTTGAATGAGCATCGCGCGTCCCATGGCATGGCCTCCCCGCCAGCCCAGGAGTTTTCGCGATCGGCCAAGGTGGTATGGCTCAAGGATTTTTCGGCCGGTCGCAGCCCGGAAAAACTCCGGTCCGTGCGTTTCAAGTGAAGTACCGCGTTAGTGATCTGTAGCCTTCTCAGCGTCTGTTCCTGTAAAGATTGTCGCTTAACCCCGTTACACCTTAGGCTTCGGGCATCTTTGGAGATGCCCGATGCCTATTCGCTATTTCATTAAACAATTGTTGTTGCCGCCCGGCATCCTGTTGCTGTTGCTGGCCCTTGCCTGGTGGTTTCGTCGCAGCCGACCGCGGCTGGCGGCCGTGTGCTTTGCCCTGGGGTTTGGCGGGATGTTGCTGATGAGCCTGCCGGTGGCGGTTCAATGGGGCGCAAAGGCCCTGGAGACCGAGCCGCCTCTGGCCCGTGATGAATGGGCGACCCTGGCGCAGCGGGCTGATGCCATCGTGGTGTTGGGCTCGGGGCGTGAGCGCGGGGATCCGGCGTGGGGCTCCGATCAGCCGACGGGTATCGGCCTTGAGCGCCAGCGCTATGCAGCCCGCCTGGCCAAGGCTTCGGGCTTGCCGGTGCTGACCACCGGCGGCTTGCACTACGGCACACCGCCCAGCGAGGCGGAGTTGATGGCGGTGTCGATGCAGGATGACTTTGGCGTGAGCGTGCGCTGGAAGGAAGAGCGCAGCCGTACCACGTGGGAAAACGCGCAGATGAGTGCCGAGATTCTGCTGCCGCAGGGAGTCAAGCGTGTGGTGGTCGTGACTCAGGCCTGGCATATGCCGCGCTCGCGCTGGAGCTTCGAAAAGGCCGGGTTCACGGTTGTTCCGGCGCCAGTGGGGTTTCTTGGTTTGGACAATGCCCGGCCATTGGGGGGCTGGATGCCGGAGTTCAAGTCGGTATGGCAGAGCGGGCAGTTGCTGAATGAAGCGGTGGGGCAGGTGGGTTACCGGATGTTTTACAGGTAATACCGCCGGGCAAATGTGGCAGCGGGCTTGCTCGCGAATACAGTGTGTCAGTCACTGGTGCTTTAACTGACAGATCGCATTCGCGAGCAAGCCCGCTCCCACATTGTCGTCCGAGTATTTCTGTTAAACCGTTTTGGACATCCGGCCCGCTAACAGCGCCCAGCCAAACAGGCCAAGGCACAGGATGATCAACGGCCACGAACGCCATTCCAGGTATGGGGTGAGGTTGTGCATCGGCACGACCTCGCCGTAGAGAATCCCGCGTTCAAACTGCGGGATCTGCACGGTGATCTGCCCGTACGGGTTGATCAGGCCAGTGACGCCGTTGTTGGTGGCGCGGATCATCCAGCGACCGGCTTCCAGGGCGCGCATCTGGGCCATCTGCAAATGTTGCAGCGGGCCGATGGAGCGGCCGAACCAGGTGTCGTTGCTGATGGTCAGCAACAAATCGCTGCGGGCCGATAGGCCGGCGGCGAACTCCGGGTACACCACTTCATAGCAAATGAACGGCGCAATCTGATAGCCCTTGGCTTGCAGCAGTGCCTGGTCTGACGGCCCGCGGGCGAAGTCCGACATCGGCAGGTCAAAGAACGCGATCAAGCCGCGCAACATGTCCTGCAGCGGCACGTACTCGCCAAACGGCACCAGCTTCTGCTTCAGGTAGGTGCCGTCGCCTTCGCCCACCACCGTGATGCCGTTGAAGAAGCGCTTGTGGTGATGCACTTCCTGGCGGATCGGTACACCGGTGATCAGCGCAGTGTGCCGGTCAGCGGCGAACTTGCCCATCATGCCCAGGTAACCCTCCACGGATTCCTTGAGCACCGGCACGGCGGTTTCCGGCCATACCAGCAGGTCGACAGGCTTGGAGCTGAAGCTCATGTCGCGGTACAGCGCGAGCTGCGCATTGAGCTGCTCGGGGTCCCACTTCATGCTTTGTTCGACGTTGCCCTGGATAGCCGCCACCGTCAGCGGCGCGCCGGCGGGGGTGGTCCATGCATGATGCTTGAGTGCCAGGCCGATGGCCCATGGCGCCACCAACAACAGCAAGCCGGCACCGATGAACAGGTTGCGCTTAGCCGCCAGCAGACGCGGCAGGTTGCAGATCAGTGCGGCGGTCAGCGCCAGGGAAAAGGATATCAGCCACATCCCGCCCAGCGGCGCGAGGCCGGTGAGAGGACCGTCGAGCTGGCTGTAACCGGAATAGAGCCATGGAAAACCGGTGAGGAACCAGCCGCGAAACGCTTCCTGGCCAACCCACAAGGCCGCGAAGGCCAGGGCATCGGCCAGTGACGCTTCGTTGCGTCGCAGCCAGCGCGCCCACAGCCAGGCGGGCAGGGCAAAGAACCAGGCAATGGCCGCCGTAAACGCCAGCATCAGCATGCCCGCCAGCAGCACCGAAGCGCCGCCGAAGTGGTGAATGCTGTAGTAGATCCAGCTGGTACCGGCGCCAAACAGGCCGAAACCGAAACACCAGCCGCGCCACAAGGCCTGGCGCGGTGTCAGTTCACGCAATCCCGCATAAAAGAACCCGGCCGCCACCAGCGCAAACGGCCAGAGGTCGAACGGCGCCAGCGCCAGGGTGGTGATGGCGCCGGCCACCACGGCCAGCAAGTTACCGGGCCAGCCGGGTGCAATCATACGGCGCATGTCAGTCCTTAGCGGGCAATAGGTGTCAAACGGATCAAGTGAATACGGCGGCTGTCGGCATTCAGGATGCGGAAGCGATAGGCACCGATTTCCGTGGTCTCGTTACGCTTGGGCAGGTGCCCGAACGCACTCATCACCAGGCCGCCAACCGTGTCGAATTCATCGTCGGAGAATTCGCTGTCGAAGAACTCGTTGAAGTTCTCGATCGGCGTCAGGGCCTTGACCAGGAAATCACCGCTGGGCAGCGGCTTGATGTAGCTGTCTTCTTCCACATCGTGTTCGTCTTCGATGTCACCGACGATCTGTTCCAGCACGTCTTCGATGGTCACGAGGCCGGCCACACCGCCGTACTCGTCAATCACGATGGCCATGTGATTGTGGTTCGCACGAAATTCGCGCAACAGCACATTCAGGCGCTTGGATTCAGGGACGAAGGTGGCAGGACGCAGCAGGTCCTTGATGTTGAAGCTGTCGCCGTTCTCCTTGAGGATCAGCGGCAGCAGGTCCTTGGCCAGCAGGACGCCCATGACGTCGTCATGGCTTTCGCCGATCACCGGGTAGCGCGAGTGCGCCGAGTCGATCACGGCCGGGAGGAATTCCCGAGGGGTCTGGGTCGCCTTGATGCTGACCATCTGCGAGCGCGGAACCATGATGTCCCGTACTTGCAGGTCCGCTACCTGGATGGCGCCTTCGACGATGGCCAGCGCTTCACTGTCCAGCAACTTGTTCTGATGCGCCTCGCGCAGCAGCTCCAGCAGCTCCTGGCGGTTTTTCGGCTCGTGGGCAAAGGCCTGGGTGAGTTTCCCCAGCCATGACTTTTGCCCGTTGCTCGATCGGTCTTCGCTCATAGCGATTACTCTAAATCCTTTATTGTTTCAGTTAGGTGTAGTTGCAATTTCGTCGTCTGCATACGGGTCACGATGACCCAGTTCTGCAAGCAACGTTCGTTCCAGTGCTTCCATTTCTTCGGCTTCGTCATCGTCTATATGGTCGTAACCCAAGAGATGCAAGCAGCCGTGGATGACTAGATGGGCCCAATGGGCCTCAAGTTCCTTGCCCTGTTCCTTTGCTTCACGCTCGACCACTTCGACGCAGATCACCAGGTCGCCCAGCAACGGGATATCCAGCAGCTCATCGGGTACGTCGGCGGGAAACGACAGCACGTTGGTCGCGTAGTCTTTTTGTCGCCAGGTGTGATTCAGTTCACGGCCTTCGGGCTCGTCCACCAGGCGAATGGTCAGCTCCGAGTCGGCGGTGCGCTGGCGCAGGGCCAGGGTGCACCACTGGCGGAACTGTTCTTCGCTGGGGGCGGGCGCTTCGGTGGCCAGCTGCAGGTCAAGCTCAAGCATCGCGGCGAGTGTCCTTGGCCGGTTGGTCGTCGCGGTGTTCGAAGCGCTCGTAGGCTTCGACAATGCGCTGCACCAACGGGTGACGTACCACGTCTTTGGGCATGAAGTGCGTGAAGCTGATCCCCGGCACGTCCTTGAGTACGTCGATCACCTGGGCCAGGCCCGACTTGGTGCCTTTGGGCAGGTCGACCTGGGTGACGTCGCCGGTGATCACGGCGGTGGAGCCGAAACCGATCCGGGTCAGGAACATCTTCATCTGCTCAACGGTGGTGTTCTGGCTTTCGTCGAGAATGATGAAGCTGTTGTTCAGCGTACGGCCACGCATGTAGGCCAGCGGGGCGATCTCGATCACCTGGCGCTCGATCAGCTTGGCCACGTATTCGAAGCCGAGCATCTCGTAGAGCGCGTCGTAGAGCGGGCGCAGGTACGGGTCGATCTTCTGGGCCAGGTCGCCGGGCAAAAAGCCCAGCTTCTCGCCGGCTTCCACCGCCGGACGCACCAGCAGGATGCGTCGCACCTGCTCGCGCTCCAGGGCATCGACCGCGCAGGCCACGGCCAGGTAGGTCTTGCCGGTACCGGCAGGGCCGATGCCGAAGTTGATGTCGTTGCCCAGGATCTCTTTGACGTAGCGCTGCTGGTTCAAGCCGCGAGGGCGAATCATGCCTTTCTTGGTGCGCAACGCGACGCTGGCTTCGGCTACCGGGTTATTGGCCAGGTCCTCCACGGCGGATTCCTGCAGGTACAGGTGCACCGTTTCCGGCGACAGCTCGCTACCTTTGGTTTCCCGGTAGAGGCGGCGCAGAAGGTTTTCTGCCGAGGTGGTGTGCTGGGGTTCACCAATCAGCTCGAATTGATTGCCGCGGTTGCGGATCTCGATGCTCAGGCGTTGTTCGATCAGGCGCAGGTGCTCGTCGAACTGTCCGCACAGATTGGCGAAACGGCGAGCCTCAAAGGGCTCGAGGAGAAAACGATGTGGTTCTATGGGTGCGTTCAAGGTCGTTTTTAGCCGCCCTGGGGCAATTAAGATGAAATCAAGGATAACGCCAGCAGGCTGCGTGCGAAAGCACTTATATAGCCCGAAGCTGGTACCGTTCTAATGTGGGAGCGGGCTTGCTCGCGAATGCGATGGGGCAGTCAGCCTGTTCGTTGCCTGATACACCGCCTTCGCGAGCAAGCCCGCTCCCACATTGGTTCCCGGTGGCCGAATTATTGTTACACCAGCGAACCGCGCAGCGAGTGCGGTTGTGCCGCGTCGATGTGCACGTCGGCGAACTGCCCGATCAGCGTCGGATTATCACAGCGGAAGTTGACGATCCGGTTGTTCTCGGTCCGGCCCTGCAATTCGCCAGGGTCTTTTTTCGAGTAGTCGGTCACCAGGATGCGCTGGGTCGAGCCCACCATCTGTCGGCTGATCTCGAAACCCTGCTGGTTGAGGCGATGTTGCAGGGCGTTCAAACGCTCCTTCTTCAACGCTTCCGGGGTTTCGTCGAGCAGGTCTGCCGCGGGGGTGCCCGGGCGCTGGCTGTAGACGAAGGAGTAGGAGAAGTCGAAGCCGACGTCTTCGATCAACTTCATGGTCTGCTGGAAATCTTTCTCGGTTTCCCCTGGGAAGCCGACGATAAAGTCCGAGCTGATGCAGATCCCCGGCACCGCCGCACGCAATTTGCGCAATTTGGATTTGTATTCCAGGGCGGTGTGGTTGCGCTTCATCGCCGAGAGAATGCGGTCCGAGCCCGATTGCACCGGCAAGTGCAGGTGCTTGACCAGCTCCGGCACTTCGGCGTGGGCCTGGATCAGGCTGTCGGAGAACTCCAGCGGGTGCGAGGTGGTGTAGCGAATCCGTTCGATCCCGTCGACGGCAGCCACTACGCGGATCAACTCCGCGAGGTCCGCCAGGCGCCCGTCGTGGGTCTGGCCACGGTAGCCGTTGACGTTCTGCCCCAGCAGGGTCACTTCACGCACGCCGTTCTCGGCCAGGTGAATGATCTCTGCCAGCACGTCGTCGAACGGGCGGCTGACTTCTTCGCCGCGGGTGTATGGCACCACGCAGAAGGTGCAGTACTTGCTGCAGCCTTCCATTACCGACACATAAGCGCTTGGGCCGTCGATGCGCGGCTCGGGCAAATGGTCGAATTTTTCGATTTCCGGGAACGAGACGTCGACCTGCGGCAGCTTGGTGATGCGCGCGGCGTCGATCATTTCCGGCAGGCGGTGCAGGGTCTGCGGGCCGAAGACCACGTCGACGTACGGTGCGCGGTCACGAATGGCGGCGCCTTCCTGGCTGGCCACGCAACCGCCGACGGCGATCACCATGTCCGGGTTGGCCAGTTTCAGTTCACGCCAGCGGCCCAGCTGCGAGTAGACCCGGTCCTGGGCCCGCTCGCGGATCGAGCAGGTATTGAGCAGGATCACGTCGGCGTCTTCAGCGCGAGCGGTGACTTCCAGGGCCTGATGTTCACCCAGCAGATCGACCATGCGCGAGCTGTCGTACTCGTTCATCTGGCAACCGTGGGTTTCGATGTAAAGCTTCTTGGCCATGGGGATCGTCAACTGGTGGTAAAGAACCGCGCATTATAGGGGGCATGCCGATAGGTTCCTAGCACTGTGCATCGGACGCCATGCTATAGTTCGCGCCCTCTTTTAAATCCCCCGATGTGTTACCCGCCCACCATGACCAAACGTGAAGCTCCAATCTACAAGGTGATTTTCCTTAACCAGGGCCAGGTGTTCGAAATGTACGCCAAGCAGATCTATCAAAGTGATCTGTGGGGCTTCCTGGAAGTGGAAGAGTTCGTCTTTGGCGAGCGCACGCAGCTGGTCGTCGACCCGGGCGAGGAAAAACTCAAGGCTCAGTTCGAAGGCGTGGTGCGCAGTTTTGTGCCGATGCATTCGATCGTGCGCATCGACGAAGTCGAGCGCCTGGGCACGCCGAAAATCAGCGAGGCCCGGGGCATGAGCAATGTCATGCCGTTTCCGATGCCGATGCCTGAGAAGTGACGTTCAACTATTTTGTAGGGTATTTCTGATTCTTGCCTCTCGTGCATGGACATTCTGTTTAAAAAACAGCAGATTTTGTTTATGCAGAGAGGGCGCCATGAATACATCAATAATAAAAAGCCTGTTTCAATGGGACGTGAGTTCCACTTTTTTAATTAACTCTCCATCAAAAAGGCTCTGCCCTGGAATACAAGGGTATTAGCGTTTTATCGCCTGGCATTAGTTAACACCGAATTTCTTATGACGCAGTCATCAACGGACTTATCTGTTCGGGAGTAGCCCTGTGCGCGATCCTCGTTATGACATTTTGTTTGAGCCGGTACAAATAGGCCCGGTTCGCACCCGTAACCGCTTTTATCAAGTTCCCCACTGCAATGGCATGGGCCATGTGCATCCTTCCGCCATGGCACGCATGCGCGGGATAAAAGCCGAAGGTGGGTGGGGCGTAGTCTGCACTGAAGAATGTGAGATCAGCCCGCTGAGCGAGTTCTCTCCCTACATAGAGGCGCGCTTGTGGGATGAACGCGACATCCCGGCGCTCGCGCGAATGTGTGAGGCCGTCCACCAGCACGGGTCACTGGCCGGCGTAGAGTTGGCATTCAATGGTTACTCGGCCCCCAACCGCTACAGTCGTGAGATTCCCTGGGCGCCCTCCAATACGCCGGTGCGTGGTTATGACCCGGTACAGGCCCGGGCCATGAGTCGTGCCGATATCCAGCAACTGCGCGCCATGCACCGTGCCGCCGCACTGCGGGCGCGCGACGCGGGGTTTGACATCATCTATGTCTATGCCGGGCATGACCTCGGCGTGCCGTTCCATTTCCTCACGCCACGCAACAACCGCCGTACTGATGAGTATGGCGGTGTGCTGGAAAACCGCGTGCGGCTGTTGCGCGAGTTGATTGAAGACACCCGCGATGCGGTGGGTGATCGGTGTGCCGTGGCGGTGCGCCTGGCGGTAGACGAGCAGAGGGTCGACGGCCTGTCTCGCGATGGAGAGGGCGCTGAAATATTCTCGATGCTGGCGGACTTGCCGGATTTGTGGGACGTCAACGTCGCCGATTGGTCCAACGACAGTGTAACGGCGCGCTTTGCCTCGGAAGGTTATCAAGAGACCCTCCTGTCGGGGCTGAAGGCTCTGACCCGCAAGCCGGTGGTGGGCGTCGGGCGGTTCACCTCGCCAGACACCATGGTCTCGCTGGTCCGCCGTGGCGTCCTGGACTTGATTGGCGCGGCCCGCCCTTCGATTGCTGACCCGTTCTTGCCGAAGAAGATTGAAGAGGGTCGAGCGGATGAGATTCGCGAATGCATTGGCTGCAATGTCTGTGTCAGTGGCGACCACACCAGCACGCCGTTGCGCTGCACGCAAAATCCGACCATGGGCGAGGAGTGGCGGCGCGGTTGGCACCCCGAGTCGGTCAATCGTGCGCATCACCCTGGGCGGGCGCTGGTGGTCGGCGCAGGGCCCGCAGGGCTGGAGTGCGCGCGGATGCTGGGCGTTCGGGGTATGGAGGTGGCGCTGGTGGACAGCTTGCGCACCCTTGGCGGACGGGTGGCGCTGGAGTCCCGGCTTCCAGGGTTGGCGAGCTGGGGGCGGGTAATCGACTATCGGTTGGACGCCTTGAGTCGCCTGGCGTCGGTTGAGATTTATCGGGAGAGTCGATTGCAGGCCCAGGACATCCTGGACTTCGCCGCAGAGCATGTATTTATCGCCACCGGCTCCCGCTGGCGGCGGGACGGGTTGGGACGAGCCCTGCGTCGCCCGTTACCGGGCCTGGAAAGCCTGCCCGTCATCACGCCGGATGATTTGATGGCCGGTGTCCTGCCGGCGTCACCAGTGCTGCTGTTCGATGACGATCACTATTACATGGGCAGCGTATTGGCTGAGCACCTGGTGGCGCGGGGCGTGCAAGTGATATTCGTCACCCCGGCGTCGGATGTGGCGGCCTGGACCCACAAAACCCTTGAGCAACACCGCATCCAGCGCCGCCTGCTGGAGCTGAACGTCACGATCGTCCCGTCCCATACGTTGGTCAGGTGTATGCCTGAAGGCCTTGTCGCAGGGTGCGTCTACACCGAGCGGACACGCTTCATTCCCGCCGCTTCCTTGCTGTTGGTCACCTCACGCGAACCCGAGCAGGCGTTGTATCAGGCGTTGAACAGCGCACCCGAACAGGTGCGCGCGGCCGGGATCGGCACGCTGACGTTGATCGGCGATTGCGTGGCGCCCGGCACGATTGCTGCGGCGGTGTATTCGGGGCATCGAATGGCACGGGAGTTTGATGCACCCGTTGATTCTTTATTGGTCCGGCGAGAGATTCCGCTTATCGAGGTGTAGTCAGTCTCGCTGTTTATTTAATAACGAGGAATACAATAATGAAAAAAACAATCCTGATGTTATTCGCTGTTCTTTTATTAAACACCCCACTGTTTGCCAATGACTATGCCGGCATCCGTTTTGGTGTTGATCCCAATTACGCGCCTTTTGCCTATAAAGATAACAAAGGCACGTTGACGGGGTTCGAAGTTGATATCGGTAACGCCCTCTGCACTCAGTTGCGTGTTCGCTGCCAATGGGTTGAAAGTGATTTTGACGGGCTGATTCCCAGTCTGAATGCCGGCAAGATCGACGCCATCCTCGCCTCAGTGACGGTCACCGCCGCACGAGAAAAGGTGATTGATTTCTCCTCGGAGGTATTTTCCAGCCCCACCGCCATGGTGCTCCGCCCCGGCGCTGAGCTGGCCAAGGGTACGGCTGTTGGCTATCTGCAAGGCAGTACCCAGGAAGTCTATGCCCGCCAAGTGCTCGCCGGGCAGGGCATAAAGATCGTGGCTTATGCCGATCAGGAACAGGTGTATGCCGATCTCGTGGCAGGGCGGCTGCAAGCCTCATTGCAGGATGCACAGCAAGCGCAAAGCGGATTTATGCGCACAGCCCAGGGTGCGGGGTTCGTCCTCGGGCCGCCGATCGAAAGTGCATTGATGCCCTCCAAAAGCGCCATCGGCATCGCCAAGGGCAATCATGCCCTGAAAGCCCTGCTGGATAAGGGCCTCGCGGCACTGCACGCCGAGGGTACCTACGCTCGGCTGCAAGACCAGTATTTTCCGGGTGTGAACATGTTCAGCGGTCAATGACCGTCCTTCAATGGCGAGCGAGAGCGCAAACATGTTGCCCACCTTCACTCAATTCACCTCGACCCTGGACAGTTTTGCGCCACTCTTGTTGGGCGGTGTCTGGGTCACGCTGCAACTGGCGCTACTGTCACTGCTGCTGGGGCTGGCGTTCGGCCTGCTCGGTGCTGGCGCCAAGCTGTCCAGGGTCAGGGCCTGGCGCCTCTGCGCACAGCTCTACACCACTCTGATTCGCGGGGTGCCCGACCTGCTGTTGATGCTGTTGATTTTCTATGGGGCGCAAACCGGTTTGAGTCGTCTGACGCAGGAACTGGGCATGGCCTACATCGAAATCGACCCATTCAGCGCAGGCGTACTCACCTTGGGGTTTATCTACGGCGCCTATTTCACCGAAACCTTTCGTGGTGCCCTGCTGGCTGTACCTCGCGGCCAGTTCCAGGCCGCCAAGGCCTTGGGCATGACCTTCAGTCAGGGCTTCGTGCACGTGATATTCCCGCAAATGATGCGGTTCGCCCTTCCGGGGCTGGGCAATAACTGGATGGTTTTACTCAAGGCGACTGCGCTGGTGTCGATCATTGGCTTGGCGGATTTGGTCAAGGTCGCCCAGGTAGCGGGCAAAAGTAGCCAGCAGTTATTGGCCTTTTTGCTGATGGCCGCATTGATCTACCTGTTGCTCAGCAGCGTTTCAAACCTTGCCTTGCGCTGGCTGGCGCGTCGTTACGGCGTCGGTGCGCAGGAGTCGTCACCATGATCGAGTTGATCCAGGAATACTGGCGGCCGTTCATCTATTCCGACGGTCAACAACTTACCGGCCTGGCCATGACCCTATGGCTGACCAGTGCCTCGCTGTGTCTTGGCCTACTGCTGGCACTGCCCTTGTCCATCGCCAGGGTGTCATCCAGATGCTGGCTGCGTTGGCCGGTGCAATGCTTCACCTACCTGTTTCGCGGCACGCCGCTGTATATCCAGTTGCTGATCTTTTATACCGGGATCTACAGCATTGCCGCCGTGCGTGAACAGCCCGTGCTGGATGCGTTTTTCCGTGAGGCGCTGAACTGTACGCTGTTGGCATTTGCCCTGAATACCGGCGCCTACACCACGGAAATTCTCGCGGGCGCCATTCGGGCGATGCCTCGTGGTGAAGTCGAAGCCGCCCGATCCCTGGGGTTCGACGGCTGGAAGCTGTATGTCCACCTGATCATGCCATCCGCATTGCGCCGCTCATTGCCCTACTACAGCAATGAGGTGATTTTCATGTTGCATTCCACCACGTTGGCGTTCACCGCCACGGTGCCGGATATCCTGAAAGTGGCACGGGATGCCAACGCCGCAACCTTCCTGACCTTTGAATCATTCGGCTTCGCAGCGGCCCTTTACCTGTGCATTACCTTTGCCTTGGTAGGTTTGTTTCGCCTGGCTGAACGGCGCTGGCTGCGTTTTCTGGATGCGGCCCGATAGGAGATCGAAATGCAGACCCACGTGCATGAGTTGTTGGAGGTCGTACCGGGGACGACGCGACAGATTCGCAGTTTTCATTACGGCCCGGCCAGTGCAGCCGGCAAGGTTTATATCCAGGCGTCCCTGCACGCCGATGAACTGCCGGGCATGCTGGTCTTATGGCATCTGAAGCAGCGGCTGGCGCACCTGGAGGCAGCAGGGTTGATGCGTTGGTCGGTTGTGGTGGTGCCGGTGGCCAATCCGCTGGGGTTGGAGCAAGTGTTGATGGATGTGCCCCAGGGGCGCTTCGATAACGACAGTCGGGAAAACTTCAATCGTTTCTTCCTCGACGTCAGCCAGCAGGTCGGTGATCGCGTCGAAGCCCTGTTGGCGGATGAACCGGGCGCCAATCTGCAACTGATCCGTGGCGCCTTGCTGCAAACACTGACCAGCCAGGAGCCGGCGACACAGTTGCAATCCATGCGCTTGACCCTGCAAACGCTGGCCTGCGATGCCGATATCGTGCTGGACCTTCATTGCGATTTCGAGGCCGTGCAGCATTTGTATTTGTCGCCGGATTTCTGGTTGCACGTGGAGCCTTTGGCCCGTTACCTGGGAGCCAGGGCGTGTTTTTTGGCCAAAGAGGCCGGCGGGCAATCGTTCGATGAGTGTTTTACGTTGTTCTGGGCGCACATGCAGGCGCGTTTTCCCGGGCGCTTTTCGGCACCGGGGTTTGCTGTGACTGTAGAGCTGCGGGGTGTTGCCGATGTGGATCACGGACTGGCGCGTCAGGATTGCCAGGCGTTGATCGACTACTTGATTCAACGGGGAGCCATTGACGGCCAGGCACCACCGCTACCGCCATTACTGAATGCGCCAACGCCGTTGGCGGGAGTAGAGCCGGTGGTGAGCCCAGTGGGAGGCTTGATTGTGTTTTGCGCGAAGGTGGGGGATTACCTGGCGGCCGGGCAAATCCTCGCCGAAGTCATCGATCCGATCACTGATCGGGTGACACCGGTTGCTTGCACCCGAGAAGGGCTTTTGTATGTTCGATCAGTGCGGCGAATGGCGAGTGCCGGTATGACGATTGCCCATGTGGCTGGCCCGAAGGCGCATCGACAGGGTTATCTGTTATCACCTTGAAGGATCCGGCAGCGGCGAAAACGGCGAGCTGCCATCTGCGCTCTGCAGTTCCTGCAGGTAGTTGCGGAAAATCTGTCCCAGCACTTGGGTAGCCACTTCCAGTTCGTCGCGCTGCATGTGTTCGGCCACTTCGTCGGCCGTGTCCAGTGCATCTTCGGCGCCGTTCACCGCCGCCATTTTCAGCACGATGTACGCCTGGACGTTATTGGCCGGTACGCCTTCGCCGTGGAAAAACATGGTGCCCAGCTGGAATTGCGCCTGCGCGTGGCCCTGCAACGAGGCTTTCTCGAAGTAGCTCAAGGCTTTGTTGAGGTCGCGTGCGGGGTTTTTACTGTCGTAGAAGTACTCGCCCAACTCGTATTGCGCCTGCGCATCCCCGCCATCGGCCTGTTTCTGGCACGCGCTCAGGGCTTCGGCCTGGCTTTCCGGCTGGGTATTGAGGGTGCAACGACCCATCGCTGGGATTAACAACGAGTTGCCGCCTGCCTGGGCATACGCCAGCAGCGGCTGAAGGAGCAACAGGCAGCCCAGAACCAGGGTGCGGCCGGTGCGTTTCATGGGAATCGACTTACCTCTGACGGGGCGCGGGACCCACGGGGGGATCCAATAAGCGCGCATTATGAAATAAGCAGGCACCTGCTTACAAAGTCTTTACTCGTTTTTCTGCTGCGTGGGCAAGTTATCTGCCGGATTGCAGGTGAATTCTCGAAAAAAGACGGAAATGCCTGTAAGCAAAGTAGCAAATCTGACGCCGCCAGGGGCGACGTCGGATTTTTGCGCCGCTTATTTCAAGGCGGCGAAGGCGCGTTCGGCAGCATCGAGGGTCAGTTTCAGCTCGGCGTCGCCATGGGCGATCGAGGTGAAGCCGGCCTCAAAGGCGCTCGGTGCCAGGTACACGCCACCTTCCAGCATCAGATGGAAGAAGCGCTTGAACAGGTCGGCATCGCTGCCCATCACGTCGTCGAAGGTGACGATGTCGTCGGCGCCGCTGAAGTACAGGCCGAACATGCCGCCCGCCTGGGTGGTCACGAACGGAATGCCGGCGGCATCGGCGCGCTGTTGCAGGCCGTCCAGCAGGCGAGTGGTGTAGTCGGTCAGCTCGGCGTGGAAGCCCGGGCGACTGATCAGGCGCAGGGTGGTCAGGCCGGCGGCCATGGCCAGCGGGTTACCCGACAGGGTGCCTGCCTGGTACACCGGGCCCAGCGGCGCGATGTGTTGCATGATTTCGCGCTTGCCGCCGAAGCAGCCCACCGGCATGCCGCCGCCGATGATCTTGCCGAAGGTGCTCAGGTCCGGCGTGACGCCGTAGTAAGCCTGGGCGCCGCCGAGGGCAACGCGGAAGCCGGTCATCACTTCATCAAAAATCAGCACTACGCCGTGCTTGTCGCACTGTTCCCGCAGGCCTTCCAGGAAGCCCGGCGCCGGCGGCACGCAGTTCATGTTGCCGGCCACCGGCTCGACGATGATGCAAGCCACTTCCTGGCCGACTTCGCTGAGCATCTGCTCGACGGCAGCGATGTCGTTGAACGGCAGGGTCAGGGTGTGTTTGGCGAACGCGGCCGGCACCCCGGCGGAGCTCGGTACGCCCTGGGTCAGCGCACCGGAACCGGCCTTGACCAGCAGGCTGTCGGAGTGGCCGTGGTAGCAGCCTTCGAACTTGATGATGCTGTCGCGGCCGGTAAACCCACGGGCCAGGCGAATCGCGCTCATGGTGGCTTCGGTGCCGGAGCTGACCATCCGCACCATCTCCATGGAGGGCACGATGGAGCACACCAGGTCAGCCATCTCGGTTTCCATGGCGGTCGGTGCGCCATAGGACAGGCCGTGTTGCAGCTGCTGGCGCACCGCGTCCAGTACTTCCGGATGGCTGTGGCCGAGGATCATCGGGCCCCACGAACCCACGTAGTCGACGTAGCGCTTGTCATCTTCGTCGGTGACGTAGGCGCCTTCGGCATGCTTGAAGAACAGTGGGGTTCCGCCAACGCTCTTGAACGCTCGCACGGGAGAGTTCACACCGCCGGGGATGTGTTTCTGGGCATTGGCAAACAGGGTTTCGGAACGGGACATGATCGTGTTCTCTGAATTCAAGATTTTAGAAGATCGTTGAAAGCGCGGGCGCGGCGCGTGACTTCCTGGGTGCTTTCGGCACCAAACAGGCCGTGGACCACTGCCAGCAAGTCGGCACCGTGGGCCACCAGCGGCTTGGCATTTTCCAGGGTGATGCCGCCGATCACGCAGATCGGCAGGTGCAACCGCGTGCGGGCCTGGGCCAGCAGTTCAACGGTGGCTGCCGGCGCGCCGGGCTTGGTGTTGGAATTGAAGAAGCGGCCGAAGGCGACATAACTGGCACCTTCGCGGGCAGCCTGCTCGGCCAGTTCGATCTGGCTGTGGCAGGTGGAGCCGATGATCGCCTTGGAGCCCAGCAGCGCGCGGGCCGGCGTCAGCGGGCCGTCGGTCTGGCCCAGGTGCACGCCGACGCCGAGGCGTGCGGCCAGTTCGGCGTCATCGTTGATGATCAGTTGGGTCTTGTAGCGCGAGCACAGCTCCCGCAGTTTTTCGGCTTCCCGCAGGCGGCGCGCTTCGTCGCTGCTTTTATCGCGGTATTGCAGCAGGGTCACGCCACCGTCCAACGCCGCTTCGACGTAGGCCAGGAACTTGCCGGCCAACAGTTGGCTGTCGGTAATGGCATAAAGGCCACGTAGTTTCATCGGGCAGGCCTCTTGGTGTTACGAGCAGAAATCCAACGGCAGACGACGAGGCACGAATTGCCCCTGGCCGAGTTGTTCAGCGTCACGCAGGGTGCGCCAAGTGTAGTTGAGGGCCGATTGCACCGCGCTGACCAACCCTTCGCCTTGTGCCAACCGACCGGCCAGCGCGCTGGCCAGGGTGCAGCCCGAACCGTGGTAGCTGCCGGGCAGGCGCTGGCAGGTAAAGGTCTGGTGCGTGCCGTCGCGGCTGTAGAGGCGGTTGTGCACTTCGTGCTCGTCGCCATGGCCGCCGGTGATCAGCAGGTGCTTGATGAACGGCAGCAGTTTCGCTGCGCATTCGTCCGCCGTGCCCTCGGGCAATTCGGCGAGGATGCGTGCTTCAGGCAGGTTGGGGGTGGCGATCATCGACAGCGGCAACAGCCGCTCGCGCATGGCGTAGCCGACCTCGTCCTTGCCCAGGCTGCCGCCGCCGCCGGCACGCAGCACCGGGTCGCAGACCACCGGCAAATGCGGGTGCGCCTTGAGCAGTTCGACCACGGTGTCGACCATCTCCAGGGAACCGAGCATGCCCAGTTTCACCGCGGCCACTTCGGAGTCACCGAGCACGGCGTTGGCCTGGGCCAGCACCCACTCGCGATCCAGCACGCGGAAATCGCTGACGTTGACGGTGTTCTGCACAGTCAGCGCGGTGACGGCCGGGGCCGCATGACAGCCCTGGGCGAGCAGGGCTTCGATATCTGCCTGCAAGCCGGCGCCACCACTGGGATCATGGCCGGAGAGACAGAGGACAACGGGGCGAGAGCTGTAGATATTCATGGTGCGCGAGCTTACCACCAAACGCTTTTTGGGTGGCTGTCGGGCGATGGTTGAATTTTTAGCGGAGGGGACGGCGGAGGTGGCTGTTTGCTATCATCGTGAAATACAGGTCAAATGCCCTGTAATGCCCGCTCTAGAGCCTTTCAAAAAATTATTTCAATGGTGTCTTTTGGCCTGTAATGGCTATGCTAGAGTGGATTCAAACCAATAACTGTATCGCCGGTTTACGTCTGCTCAAAAGGAATGGAGGCTTTTGACATAACCGGACAGGTCACGCTGGGGCTCTATGCGCTATTTGCTGATGTTACTGTTGACCGGGCTGCCGATGCTGGCCGGCGCAGTCGAGTTCAACGAGACCACCACGCGGTTGCCCCTGGGCCAAGTGATGCAAGTCCTTGAGGACCCCAGTGGCGCCCTGACCATTGGCGATATCAGCTCGCCGGTCCTCGCCAGTCGTTTCAAGACCCACGACAAAGCCACATTGAATGCCGGCTATTCGCGCTCGGTGTTCTGGCTCAAGGTCGATTTGCATTACCGTGCACAGCGCCCGGATGCCCCGCGCCGCTGGCTGCTGGAACTGGCTTACCCGCCGCTGAACCAACTGGAGCTGTACGAGCCTGACAGTGTCGGCAACTATCGACTGGTGTCGCGCACCGGCAGCATCCTGCCGTTTTCCAGCCGTGAAATCCGCCAGAGCAACTACCTGTTCAAGCTCGACTTCGTCCCTGGCCAGCAGGAAACCCTGTACCTGCGCCTGCAAAGCCAGGGCTCGATCCAGGCACCGCTGACCCTCTGGTCCACCACTGCGTACCTCGAAGAACAGCCATTGCGCCTGTACGTGCTGGGTGTGATCTACGGCGTGTTGCTCGGCATGCTGATCTACAACCTGTTCATCTACCTGAGCGTGCGCGACACCAGCTACCTCTATTACATCCTCTATATCGCCTCGTTCGGCCTGTATCAGCTGTCGGTGAACGGCGTGGCCGTGCAGTATTTCTGGCCGAATAACCCGTGGTGGGCGAACGCGGCGGTGCCCTTCCTGATCGGTTCGGCGGCGCTGTTCGGCAGCCTCTTTGCCCGCAGTTTCCTGCACACCGCGCTTTACAGTCGCTGGATCAACCGGCTGTTGCTGGCCCTGGCGGTCAGCGGCGGGGTGGTGATGGTGCTGGCACTGTTCACCAGTTATGCGCTGGCGCTGCGCCTGGCCACCGCCCTCGCGCTGGTCTTTACCGTGACCATCTTCGTCGCGGCCATCAAGGCCTGGTATTGCGGCCAGCGCATGGCGCGCTACTTCATCATCGCTTGGACCGCTTTCCTGCTGGGCGGTGTAGTCAATACGATGATGGTGCTGGGCTACCTGCCCAATGTGTTCCTCACGATGTACGCCAGCCAGATCGGCTCGGCACTGGAAGTGGCCTTGCTGTCCCTGGCGCTGGCCGACCGGATCAATTCGATGCGCGAGCAACAGGCGCAAATCCTGTTCGACGCCAGCCAGAAACTCGAAGTGCTCAACACGCAACTGGCCCACAGCAACCAGCTCAAGGATGAATTCCTCGCCACCTTGACCCACGAGCTGCGCACGCCGATGAACGGTGTGATCGGCTCCCTGGAATTGATGCAGACCGAGCCGCTGCCAGGCGACCTCGCGCAGTACCATCAAACCGCCTCCGGTGCGGCCCGCGAGATGATGCGCATGGTCAACGGCATCCTCACCCTCA
Organism: Pseudomonas sp. G1002; assembly: GCF_013385455.1. Lineage (NCBI taxonomy): Bacteria > Pseudomonadati > Pseudomonadota > Gammaproteobacteria > Pseudomonadales > Pseudomonadaceae > Pseudomonas > Pseudomonas sp. G1002. Next base: position 147,376 of record NZ_JACAPY010000005.1, read on the forward strand.
CCGAATTGCAGGCCGGGCGCCTCAGCCCGCAACCCCAAGTGTTCAGCCTGCGTGGGCTGCTCGACACCTTGCGCCAGCAGTTCGCGGCCAGCGCCCAGAACAAAGGGTTGGCGTTCTCCATTGATCTGGCAGAAGACCTGCCGGACCGCATCAACGGTGATCCCGGCAAGCTGGCGCAATGCCTGGATTGCCTGTTGGACAATGCCTTCAAGTTCACCCACGAGGGCTCGGTGCGTGTGCGGGTGGTCGGTGTGCCCCAGGCGGACGGAACGCTGCGCCTGACCTTCATTGTCACTGACACCGGCATCGGCTTCGCCTACCTCGATGAGGCGACCCTGTATCAGCGCTTCTTCCAGCTCGATGGCTCGACCACTCGCCAATACGGCGGCATGGGCATTGGCCTGGCGATCTGCCGGCAATTGATCGAGTTGCTCGGTGGGCGCCTCACCCACAATTCCGAGCCGCGGCGCGGCAGTCGCTTCCAGCTGGAACTTGCAGTCAGCCCCATCCAGCCAGAACCGGCTGCCGTGCGGCGAGTACCGCAGGCGCAACGCACGCCGCAGGAGTGCACGGTGCTGCTGGTGGACGACAACAGCGTGGCGCAACTGGTGGTGCGCGGCATGTTGCTCAAGCTCGGTTATCGGGTGAAAACCGTCGACAATGGGCCGGCCGCCCTGGCGTTGCTACAGAGTCAAACCTTCGACGCAGTGTTGCTGGATGTGCCCGAGGGCGGCTTTTCGCTGTGCTGCCAGATCCGTGCGTTGCCCGGCTGTGGTGAGCTGCCGGTGATCGCCTTGAGCACCTCGTTACAAGCCCCGGAACGCGAGCGCTGCCACGGCGTGGGTATCACCGACCGAGTGGCCAAGCCGGTACGTTTCGAGGCCCTGCAACGGGTGCTGCAACTGCGGTTGTTGCATATGGTTGAGGGTGAAAGCGCCGCCAATTAGGCGTTTATGCCACTTTTTTAACCCGGGTGACGGTGCTTAACTGAAATTCAGGCCTCAATGAACGTGGCCTTTTTTCAGGAGGCCCGTCATGCACCTGCACCAGTTCGCCGAAACCCACGACGTCACCAACCAGCCACCGTCCCTGGACGGCACCAATCTGTACCGTATCGACTTGCCGCTGCAAGACTGGTCCCGGCGCTTCGGCGCCGGCTGGGCCGAGCAGCGCATCGACACCTATGGTGCGCTGGCGGGCGGGCCGCTGATGGAAGCCGGGTTCCTGGCCAACCAGAACAAACCGGTGTTCAACAGCCATGACCGGTTTGGCCATCGCATCGACCTGGTGGAGTTTCATCCGGCCTACCACGAACTGATGCGCACCGCCGTCGAACACGGCCTGCCGTCGTTGCCGTGGGCCCATCCGCAATCCGGCGCCCATGTGGCCCGTGCGGCGATGACCTACCTGCACAGCCAGGCCGAAGCCGGCACCGGCTGCCCGCTGACCATGACGTTCGCCTGCGTCCCGGCCCTGCGCCTGCAGCCAGACCTGGCTGAAACCTGGCTGCCGAAAATCCTCGCCACCGAATACGACCCGCGCAACGTCGGCATCGCCCACAAGGCCGGCGCCACCATCGGCATGGCCATGACCGAGAAACAGGGTGGCACCGACGTGCGCGCCAACACCACCCGCGCTTACCCGGTGGGCGCTGGCGGCCCGGGCCAGGCGTATGAGCTGGTGGGGCACAAGTGGTTCTGCTCCGCGCCGATGTGCGATGGCTTCCTCACCCTGGCCCAGACCGACAAGGGCCTGACCTGTTTCCTGCTGCCCCGGCACCGCCCGGATGACACCCGCAACGAGTTCTACATCCAGCGCCTGAAAAACAAGCTCGGCAACTGCTCCAACGCTTCCAGCGAAGTGGAGTTTCGTGGCGCGCTGGCCTGGATGATCGGCGAAGAAGGGCGCGGCGTACCGACCATCATCGAGATGGTGGCGATGACCCGCTTCGATTGCATGGTCGGCTCCAGCGCCCTGATGCGCCAGGCGCTGACCCAGGCCAGCCATCATTGCGCTCACCGCCTGGTAGGTGGCCGGGTGCTCAGCGAGCAACCGTTGATGCAGAACGTACTGGCCGACCTGGCCCTGGAAAGCGAGGCGTCCCTGGCCTTGAGCATGCGCATGGGGCGCGCGCTGGACCACCTGGATAACGAACAGGAAGCCAAATTCGCCCGGCTGGTGACGGCGGTGGGCAAGTACTGGATCTGCAAGCGCGCGCCCGCGATGATCAACGAAGCCGCCGAGTGCATGGGCGGTGCGGGGTATGTCGAGGACAGTATCCTGCCGCGCTTGTACCGTGAGGCGCCGGTCAACTCGACGTGGGAAGGTTCCGGCAATGTGCAGTGCCTGGATGTGCTGCGGGCCCTGTCCAAAGAACCGGGCGTATTGGAGGCGCTGTTTGTCGAGCTGGGGGATGGTCATGGCCACAAGCACCTGGCGCGGCATATCGAGCAGTTGAAGTCGGCGTTCATGGACACCCAGGACATCCAATACCGTGCCCGGCAATTGACCGAGGACATTGCGGTGGCGTTGCAGGCCAAGCTGCTGCTGGAGGCGGGCAATGCCAGTGTGAGTGATGGCTTTATCGCCAGCCGACTGGGCGAGTCGTCGGGCCGGGTCTATGGCACCTTGCCGCGCGGTGTGGATGTGGAGGCCATCGTCGCCCGGTCGACACCTCAAATCCTCTGAATGAATGCGGGCAAAATGTGCGAGCGGGCTTGCTCGCGAAGGCGGTGGATCAGCCAATACATGTGCTGACCTACCGCATTCGCGAGCAAGTCGAATCGTCGCACCGCCGCTCCCACATTATTGATCGCATTCCAATTCCGGTGTTCCAGTGCGCCAGGGATACAGGCAAGATGAAGGCCTGCAAGTCAGAACACAGGATGCTTACCGTGACCGAAGCTTTTGTTGTCGTTCAAACCGCCGAAGAAGCCGTGGATCGGCTGGCGGCTCTCCATGAGCGTGCTACCGGCGCGCTCAATCAAGCCCTCAAGCGCTACCTCAAAGACCGCGTCGAACCCGACGCTGAACAACGTGCGATGTTTCGCTACCCGGAACTGCGCCTGACCTACCTGGTGCAGGGCGAAGTCCCACAGACCACCCGGGCGTATGCCAAGGTTCAGTTGCCGGGGACCTACAGCGTCACCGTCACCCATCCGTCGGCCTTCCGCAAATACCTGCTGGAGCAACTGGTGCCGTTGATGCACGACTTCACCGTGACGGTGGAAGTGGGCGTCAGCCAGCAGAACATTCCCTACCCGTACGTGGTGGAGCAGGGTGACGAACTGGCCGGCTCCGGTGTGACTGCCGCCACGCTGGCGCGGGTGTTCCCGAGTACCGACCTGTCTGCCGCCACCGATGGCATCGCCGACGGGCTGTACGACTGGGAAAACACCGACCCGCTGCCATTGGCGTTGTTCGATGCCGCCCGCGTCGACTTCTCCCTGCGCCGCCTGGTGCACTACACCGGCAGCGACTGGCGCCATGTGCAGCCGTGGATTTTGCTGACCAACTACCACCGCTACGTTGACCAGTTCATCGTGCATGGACTGGAACAGTTGCGCAGCGACCCGCGCTTTATCCGCATGGTGCTGCCGGGCAATGTGATCATCGACAAGAGCATGGACCACGGCGAAGCGTCTGCCATTGCTGCCGGCGTGGTCTGGCACCGTTATCAGATGCCGGCCTACCACTTGCAGGCGAGCGACGGCCATGGTGTGACCCTGGTGAACATCGGCGTCGGCCCGTCCAATGCCAAGAACATCACCGACCACCTCGCCGTATTGCGTCCGCATTGCTGGCTGATGATTGGTCACTGCGGCGGGCTGCGCCAATCCCAGACCATCGGTGACTACGTGCTGGCTCACGCCTACATGCGTCGCGACGGGATTCTCGACCGGGTAGTGCCGCCGAACATTCCGATCCCGGCCCTGGCCGAAGTGCAGATGGCCTTGCAGCAAGCCGCGGCCAACGTCACCGGCGAGAAAGGCGAAGAGCTGAAAAAACGCCTGCGCACCGGCACCGTGCTGACCTACGACGACCGCAACTGGGAGCTGCGCTGGGCCCAGGAACGTCCGCTGATCAACCTGTCCCGCGCCGTGGCCGTGGACATGGAAAGCGGCACCATCGCCGCCCAGGGCTACCGCCTGCGGGTGCCGTACGGCACGTTGCTGTGTGTGTCGGATAAACCGCTGCACAGCGAGATCAAGCTGCCGGGATCGGCCAACGCGTTCTATGAGCGTGCGGTCAGCCAGCACTTGAAGATCGGCATCGAGGCGGTGGATCTGTTGCGCACCGAACTCAACTCGTTGCACTCGCGCAAACTGCGCAGCTTCGACGAGCCGCCGTTCCGCTAAACGGTTGGGATGGTTATTTAACGGTCAGGCCACTAGCATTGTCGGTCCTGACCGTTAGATGTTCCTTTGCCATGTCCCGTCCTGCCCGTCCTGTTTCCCGCCGCCCCGGTGTGAAAAGTCCGCAAACCTCGTCAGCCCCGCGTCGTGTCGCCAAGGCGCCACCGGCCGATCCCAAGTTGATCCTGTTCAATAAACCCTTCGATGTGCTGACCCAATTCAGCGATGAAGGCGGGCGGGCGACCCTCAAGGATTTCATCGACATCCCCGGCATTTACCCGGCCGGGCGCCTGGACCGTGACAGTGAAGGCCTGTTGCTGCTGACCAACGACGGCCAATTGCAGGCGCGCATCGCGGACCCCAAGCACAAGCTGGCGAAAACCTATTGGGTGCAGGTGGAAGGCGAACCGACCGAGGAACAGCTGCAACGCCTGCGCGACGGTGTGGAGCTCAATGACGGCATGACCCTGCCCGCCGAAGCCCGGCAACTGGACGAGCCACAACTGTGGCCACGTAACCCGCCGGTGCGGTTTCGCAAAAGCGTGCCGACCCATTGGCTGGAGCTGGTGATTCGTGAAGGGCGTAACCGCCAGGTGCGGCGCATGACGGCGGCGGTGGGGTTGCCGACGCTGCGTCTGGTGCGGGTGCGGATTGGTGACTGGTCAATCGACGGCCTGGACCAAGGCCAATGGAAAGAAGTGCCGGCGCGCTTATAAGGCGCCGGACTCGATCAGGCCGATCACCACGCTCTTGATGATGAACGCGGCAACGCCCAGGCCCAGCACGAAGAACAGGATCATCGAGCCAAAGCGCCCGGCCTTGGATTTCTTCGCCAGGTCCCAGACGATAAAGCCCATGAAAATGATCAGGATGCTGACCAGGCCGGTCATCATCCATTCTTCAAACACGGCGGGATCAATCGAGTTCATCGGGTCGTTTCCGGCTGGGGCAGGGCGCCGATTATACGCGAGGGCAATCGGCGCGACATTGACCTGCGTCGGTCTGCCGCAGACTTACCACCCTGCGGGAACACAGTCAAAATGTGGGAGCGGGCTTGCTCGCGAATGCGGTGGATCAGTCAGCACATTCGGTGCCTGGCACACCGCATTCGCGAGCAAGCCCGCTCCCACATTTGTTCCGCGCTGGTCTTAAGTGCGCAGGTGGGTCAGCGGCAGCTCGGTGCTGTTGAGCACCTGGTTCAGCACAAAGCTTGAACGCACGCTGGTGACGCCTTCGATGCGGGTCAGGTGGCCCAGCAGCAACTTCTGGTAGTGATCCATGTCTGGCACCACCACTTTCAGCTGATAGTCGGCGTCCATCCCGGTCACCAGGCTGCATTCCAGCACTTGCGGCAAGGTGCGGATGGCCGCTTCGAAGTTCTCGAAACGTTCGGGGGTGTGTCGGTCCATGCCGATCAGCACGTAGGCCGTGAGACTCAGGCCGAGCATCTTGCGGTCGAGCAAGGCGACCTGGCGGGCGATGTAGCCGTCGTCTTCGAGTTGCTTGACCCGGCGTGAGCACGGCGAAGGCGACAGGCCGATGCGCTCGGCCAACTCCTGGTTGGAGATCCTCGCGTCGCGCTGCAATTCCGCCAAAATACTCAGGTCGTATCGGTCAAGTTTGCTCATGGGGCTGGCCTTTGTCGTAACTATTGCGGTGAATTATCTATCCAGGGTTAAAAATTGCGCAAGCACTGTTTATTGACGCAATCTTCGCAATCATCTGCCCGAGGCCGAGGCGTAGAGTTATCAACAGAATCACTGCCCGGACATACAGTCCACTGCAGCCCGCCAATAAGGCCGGCTGCGGCCGCCAACCCCACAGGGTTGCCCCGGCCCCCGGGCTGCACACTGTCCACAAGACGGCGTGAGGTGAGCCAACGTCAAAAGCGTTGAGCCAGGACGAAGTTCTCAAGGGGCGACCGACGGGTCGCCCCTTTTTATTGCCTGCGAAAATAGTTCTCGTGACTGATAACCTCTCGCAGAACCGGGCCCCGGTTTTCCAGTCTTACGTGTAGGCCCTAATCCGCAGTGAGGAATAGCATGAAGCGCATCTGGCGTTTGGCAGGTGTTGGTTTGCTGATGATGAGCGTTGGTGCGCAAGTGATGGCCGACGACCCGCCACGCCAGGAAGGCGGTGGTCAGCATGAAAGAGGCCCGGAAGGGCATCCAGGCAATAATCAGCCTCGGCCGCAGAACAACCAACCGCGACCACAAAATAGTCAACCGCGCCCTGTAGCCCCTCGGCCCGAGAACAATCAGCCGCGTCCGCAGAATCAGCATTTCGAAAACAATCAGCCACGGCCGCAGAACCAGAATGTCGAGCGCCCGAACGGGGGTGGCCAGTGGCAAGGTCGTCCTCAGGGCAACCAACAGCAGCAACCGCCGCACCCGGCGCCCCAGCCAGCCAATAACCTGCCGATCCAGGGGCGCCCGGACACCGTGCGCCAGACCCAGGAACCGCGCCCCGGCAATTACCAGGACATTCCGCGTCGCAACGACGGCAACCAGCATTGGCAGGCCGGCAATGGCGGCCAGGGTGGCCCGGGCCGGCCCGGCTTCAACGGGGGTAACGGCGGTGGCAATAACCACCCCAACGATCACCGCTGGCCAGGCCGCCCCGACGGGCACGGCAATGGCTGGGGCCCAGGCCCGCAATACCGTCCGGGTTACATCGTCGACCGCTTCCCCGACCGCAATTACCGCGTGCCGTATCGCGGCCAGGACTACTTCTTCTCCGGTGGCTACTGGTATCGCCCACAAGGCCCGCGCTATGTCGTCGTGACGCCGCCTTACGGGATTCGCGTGCAATACCTGCCCGACTACGCGCGGGAAGTGTGGGTGGGCAGTGCGCTGTTCTTCCTCGCCGCCGGTGCCTATTACACCTACGAAGAAAGCAGCCAGCAGTACGTTGTGGTGCAGCCGCCACCCGCCGCGCCAGCGCCGCAACCCGTGCCCCAGGGCAATGGTTATGACGTGGTGGCTTACCCGGCCAACGGCCAGTCACCGGCGCAGGTCCAGCAGGATGGTTACGACTGCTATCGCTGGGCGGTGCAACAAAGTGGCTTTGACCCAAGGACCGTCACCTACGCCCCCGACCCGGCCGTGGTGCAAACCTACCGCCAGGCCCAGGGCAACTGCCTGAGCAGTCGCGGCTATCAGGTGCAGTACTAGGCCTTCGCGCCCTTGACCACTTCCTGCGGGTCGGCGTGCACCAGCACTTCGGCTCGCGGGTAGGCGTTGTGGATGGCATCGGCGGCCTGGTCGCTGATGCCGTGGGCCACGGACAAACTCAATTCCCCCGGTAACTCCAGGTGCAGCTGCACGAACCAGTGGCTGCCGGAAATCCGTGTGCGCAGGTCATGGGCACCCAATACACCGGGCACGCTGCACGCCAGTTCCAGCATGTGCTGGCTGACATCCGGCGGCAGTTCCTCGTCCATCAGCACCGAAAAACTTTCCCGGGCGATCTGGATGGCGCTCCACAAAATGTAGGCCGCGATGCCCAGGCCGAACCAGGCGTCCACCTGATGAAAACCAAACGCCGCCAGCACCAGCGCCACCAGGATGCTGCCGTTGAGCATCATGTCTGAGCGATAGTGCAGCGAGTCGGCGCGGATGGCGTTGGAGCCGGTTTCGCGGATCACCCGGTATTGCAGGATCAGCAGCGCCGCCGTCAACGCCAGGGACAGAACGATCACGCCAATACTCAGCCATGGCGCGCCCACAGGTTCCGGATGCTGCAAACGCTGGAACGCCTGGAAGGCGATCAACACCGCACTGCCGGCGATGAACAGCGCCTGGGCCATGCCCGACAGGGATTCCGCCTTGCCGTGGCCATACCGGTGATCGTCATCCGCCGGGCGCAACGCGTAGTGCACGGCCAGCAAGTTGAGCAACGAGGTAACGCCGTCGAGCAGCGAGTCGGTCAACCCAGCGAGCATGCTCACCGAGCCGCTGAGCCACCAGGCGATGGCCTTGGTCACAATCAGCACACAGGCCACGCCGACGGAAGCGCGGGTGGCCAGGCGCAACAGCCGGGCGTGTTCGGGACTGGTGGTCATGGGGCGGGTCAGTCCTTAAGCGGCGGGTTGCAGGCCCAGGGTGGCGAGTTGTTGCACGCTGCCCTTGAACTGGATCATGCGCGGGTCGTCCAGCGGCAGATTGCGCCCGGTTTCTTTCTGGATGATGGTTTGCAGCTTGGCGTTGTCGACCTTGCCGTCGGCGCCGATGGCTTGCTGGAGTTTTTCCGGGGCCACCTGGGCGGTCTTGCCAGGCTCGAAGTAAATCGCGCCGGTGGCGAAGTCGACACCAAAGGCGATCAGGCCCGGGATCACGTAGAACAGCAGGCCGACCGCATCGAGCACGGCAATTGCCGGGTCGATCTTGCCGTCGATCTGGCCCCGGCGGTCGGGGTAGAAAATCGAGCCGCAGGCCGTCAACTGGCTCAGCAGGGTGACGGCCAGAACACCGCCGATAACACGGGAAGCAACACGCATGGGACTCTCCTTGAGCATAATGAAAATGACTATAAGCCAGTCTACAAGGCGACGATGATCAAGTGTGGGAGCTGGCCGCATTCCAGTCAGGACGGGGCCGTGTCGTTGAGACCACCACCGACACCCGGCAGTTCGCCGTTATACTCGCCGCTCTGCTTTGGAGCCAGTATGAATTCGTTGCCAATCGATGATGTTTTACCCGCCCTGCGTGACGCCCTGGCAACGCGCCATGAAGCCGTGCTCGAAGCACCGCCCGGCGCCGGTAAAACCACACGGGTGCCATTGGCGCTGTTGAATGAACCCTGGCTGGCCGGGCAAACCATCTTGATGCTCGAACCCCGGCGCCTCGCCGCCCGCGCCGCGGCAGAAAGGCTGGCCAGCGAACTGGGGGAAAAGGTCGGCGAAACCGTTGGCTACCGCATTCGCCTGGACAGTAAGGTCGGCCCCAACACCCGTATTGAAGTAGTCACCGAAGGCATCCTCACCCGTCGCCTGCAGGATGACCCGGCACTCGACGGCGTGGGTTTGTTGATCTTCGACGAGTTCCACGAGCGCAGCCTGGACGCCGATCTGGCGCTGGCCCTTAGTCTCAATGGTCGAGACCTGTTTCGCGACGAGCAGCCACTGAAGATCCTGCTGATGTCCGCCACCCTGGAAGGCGAGCGCCTGGCCGGGTTGCTGGACGACGCGCCGATCCTGCGCAGCGAAGGGCGCATGTACCCGGTGCAGATGCGCTGGGGCCGGCCATTCCAGCCCGGCGAATTTATCGAGCCACGGTTGGTGCAGACCATCCTTGAAGCCCTGCATGATGAAGCCGGCAGCGTGCTGGTGTTCCTGCCGGGGCAGGCCGAGATTCGTCGGGTTAATCAGCAATTGGCTGACGCGCTGGGCGATAACCCCGATGTGCTGCTATGCCCGCTGCACGGCGAACTGGACCTGGCCGCCCAACGCGCCGCCATCGACCCGGCGCCCGCCGGCAAGCGCAAAGTGGTGCTGGCCACCAACATTGCCGAGACCAGCCTGACCATCAACGGCGTGCGCGTGGTGATCGACGCCGGGTTGGCGCGGGTCCCGCGTTTCGACCCGGGCAGCGGCATGACCCGTCTCGACACCCAGCGCATCTCTCGCGCCAGCGCCACCCAGCGTGCCGGCCGGGCAGGGCGACTGGAGCCGGGGGTGTGTTATCGGTTGTGGTCCGAAGACCAACATGAAGGGCTGGCGGCGTATTCCAGTGCGGAAATTCTCTCGGCGGATCTTTCCGGTTTGGCCCTGCAATTGGGCCGCTGGGGCGTGGCGCCTACTCAGTTGGTATGGCTCGACGTTCCGCCCACCGCGGCTTATGCACAGGCCCAGGATTTGCTCGAGCGCCTCGGAGCGTTGAGCGATACCAAGCTGACCGCCCACGGCCAGAAAATGGCCGGGTTGCCGGCGCACCCGCGAATCGCTCATTTGCTGCTGCGTGGTCAGGATCTGGGCCTGGCGAGCATGGCCTGCGAAGTGGCGGCACTGCTGGGTGAGCGCGATATCCTGCGTGGTGCCGGTGCGGATTTGCACAGCCGCCTGGCCCTGTTATCCGGTGAAGAAAAGGCCCGTGGCACCCAGGGCGGCGTGCAGCGTGCCCGGCAACTGGCGCGGCAGTACCGTGGCTATTTAAGAGGCAAGGCAGAGCAGCCGGTGGCTGATCCCGATCATCCGCGCTGGCTCGGCGCCTTGCTGGCGCTGGCCTACCCGGACCGCGTCGCCCAGCAACGGCGGGCGGGCGGTGCCGAATACCGCCTCGCCAACGGCCGTGCCGCGTTGTTCGCCGAAGCCGACGGCCTGATGAAACAACCCTGGCTGGTGATCGCCGATCTGGGCAGCCGCCAGGGCCAGCGTGAAGAACGGATTTACCTCGCGGCGGATTTTGATCCGGCGTTGTTCGACTCGGTATTGGCCGAACAGGTGCGCAATGTCGACCAACTCGATTGGGACGAACGCGAGGGCGTGCTGCGGGCCGAACGCCAGCGCAAGGTCGGCGAACTGGTGCTCAGCCGCGAGCCGCTGACCGGCCTCGACGAATCTGCCCGCAGCCAGGCGCTGGTCAACCTGGTGCGGCGCAAAGGTCTCGAACTGCTGCCCTGGACCCCGGAGCTGCGCCAATGGCAGGCGCGGGTGATGCTGATGCGTGGTCTGGATAGCGGCAAGGCCAGTGAATGGCCGGATGTCAGCGACAGCGCCTTGCTTGCCAGCCTGGAACACTGGTTGATGCCGTACCTGGGCAAGGTGTCGCGCCTGAGCCATTTCGCCAATCTGGATATTTCCAGCTTCCTGCATAACCTGCTGCCGTGGCCGTTGCCGGCGCGGTTGGACGAGCTGGCGCCGCACCATCTGAAGGTGCCGTCGGGCTCGTCGGTGCGGCTGGACTACAGCGAGCAGCCGCCGATTCTGGCGGTGCGCTTGCAGGAACTGTTCGGGCTGGCGGACACCCCACGGATTGCCGGCGGGCGGCAGGTGGTCAAGCTGCACCTGTTGTCGCCGGCCAGACGGCCCGTGCAGGTGACGCAGGACCTGGCGAACTTCTGGCGCAGTACTTACGCCGAGGTGAAGAAGGATTTGAAGGGGCGGTATCCGAAGCATTACTGGCCGGATGATCCGTTGATTGCTGAACCGACTGCCCGGATCAAGCCGAGAAAGTAAGTACATCGCAGATCTAATGTGGGAGCTGGCTTGCTCGCGATGCAGGCACCTCGGTCTGTCGGATAGACCGAGGTGCCTGCATCGCGAGCAAGCCCGGCTCCCACACAAGCCAGCTCCCACACTGTTTTGCAGCGTGGCTTACTGCGCGGCGGGCAACAGGAACCGCGCAATCACCGGCAAATGATTGGAGATACGCACCGTATCGCTCTGGCGCACCTTGCTCTCAACCTTCTTGATGCGCGAGCTGTGGAACAGGTAATCCAGCGTACGATCCGGCCCCTCTACGGTTGGGTCATTCGGGAAATACGTCAGCCACTGGTCCCGGTCAATCCCGCTGGATTGGCTGTTGCTCGGGATCATCGGGTACTTTTCCCACAGCAGGTGCAGCTCACTGTCCGGCGAGTATTGCCCGCGCTTGCCGGGGTCCAGGCGCAGGAATTGCCCGAGCGGCAACAGGTTGAAATCCCCACCCATCAGCCATGGCGTGCCGCGGCTCTCGAATTTATCCACCAGCTTGACGGTCGCCTGCACCTGTTCCAGCACGGCGTTGTGCCCGGGGGCCGCGCCGTCCAGGCGAGTATTGAGCACGGCCAACTGGCCGCCATCGCTCAACGGCAGGTAGGTCAGCAATAACGCGGGCTTGGGCTGGAACTGACGGCTGATCAGGTTGGCGCGTGCCACCGGCAATTGCAGGCGCTCGGCGTGTTCGATCTGGTAGCGGCTCATGGTCACCAGCTTGCGGCCGACGCTGCCGAAGATATGCAGGTCGGGCACGAAGTCGGCTTTCCAGTCGAAGGCCTGGGCGCTGCATGGGTAGAGGTCGGCCAGGCGTTCCTGGAGCAAGGCCAGTTGGTCCTGGTAGCTGGAAGGCTTGGCGCCTTCGTCGACTTCCTGCAACAGCAGGATGTCGGGCTGCTCGTCGCGGATCACCCGCGCCACTTCGTCGAGGCTTGAAGCCATGTCTTCAACGGTCGGGCGGTCGTCCGGGCCGCTGCCGTCCGGGGTGTCGTACCAGAACACGTAGTTCTTGCCTGCCAGGTACTGCACGTTCCAGGTCATGACCTTTAGCGCCTGCCCAGGCAGCAGGGTCGGCGCACGGGGCGCGACGCAGCGGATGGGCAGGGTTTCCTTGTCGGCAGGGCGCCAGGTCAGGCTGTAGATCAAGCCGGTCAGCAGGGCCGCGAGGATCAGCAGGCCCACCAAGGTAATGCGCAGTAGTCGGGTCATCGGCTCGGCTTATGGCGTTGCAGGACAGGCCCGGAGCATATCACCGCGCGTCGGCGTCGCCACCAATCAACATGAACAGGCGGAACAACACCACGCTGGTGAACAGTTGCAGGAAGCTTTGTGCGCTGTCGATCAGCAGGCCCAGCAGCGGGTTCGGGTCCGGATAGACGGCCACGCTGGCGCCCTTGAGCAACCACAGCGGGGTCATCACGCACAGCAGGCACACCAGGATCCGCCAGAAATGCCCACGGGTCAGGCGCAGGCTTTCCTTCATGGCCGACAGCGCCGACATGCCCCGCAGCACCAGCAGGTATTCGGCGAAAGCCAGCACCACCATCAGCCACAGGCCGGGCAGGAAATACAGCGACAGGCCCAGCAGGATCAGCAGCGTGCTGATTGCCGTCAGCAGGGCAAAGCGCGGCCACAGGGTCAGGGCCATGGCAAGCACATCCAGGGTGCGCGGCGATTCACCCCGGGTGCGGGCGTCGAGGAACAGGATCAGTGCGCCGGTGTACAACGGGTACACCAGCAGCCCGATCACCACGCTGTAACCGGGAAACGCGTCTGGGCCGAGCGTGTGGTCGAGCACCTGTTGCAGCAGGGCTTCGAGGATCACCAGTGGCAGGCACAACTGCACGATGGCGCCCAGGTTGCGCTTGAAAAAGAAGAAGGAGTCGCGCAATACGTCTAACGGATTCATCAGGGTCTTCACAGGCCGAAAAGCAAGGGCGTTACTTTAACCGATCATGAGCAGATGCAAGCAAACGTAAACCTTGCGTAAAGACCATTGAAACAATCAGCAACAGCCCCATAACTGGGTTGTACCTTGCACATCGTGCGCAAGGCGAAGATTTCTACCGGCAATCTAACGAGGTCGCCATGAACAGCGAAGAACAAACCCTGATCGACGGACTGTTTTCACGGTTGCAGCAAGCCGAAACGGACTCAGCCCCCCGCGACGCCCAGGCTGAAGCGCGGATCAAGGAACACGTCACTCGCCAACCGGCCGCTGCGTACTACATGACCCAGTCGATTCTGGTGCAAGAGCACGCGATCAAGAGCCTCGATGCGCAGAACAAGCAGCAGGCCCAGCAGATCCAGGAGTTGCAGGACCAACTGCAACAGGCCAGGTCCCAGGCGGCGCAGCCTGCACCGAGCAGTGGCGGTTTCCTGTCGAGCATTTTCGGCGGCGGTTCCCGTGACCCGCAGCCGACCCAGAGCGCACCTGCGTCGTCGGGCGGTGGCTGGCGTGAACCGGCGCGTCCGTCGTTTGGCGGGCAACCTGCGCCGCAGCAGAACTACGGTGCTCCCCAGCAGAACTATCAGCAGCCACAACAGGCACCCGCAGCGCCGATTGGCAGCGGTTTCCTCGGCGGCGCCCTGAAAACCGCAGCTGGCGTGGCCGGTGGTGTGATGCTGGCAGAAGGCATCAGCAGCCTGTTCAGCCACAACTCGCAACAACCGCAAGTGGTTGAAGAGATCATCCGCGAAGAGCCGGCCCCGGCAAGCGACAACGGCAACTGGGGCAACGACGACCAGAAATATGCCGGCAACGACAGCTGGGGCAGCGATAACGCCTCCGACAGCTTCGCCGACAACGACTATTCCGACGACTCCTCCTCCTTTGGCGACGACGATTCCTTCGTCTGACCCACACTCAACCGGGGCGCTTCGTCGCCCCGGGCTGATTTTTCTCGGAAACTCCCGTGTGGCTGGCATACTGGCAACCTTTCCGGGCCCTTGAGTCCGGGGTCCATGCGCGTGTCATGAGGATTTGCGGTGAAAAAGATAGCCGTGTTCGCCGATGTACAAAACCTCTACTACACCGTGCGCCAGGCGTACGGCTGTCACTTCAACTACGCCGCCCTGTGGGCTGATATCAGCCAGCGCGGGCAGATTGTCGAGGCGTATGCCTATGCCATCGACCGTGGCGACAGCAAACAGCAGCAGTTCCAGCAGATCCTGCGCAACCTGGGTTTTACCGTGAAGCTCAAGCCTTACATCCAGCGCAGCGACGGCTCGGCCAAGGGCGACTGGGACGTGGGCATCACCATCGACATCATGGACGCCGCCGCCCATGTCGACGAAGTGGTGCTGGCCTCCGGCGACGGTGATTTCGACATGCTGCTGGACCGCATCATCAGCAAGCACGGCGTCGAAGCCGTGGCCTACGGCGTGCCGGGGCTGACGGCCAACTCATTGATACGCGCCGCCAGCCGCTACGTGCCGATTGAAGGCGCGTTGCTGCTTAAATAGATTTTTGACGGAGTTGGAACAGGTTTGGAACGTATAGCGGTCATCGACTTTGAAACCACCGGCATCCAGCCGAGCAGCAGCTGCCGGGCCACGGAAATCGCCGTGGTCATCCTGGAGCAGGGCCAGATCGTGGACCGCTACCAGAGCCTGATGAACGCTGGTGTGCGTGTGCCGGGGTTTATCGAGCAACTGACCGGCATCAGCAACGCCATGCTGCGCACCGCACCGTCGGCGGAGCGGGTGATGAACGAGGTGAACGAGTTTGTCGGCACCACGCCGCTGCTGGCCCACAACGCCGCGTTTGACCAGAAGTTCTGGGATTTCGAGCTGGGGTTGATCCGGCGTACGCGTTTGCAGAAGTTTGCCTGTTCGCTATTGCTGGCGCGACGCTTGATGCCGGCGGCGCCGAATCACAAGCTGGGTACCCTGACCTCATTTGCCCAACTGCCCCACACCGGCAAGGCCCACCGGGCGATGGCGGATGCGGAGATGGCGGCGAACCTTACCGCTCACCTGGCCGAGGAACTGCGGCGCACCCACGGGTTGCGGGAGTTGTCACACGAATTGCTGTGCAGCTTGCAGAAGGTTCCGGCGGCGAAGATCAATGATCATCTGAAGAAGCATCGCGGGTTCTAAGTCGCTTGAGCAGAACTCCATCTTCAACATGACGAAGATCCAAATGTGGGAGCGGGCTTGCTCGCGAATACGGAGTATCAGCAAACACATGCGCTGACTGACACACCGCATTCGCGAGCAAGCCCGCTCCCACATTAGTTTTGCGGTGTTATCGAGGCTGTAAGCAGTCCAGCGACCGATCCACCACCACCTTCGCCATCTCCACTAAATGCATCACCGCCCGTTGCTGTCCGTTCATCGGCTCGCCGGGTATCTGTGCGGTTGCCACGGCGCAATGCAGTAAGTCGGCCGCCCGTGCCAGGGCGTCTTCGAAACTCATGTTGTCGTTGAGCACGAAGGGTGCGCCGTCCGGTGCGCAGGCTTTGAGGTAGTAATCGATGGCGCGGCGGGTGAGCGGGCTGTCGCTGCAAAATTCTGGTGGATCGGGGGTGACTTTGACCATGGTGGAACTCCTTTGAGGTAAGAAGCTATCACCGTTCGCTTGCACGCGAATGAAGGTGGCAGCTGTACGCAGGTGTGCAAGACCGGGCAAAGGGAACCCGGCAGACCCGAAGGCCTCCCGCGCACAGCCGCCATAACAGATAAACGCCTAGCATCAAAACCAGACGTTGAGGTGTTTGGTACTTGTGCACCTTTGCGAATCGGACTTGCACGTCCGGTCACCGATTGTTCGATGACCGAGCGAGACTAGCTACCTGGTCCGGCCGAAACAAGGCCGTGGAATTCTCTAGGAATCGTCCCGCAAAAGAAAGGGACTCGTCCTGCTAGCCCGTGAACGACCGAGGGTGTCAACGGCATAGACATCTTGGAGCAGACCAAGTGGCGCATTTTTTCAAATGCGGTCTGTAAAGACTCTTATATTTTCCAGTGTCGTTGGTGGCTATGAGCCACAAAATCTGTATGCTGCTTTAAGCCGTGCATGAAATTTATCCCGGAATATATGGAGCTCCGAGTTCAATGATCGAACAGTTGCCTAACGTACCACCTGCACTTTTGATGCTCATTGCTGAGCTTGCTAAGTCAAGCTCCGAGTTGGATGCGCGAAAAAGAATTCGAGGTATGCTTCGTGAATTACGGGATCAGTCAGAAGTATTTATCGAAGAAAATTTGACTAGGGACGGGCGTGCAAAAGACCCATTCTCTTTCGATGTGCATCTGCATGGTGCGTTAGATGTACTAAGTGGCTCTGGTTGTTATGAGATGAGCTGTCGAATGAAGGCTGCAGATCAAATTGCTCGTAGTGTTGGGCTTTTTGCCGATAAAGTTTGGATAACTGACCATATTTCAGACGCGTTTCTCGATTTCGGTCGAGCAACTAATGAAAAAATAGAAATGATTGTGAGGGATGTTTCTGTTTTGTCTAGGCTCCTTCCTCTTATTCTTTCTGGAGTCGTCAGGTTTCGTTCACCATGGGCTCCGACTTGCTCGAATTGCTTTAGTGAGTTTGAGGGGAAAATAGCCACTACTGCTCAAGAACTAGCAGGGGAGTTTTTGGAAGACTTTGTAATTGAACACTCCGCGGATGACGAGTATTTTATTAATACAGGGTCGTGTTTTGATCCGCCTCTAGTATTTCGTGGCTTGTTTCCAGATGCGCCTAACGCTAAAGAAATAGCAGAGGGTGCGATATATAGTGAACTCAGGTCGGCGTTCTTTATTGCCCGAGAGGCAGCTTGCAGTGGTGGCAGCGTTTTTTCGAACTCTCGTATCGGTATGGCAGGACTAATGCGCTCTGAAGGGCGTACGTTTGATAAGCGCACTTTGCTTGCAGTGGACAAGGAAAGAGAACTTCAAATACCTTGGGTGAGCGAGCTAGATGCTGCGCAGATTGTTCAACTTCGACTAGAAGCCTCGGATGCTTTACCTGCTTTTCGCGAAAAGATGGCTAGAATGCTAAGTTGTCAGGGCGGAGCTAATTCATACGGTGGGGGGCAGGACCAAGTTATTGCCGATCTAAGGGAGCAGGCTATAGATGTTCGTAATGAATTGAAAATTAGTCAATCGAATTCGGGTAAATATTGGAAGACGGCGTTTGGAATACTGGGGCTTGGAGTTTCTGCCTATGGTGCCGCAAATGATAGCGTTGCTGCAGGTATTGGTGGGCTCTTGCCAATAATTCAGCTTATGATTGATCATAAGAAAGATCATGGTAGTGATGTTTCTCGTCTGATTTCGCAGCCGGGTTATGTCTTAGTTCGGGCGCAGGACATTTTGTCGCATGCTCATTAATTAAGGGCATGATGAAACGGCGCAATGATAAGTCGCTGTTACTTTTGGGGGAACACGACGCTCAGAGCCACTGATGCTCTACCGACGAGAGGCAGGGCTCACGGTGAGCGGGGGGACCGTATCCAGTAAAAGTCGGATCTGTTTTATTCACCATTCTTCCCATTCCCTTCCAACTGCCCCAACGGCACCCGCCGCTCTATCGCGCTCGACAAGATGATCGAGGTCTTGCTGAACCCGAATTTCGCCACCCGATTGATCAGGTTCTCCAGCTCCGGCATCGAGCCCACCGCCGCCTGCATGATCACGCATGGATCGCCCGTCACCCGATGGCATTCAGTCAACTCGGGAATTTCCGACAGCGCGTCGTAAACCTTCTGGCTCCCATGATTGGTCAACCGCAACTCAATCACGCACTGGATCGGCAACCCCACCTTCGACAGGTCGACCTTGGCCTGATACCCGGTAATCACACCACTGGCTTCCAGTTTCGCCACTCGCTCAGCCACGGCGGGCGCGGACAGGTTCACGGTGCGCGCCAGTTGCGCGTAGGACGCGCGGCCGTCTTCCAGCAGGGCGCTGAGAAGCATACGGTCGTATTTGTCCATGATAAGGCTCCGGGAATGCATAGCTTTCGAAAGCACGGTTTATAGCCTTGATAACCATGTTTTGAAAAGTGTACTGGCGCTTTAAACAGGTTTTGTAACTTATGTTTACGGCCGGGGATTTCTAAAATAACGCTCCCTTGTCCTGCCACAGAGCTGCCCAATGCCTGGCCCACGTCGCTTTCCCTTACCGTTGATCGCCGCCTTTTTTGCGTTGTATGTGATCTGGGGGTCTACCTACCTGGTGATTCGCATTGGTGTGGAGTACTGGCCGCCGCTGTTGCTGGCGGGGATTCGCTTTATGACGGCGGGCGCGCTGATGTATGCCTTCCTGCGCTGGCGTGGGGCCCCGGCGCCGACGTGGGTGCAGTGGAAGGCCGCCGGCAAGATCGGCATTTTGCTGCTGACCTTCGGTAACGGTGCGGTCAGTGTGGCCGAACATACGGGCGTGGCTTCCGGCGTGGCCGCGTTGGCGGTGGCGACGGTGCCGTTGTTCACCTTGCTCTGTGGTTATTTCTGGGGCGCGCGTAATACCCGTCTGGAATGGGCCGGGGTGGTGCTGGGGATTATCGGTATCGCCATGCTCAATATGGGCTCCAACCTGCAATCGAGCCCCACCGGTGCGGCCTTGCTGATTTTTGCGGCGGCGGCCTGGGCCTTTGGTTCGGTGTGGAGCAAGCATTTGCCGCTGCCTCAAGGCGCGATGGCCAGTGCGGCGGAGATGCTGATCGCAGGTTTCGTGCTGCTGTTGCTCAGTGCCGTCAGCGGCGAACACCTGCAAGCCATGCCGCCGCTGGAAGGCTGGCTGGCCCTGGCGTACTTGACCGTGTTCGGCTCGATCATCGCCTTCAATGCCTATATGTACCTGCTCAAGCACGTACGCCCGGCGGCGGCCACCAGCTATGCCTACGTCAACCCGGCGGTGGCGGTGTTGCTCGGGATTGTGTTTGTCGGTGAGACCATCGGCATGGAAGAAGCCCTGGCAATGTTGGTGATTATCAGCGCGGTGCTGCTGATCAGCCTGCCACAGTGGCGAAAGCCAAAACCGGAAATAAGGTAAACTGCCGCGCATTGCGACCTTGCGCTGACTTTTTCCTACGGTATTTCCATGACTTTCGCCACACTTGGCCTGATCGAACCCTTGCTGCGCGCCCTTGAGACGCTTGGCTACCAGACCCCGACGCCGGTGCAGGCGCAAGCCATTCCGGCGGTGCTGGCAGGCCGTGACCTGATGGCTGCGGCCCAGACCGGCACCGGCAAGACCGCCGGTTTCGCCGTGCCGCTGCTGCAACTGCTGACCATGGAAGGGCCGAAAGTCAGCGCCAACTCGGTGCGCGCGCTGATCCTGTGCCCGACCCGCGAACTGGCCGAGCAGGTTCATGCGAGCGTCGCCGAGTACGCCCAAAACGTGCCGCTGACCACTTACGCCGTGTACGGCGGCGTGAGCATCAACCCGCAGATGATGAAGCTGCGCAAAGGCGTTGATGTGCTGGTCGCCACCCCTGGCCGCCTGATCGACCTGTTCCGCCAGAACGCGCTGAAACTCAACCAGCTGCAAACCCTGGTGCTGGATGAAGCCGACCGCATGCTCGACCTGGGCTTCTCCGAAGAACTGGCGAACATCTACCGCATGCTGCCGAAAAAACGCCAGACCTTGCTGTTCTCCGCAACCTTCTCCGACGAGATCCGCCAGTTGGCCGGGCAGATGCTCAACGACCCGCTGACCGTCGAAGTCAGCCCGCGCAACGTCGCCGCCAACACCGTCAAGCAATGGGTGGTGCCGGTGGACAAGAAGCGCAAGGCCGAGCTGTTTGTGCACCTGATGCGCAAGGGCCGCTGGAAGCAGGTGCTGGTGTTCGCCAAGACCCGTAACGGTGTGGACGCGCTGGTGGAAAAACTCCAGGGCCTGGGCATCAATGCCGACGGGATTCACGGCGACAAGCCACAAGCCACGCGCCAGCGTGCGCTGGATCGCTTCAAGAGCAGCGACGTGCAGATCCTGGTGGCCACCGACGTGGCGGCCCGTGGCCTGGATATCGAAGACTTGCCGCTGGTGGTCAATTTTGACCTGCCGATCGTGGCCGAGGACTACATCCACCGCATCGGCCGTACCGGTCGTGCGGGCAACACCGGCGAGGCGATTTCCCTGGTGTGCGCCGATGAAGTGAACATGCTGTCGGCCATCGAGATGCTGACCCGTCAGACGTTGACCCGGAAGATGGAGCAGGACTTCGAACCGGAGCACCGTGTGCCGGATACCGATGCCACTGGTCAGGTGGTGAAGAAGCCGAAAAAGCCGAAGAAACCCAAGGCTTCGGGCGGCGGTGGTGGCAAGCGCAACCTGGGCAAGTGGGTGGACAGCGGGGAGGCGACGCCGGTCGAGCCTTCGATCAAGCCAGTGCGTAAGGTGCCCGTGTTTAACACCGGGCCGCGGAAAAAGAAGTAGGGCTTGTTGGTTATCAAGTAAACGCATAGTGACTACCGTGAGCGGAGCAATTCCGCTCGCGTCAAGTTGTGCCTCGTCATCCTTGATGAGTTATTGCTTGTGATTTGGATATTTTTTGTAATTGTCGCCGTGTTTAAGTGCTGGAACTTAAAATGCTTCATTTCCACTGAGGTTGAGTCAGAAACTGATTTCTGAATGACGAACTTAGATGGAGATGTAGATATGGCTGTGTTTTTAGTACCTTTTGTTTTGCCGGTCCTGGCGGCGGCGGGCATTATCGGCGGCGTTGTTGTAGACGGCGAAATCAAGAAAGGCAAGGCCGCTGACGAGAAAGCTTTCAAGCAGGTAGAGTTGCGTGTGGCCGAATTAAGGTCCCGGGTTGAAGACCATGCGGCGCGCGGCGAGTATGGGCAGGCAATCCATTCGTTCAGAGAGTTGATGTCGTTGTATGAGGCTAATTATTCGATCAGTCCTGAGATAAGGGCGCCATTGGATAAGTATCTACAGGATATGCTTTATACCAGTCAGGAAGAGGGCCAGAAACTCAGCTACGCCTTCAAGCAGGAATGGAGCGATTTGAAACACGGCGATCCTTCCAGACTCTTCAGTGCGTATTCAGGTTATATAGAAAATCTGAAAATTTTACTGCCTGAAGAGGATGCTTTCCTGCAGAAGCAAGTAACAGCTTTTAAACGTGCCTATCCCGATCTAACAGCCAGTTGAGTCAGAGGTAACTTTGCTGCCGGGCGGTGATGGGGTGAGTGGGTCATGCCGGGGTGGCCGGCCTCAACCACTCAAGAATACCGCGCCCTGCCGCCTGCCCGCTGGCAAAACACCCCGTCAGCAAATACCCGCCCGTCGGCGCTTCCCAGTCCAGCATCTCGCCTGCGCAAAAAACGCCCGGCAATTGCTTGATCATCAAGCGTTCATCCAGCGCCTCAAACGGCACGCCGCCTGCGGTACTGATGGCTTCATCCATTGGCCGGGTTTTCACCAGCGTCAGCGGCAGCGCCTTGATATCCACCGCCAGCTGCGCCGGATCATTGAAGTGCTCCGCCGGTGACAGCTCGCGCAAAAGCGCCGCCTTCACCCCATCCAGTCCCAACTGACTGTGCAAATGCTTGCTCATCGAGCGTGAGCCGCGCGGCTTGCTCAGCGCTGCGATCACCTTGTCCAGTGGCTTACTCGGCAACAGGTCAATGTGCACCGTGGCCGATCCATCCCGGTTGATCGCCTCACGAATCGGTGCCGACAACGCATAGATCAGGCTGCCTTCGATACCCGTGGCGGTGACCACACATTCCCCCAGCCGTGGCTTGTCGTCTGCCAGGCCAATGGCGACGTTTTTCAGCGGTGCCCCGGCGAATTTGCTGACCATCAACTCGCTCCAGGCCGACACCTCGAAGCCACAGTTGCTCGGTTGCAACGCCGCGTAAGGCACGCCTTTGTCTTCCAGCAACTTCAGCCACGCCCCATCCGAGCCCAAGCGCGACCAACTGCCGCCGCCCAAGGCCAGCAACACTGCATCACCGCGTACGCTTTTGTCGCCCTCGGGGCTGTGGATAAGCAGGCTGCCGTCGGCATTCCAGCCCAGCCAGCGATGGCGGGTGTGGATAACTACGCCGTGGTCGCGCAGGCGCTTGAGCCAGGCCCGCAGCAGCGGGGCGGCTTTCATGTCAGTAGGAAACACCCGGCCGGAGCTGCCGATAAAGGTTTCAATCCCCAGCCCGTGTATCCATTCGCACAACGCATCGGCACCGAACTGGCGCAGCAACGGCGCCATGCACGGCGCCCGCTCGGCATAGCGCGCCAGAAACGCCGGGTACGGTTCGGAATGGGTGATGTTCATGCCGCCCACGCCCGCCAGCAGGAACTTGCGGCCTACCGAGGGCATACCGTCGTACAGGTCGACCCGGATCCCGGCCTGGCTCAACACTTCGGCGGCCATCAGCCCCGCCGGGCCGCCGCCGATGATGATGACGTGTTGAGATGGGGTTTGAGTCTGGGGCATGGGGATAACTGCGGTTCGGCAAAGTAGGCCGAGCATTCTACCCGAGGATGCTCATGCTGCCTGATCAAAAAACATACAGCCTTCTGCAGGCCAGGCGGCTTATGGCCTGCAGGGGCTTTCACTCAGGTTATCCACAGGCAGTTCCACAGCGATTGTGGGTAACGCGCATAACTCAATGACAGCCTGATGACGTCCAGACGCGCTGCGCGCTGTGGTGCAGGATCCCGTGGCGACGGGCCAGGGCAGGACGGTCTTTGCTGTAGCCGCCGCCGATCACCCCGACCACCGGAATATCGCGGCCCAGGCAGTGGCGCATCACGCTTTCATCGCGGGCGGCGACGCCTTGGTCTGTCAGCTTGAGGTAGCCGAGGGCGTCGTCCTTGTGCACATCCACGCCGGCGTCATACAGCACCAGGTCGGGCTGATACAGCGGCAGCAGGTAGTTGAGGGCATCGTCGACCACCTTGAGGTAGTCCGCGTCGCCCATGCCCATCGGCAGCGGGATGTCCCAGTCGCTTTGCGCCTTGCGCGCGGGGAAGTTCTTTTCGCAGTGCAGGGACACGGTGATTGCATCCGGGGTGTCGTGGAGGATGCGTGCGGTGCCGTCGCCCTGGTGCACGTCGCAGTCGAAGATCAGCACCCGGTTGACCCGCCCGCTGGCCAGCAGGTAATGGCTGATCACGGCCAGGTCATTGAAGATGCAGAAACCCGCCGGGTAATCGTAGTGGGCGTGGTGGGTGCCGCCGGCCAGGTGGCAGGCCAGGCCGTGTTCCAGGGCCTGCTCGGCGGCCAGCAACGAACCGCCCACCGCGCGCACGGTGCGCCGGGCCAGGGCTTCGCTCCAAGGCAGGCCAAGGCGCCGTTGGTCTTCGCGCGACAACTCGCCGCTCATGTAGCGTTCGATATACCCAGGTTCATGGGCCAGGGCCAGAATCTCGGCGGGGCAGAGTTCCGGGCGCAGCAGTTGGCTGTCCCGTGTCAGGCCGCTCTCCACCAGATGGTCACGCAACAGGCGGAATTTATCCATGGGGAAGCGGTGGTCTGCCGGGAACTCGGGGCTGTAGTCGTCGTGGTAGATCAATGGCAAGGGCATGGCGATTTCTGACGGGAACCAGCGACGGATCTTAACAGCGCGTTACACTCACGCACATGGCAAGGGAGGGGGACCAATGGAGCCGATACTGCAATTGGAAAGCGCACGCCTGGTGCTGCGCCAATGGAGCGATGCCGACTTGCCGGAGTTTGCGCGCATGTGCGCCGACCCGCAGGTGATGCGGTATTTCCCGGCCACCTTGAGCCGCCTGGAAAGTGCTGCGCTGATCGGGCGTATTCGCGGCCATTTTGCCGAGTACGGTTTTGGCCTGTGGGCGTTGCAGCGCAAGGACAGCGGCGAGTTCATCGGCCTCACCGGCTTGCTGAATGTGAGCTTCGAGGCCCCGTTCACTCCGGCGGTGGAGATCGGCTGGCGCCTGGCCAGGGAACACTGGGGCCTGGGTTACGCCAGCGAAGCCGCCTGGACTGCTCTGCGCTGTGGTTTCGACCGGCTGAAGCTGGACGAAATCGTTTCGTTTACCACTGAAGCCAATCTGCCATCACAAAAAGTCATGCAGGCCATCGGTATGCATTACGATCCCCTGGCAGATTTTGAACACCCCAAGGTCGCAGCCGATGACCCCTTGCGGCATCATGTGTTGTATCGCATCACCCGCGCCCAATGGTTGGACACGCTGCACGGATAAGCAGCCCGGAATGCCCAATAGATTGTTGTAGGAGATGCTCTATGAGCCAAGTGTTGGAAGATCTGGTGGACCTGCTGACCCTGGAACCGATCGAGGAAAACCTCTTTCGCGGCCGCAGCCAGGACCTGGGCTTTCGCCAGCTGTTCGGCGGCCAGGTGCTCGGCCAGTCGCTGTCGGCAGCCAGCCAGACCGTTGAAGAGGCGCGGCATGTGCATTCGTTGCACGGTTACTTCCTGCGCCCCGGCGATGCGGCGTTGCCGGTGGTGTATTCGGTTGACCGGGTGCGCGATGGCGGCAGTTTCAGCACGCGCCGGGTGACGGCGATCCAGAAGGGCAACCCGATCTTCACCTGCAGCGCTTCGTTCCAGTACGACGAAGAAGGCTTCGAGCACCAGACCACCATGCCCGTGGTGGTCGGCCCGGAGAACCTGCCGTCGGAGCTGGAGCTGACCCAGCAGCGCGCGCACCTGATTCCCGAGCACATGCGCGAAAAGCTGCTGTGCCCCAAGCCGATCGAAGTAAGGCCGGTGACCGAGAAAGACCCGTACAACCCGCAGCCGTCCGACCCGGTCAAATACGTGTGGTTTCGTGCGGACGGCGCCCTGGCCGACTCGCCGGCGCTGCACAAATACCTGCTGGCCTACGCTTCGGACTTCGGCCTGCTGACCACCTCGCTGCTGCCCCACGGCAAGACCGTGTGGCAGAAAGACATGCAAGTCGCCAGCCTCGACCACGCGCTGTGGTTCCACGCCGACCTGCGTGCCGATGACTGGTTGCTCTACGCCATGGACAGCCCATGGGCCGGCAATTCCCGTGGGTTCTCCCGGGGCAGCGTGTACAACCGCGCCGGGCAACTGGTGGCATCGGTTACCCAGGAAGGCTTGATTCGTCATCGCAAGGATTGGGCATGAGCCTCAGTGATGTGAAGCACTGGGTGTTCGACATGGATGGCACCCTGACGGTGGCCGTGCATGATTTTGCGGCGATCCGCGTGGCCCTGGATATTCCGGCGACTGACGACATTCTTACGCACCTGGCGGCGTTGCCCGCCGATGAAGCAGCGGCCAAGCATGCGTGGTTGCTTGCGCATGAGCGTGAGTTGGCGCTGGGTTCGGTGGCGGCGGAGGGGGCGGTGGAGTTGGTGCGGGAATTGGCCGGGCGGGGTTATCGCCTGGGCATCCTGACGCGCAATGCGCGGGAGCTGGCCCATGTGACATTGCAGGCGATTGGCCTGGCGGACTGCTTTGCAGCCGAGGATGTGCTGGGGCGTGATGATGCGCCGCCCAAGCCTGACCCGGGTGGTTTGTTGAAGCTGGCGCGAGCGTGGGAAGTGGCGCCGCAAGAGATGGTGATGGTCGGTGATTACCGGTTTGATCTGGATTGCGGGCGGGCGGCGGGGACGAAGACTGTGCTGGTCAATCTGCCGGAAAACCCGTGGCCGGAGCTGGCGGATTGGCATGCTGAAGATTGCGCGGTATTGCGCCGGATGATTTAGTCCGGTCGATGAAAATCCAATGTGGGAGCGGGCTTGCTCGCGAACGCGGTGTGTCAGTCAATACATAGGCTGACTGATCCACCGCATTCGCGAGCAAGCCCGCTCCCACATTTTTGATCCGGTTTCTTCAGTGGTTATTGGAACAGTACTTTCTGCCCTTCAGGCGACGTAAACATCTTGTCCCCGTTATGCCCAACCCCCGGCACTTCCACCAGCTTGTGGCCCAACTGCGGGTGCCGCTGCTTGAGGTAGTCAAAATAATTGTGCCCGCGAATCAAGCGATACGCGCCCTGGGTTTCAGCGCCGCAGCTCTTGTCCAGCGCCGGGTGATTCGGGTCGGTGTCCTGCTGGCCCAGCAAGTAAGTGACATTACGCGAAACGTAAGCCTGCTCCAGCTGCTCGGCACTTTGCCCCTTGGCGTAGGCCGGCAGGTTTTGCATGCCGTATTTCCAGTCATTGAAGCCCGGGCAACTGGCCACATCGAACTTCACCGGCCGTTGCGGGCTGAAGTACGCGTAGGACGAAGGGTTGGCCACCACATAGCGCAGGCTGATGCCCTCGGTTTGCAGCAGCGGGTGATCATGCCCGGTCAGCGCAAAACGCTGCACCACTTGGCCGCCACCGGAATGGCCGGCCACCACGATTTCCTTCAGGTTCGGGAACAGCTTGCGGTTGCCCAGGTGCTTGATGATCTGGTCCAGCGCGCCGTAGGAGCTGATCTGGCCCGGGCCTGTGGACGGCTCGCCGGCCATCCAGTCGTTACTGTTCCAGCGCAGGGTCTGGCTGTCGATCTGGTTGCGCTTGAGGTCGGTCTGGTTGAGGAACTGTGGCGCAATCACCAGGGTATTGGCGTTTTGTCCTGCGGCTTCGGCCGCTTTTTCGCCGCTGTCCAGGTAGGTCATCGCGTTGCGCAGGCGACCATGCACGATGATCAGCGCGCGGGTAACTTGAGGCAGCGGCTGGCGCCAGTCCTGGCTCAAGCCGACGCTCAGGTCGCCGGCATCCAGGTTAAAACGATCGGGACTGACCACCTTGACGCCATGTTCGGCAGCCCAGGTGGAGGAGGAACAGGTGATCAACAAACCTAACAGCAGACCCAGTCGTTTATTCATTTAAAGGCTCTTGGCGGTAAAGGTGTCGCATTGAGTGATCTGGCCCTGGGCGAAGCCGGTCTTGAACCAGCGAACCCGCTGTGCCGAGGTGCCGTGGGTAAACGAGTCAGGCACCACGCGGCCCTGGCCCTGTTGCTGCAAGCGGTCATCGCCAATCGCGTTGGCCGCATTCAGTGCTTCTTCAATGTCGCCGGGCTCCAGCCAGTTCAGGCGCTTTTGCGCGCGGTTGGCCCACACCCCGGCGAAGCAGTCGGCTTGCAGCTCCTGGCGCACCAGCAGGCCGCCGTCGCCTTGCATCTGCCGGCCTTGCTGGCGGGCTGCCTGAATCTTCGCCGAGATGCCCAGCAGCGTCTGCACGTGATGTCCGACTTCATGAGCGATCACGTAGGCCTGGGCGAAGTCGCCGGCGGCCTTGAAGCGCTGGGACATTTCCCGGAAGAAATCCAGGTCCAGGTATACCTGTTGGTCTGCCGGGCAATAGAACGGCCCGCTGGCGGACGTGGCGCCACCGCAGGCGGAGTTCACCCGGCCGCGGAACAGGATCAGTTTGGGGTTCTTGTAGGTCAGACCGTTTTCCTGGAACACCTGGGCCCAGGTGTCTTCGGTGTCGCCGAGGACGGCGCGCACGAAGTCGGCTTGTTCATCATTGGCCGGCGGCGCCTGGCGGGTTTGCGGGCTGACGGAGGGCGCTTGCTCGGTGAGCTGGCCGCTGAGTTGCCCGAGGATCTGCATCGGGTCCTGGCCGGTCAGCCAGCCGATGCCGACGATCAGCACGATGGCCGTCAGGCTCAGGCCCTTGCCACCCCCAAAACGCATGCCACCGCCACCGCCGCCGCTGTCATCGCGGGCGTCTACCACGTTGTCGCTGCGTCGGCCTTTTTTCCATAGCATGTGGCAATCCTCTTTGTGAACCTGCAGCTCAGTGTTGTTGGTGTGTAGGGTTGGCGCCAGTCCGGCTGTCTGACGATGCTAAACGCTGTGTCGTCCGGCCTGTATGAAGCTTGTGTCAGTCGCGGCAATACCCTTCGCCGGTGTCGACGATCAGGCAGTCCTTCTTGTCGGCCAGCCATTTCAGGCCAGTGGCTTCGCCGTCGCCAGCGCTCAGGATCTGCGGGCCGTCCGGGCGTTCAAAGGTGATGCCGTCTTCGGATGCCTGGCCCTTGAAGGTGCCGGAATCGTCGTCATCCAGGCCGTATTTCATGGTCAGTACATAGTGGCCGCGGCCGATGCTGTCGTCCTTGGCGATGGTCAGGTTCAGGCCTTCGACGCCAATCCACTTGCCGACCCATTTGTCGGTGGGCAGCACTTGCGGTACCAACGTTGCCTGGACAGACGGCGGGGCGGGCGTCTTGGCGGTCTCGGCTTGCTTGTCGCAGGCGCTGAGCAGCGTCAGGGTCGAAAGAATCAACAGGGTTTTTTTCATGGTGAGAAAGCCTTGGTTAAAAAACGCGCAGTGGGCGGGGCGGCGTGAAGCGTTGGACTGGAAAACCGCAATTTAGTGCGCTGTTCGAACAGTGTTTGGTTATGCTCTTGAGCGAGGCGCTTTACCCGTTCTAGATTATGCCGCGGTATGCGGCGGTCATTTCAGCCTGCCACTCAAGAGAATGCAATGACCCTCAGTACCCCACTTTCCGGCGTCAACCACCCGCTCAAAGGCATTTTGCTGATTGTGGTGGCGACCTTTCTGTTTTCCAGCCACGACGCGCTGTCCAAATACCTGGCCGGGTTCTACCCGATCGTGATGGTGGTGTGGGCCCGCTACCTGGTGCACACGCTGTTGATGGCCGGGATCTTCCTGCCGCAATCGGGCCTGCGGGTACTGCGCAGCAAACGCCCTTTGCTGCAAGTGGCGAGGGCGTTGTGCCTGCTGGGCACCAGCCTGTTCTTTACAGCGGCGTTGCACTTTATCCCGTTGGCCGAAGCCACGGCGGTCAACTTTCTTGCGCCGATCCTGGTCACCGCGTTGTCGGTGCCGCTGTTGGGTGAGCACGTGACCCGCGGCCAATGGCTGGCGGTGATTTGCGGGTTTATCGGGGTGCTGATCATTGTGCACCCGGGCGGTGAGCTGTTCACCCCGGCGGTGTTGTTGCCGCTGACGTCGGCGTTGTTCTTCTGCTTCTACCAACTGCTCACCCGCATCCTCAGCAAGTACGACACGCCCACCACCAGCAACTTCTTCGCCGGGTTGTGCAACACCTTGGTGATGAGCGCCTTGGTGCCGTTCTTCTGGCAGGTGCCGAGCCTGTGGCACGGGGTGCTGATGCTGGCGCTGGGCACTTGCGGGATGACCGCACACTTGATGCTGACCCAGGCCTTCCGCTTCGCAGCGCCGGCCCTGCTGGCGCCGTTCGGC
Organism: Pseudomonas sp. G1002; assembly: GCF_013385455.1. Lineage (NCBI taxonomy): Bacteria > Pseudomonadati > Pseudomonadota > Gammaproteobacteria > Pseudomonadales > Pseudomonadaceae > Pseudomonas > Pseudomonas sp. G1002. The sequence continues at coordinate 177,011 of NZ_JACAPY010000005.1, forward strand.
TATTGCCAGATCGTGTTTGCGGGGTTGTTGGGCTGGCTGGTGTTCAACCACACCCCGGACCTGACCACCGTGGTCGGGATCGGGGTGATTTGCCTGAGCGGGTTGGCCGCTGCCTGGCAGCAGCGGCGCAGGTAGGAAACTCAGACCTCGACGGTCGGAATCTTGCGCGGCGCCATGAAGTACATCCAGATCAGCGCGATGAAGTACATCGCCGGAATCAGGGTGAACAGCACGGTGTAGTTGTTGTTGGTCACGGTCAGGATATGGCCGACGATCTGGGTCATGAACATCCCGCCGATGGCCGCGCACATGCCGCCAAAACCAAACACCGTACTCATCATGTGCTTGGGCGTGTAGTCCATCACCAGGCTCCAGATGTTGGCGGTCCAGGCCTGGTGCGCGCCGATGGCCAGGGAAATCGCAAACACCGCGACCCACAGGTGGCTGGAGCCGGCGGCCATGATCACTCCGACGATGCAGCAGGCAAACAGCAACATCGACAGCAGCCGCGCCTTGATCGGGTTCATCCCGCGTCCGATCAGGAACGAAGACAGGATCCCGCCGCCGATGCTGCCGAAGTCCGCCGTCAGGTAAATGATGATCAGCGGGATGCCCATTTGGGTCACGTTGATGCCCAGGTTGTATTGCTGATTCAGGAACGGCGGCAGCCAGTACAGGTAGAACCAGAACACCGGCGCGGTCATCGAGTAGGCGAGGGCGAAGGCCCAGGTGCCGCGCATCCGCAGGATCCGGCTGAACGGTACGCGGGGTTGTTCCGGTTCGACTTCCTGTTGCACGTAGTCCAGTTCCGATTGCTTCACGCTTGGATGGTCTTCCGGGTTGTAGTACTTCAAGCCCCAGAGCACCAGCCAGATCCCGCCCAGTGCCGACATGCACAGGAACGCCGCCTGCCAACCCCACACGTGGAGGATCAGCGGCAGCAGCATCGGCGTCATCATCGCGCCGACGTTGGTGCCGGCGTTGAAGATCCCGGTGGCCACGGCACGCTCGCCAGCGGGGAACCACAGGCGGGTGGTCTTGACGCAGGCCGGGTAGTTGGCGGCTTCGGTCAGCCCGAGAATGAACCGGCAGACCATAAAGCCCACCGCCGAGGTGGCCAGGCCGTGGGCGCCAGTGGCCAGGCTCCACAGCAACACCGCGCAGAAGAACACGCGCTTGACGCCGACCCGGTCGATCAACCGGCCTTGCAGCACAAAGCCGATGGCGTAACCCACCTGGAACCAGAAGTTGATGTTGGCGTAGTCCATCGCCGTCCAGCTCATTTCCTTGGCCAGGATCGGTTGCATCACGCCGAGGGCGGCGCGGTCGATGTAGTTCAGGGTGGTGGCAAAAAACACCAGGGCCAGCATGCCCCAGCGGGTTTTACCGACAGCCATGGCGCCACGGATTTTGTCACCGATGCCGCTATGGGGATTGCTGTGGCCCACGGCCACGGCGGGATTTTGCGAAGGCATGAGGAAGTACCCGTTTTTTGAAATTTTTATGGTGTGTTCAGGGTCTTGGTTAACCGAGGCCGCTCAATGGAAGCGGGGCTCAATGTGCTGTCGATGGTGCGCAGCGGCTAAAAAATCGTCAATTCGCCGATTGCCATTCTGTTCGATAATCGCCCATAAAACTAACCGGTTCGTACATTTCAATTGCTGTGATGAACCTGGCGGCCAATAATTTGCCGTAAACAAGACATGCCTCAATGCCGGGAGTCGCCCCATGCAACGCTCCATCGCCACCGTTTCCTTGAGCGGAACCTTGCCGGAAAAACTCGAAGCCATCGCGGCTGCCGGGTTTGATGGCGTGGAAATCTTCGAAAACGATCTGCTGTATTACGACGGCAGTCCGCGTGAAGTTAGGCAAATGTGCGCCGACCTCGGCATTGCCATCACCTTGTTCCAGCCGTTCCGGGACTTTGAGGGCTGCCGCCGCGACCGCCTGACACGCAACCTGGAGCGGGCCGAGCGCAAGTTCGACTTGATGCAGGAGCTGGGCACCGACCTGGTGTTGGTGTGCAGTAACGCGTCAGCCGATTCCGTGGGCGATGAAAGCATTCTGCTGGAGGACCTGAGCCTGCTGGCCGAACACGCTGGCCGCCGGGGCTTGCGCATCGGCTATGAAGCGCTGGCCTGGGGCCGGCACGTCAACACCTGGCAGCAGGTGTGGAACCTGGTGCGCAAGATCGATCATCCGAGCCTGGGCGTGTTGCTCGACAGCTTCCACACCCTGTCTCTCAAGGGCGACCCGAGTGCGATTGCCGAAATTCCCGGCGACAAGATTTTCTTTGTGCAGATGGCCGATGCACCGATCCTCGCGATGGATGTACTGGAATGGAGCCGGCATTTCCGCTGCTTCCCTGGCCAGGGCGAGTTCGACCTGGCGGGCTTTCTCGCCCCGATCATCAAGAGCGGCTACACCGGGCCGTTGTCCCTGGAAATCTTCAACGACGGCTTCCGCGCCGCACCGACCCGGGCGAATGCCGCCGACGGCCTGCGCTCGCTGCTGTACCTCGAAGAGAAAACCCGCCAGCGATTGGAGCAAGAAGCGACGCAGGTCCCCGAGATCCTGTTTGAAACCCCGGCCGCCAGCGAATACGACGGCATTGAATTCCTCGAATTTGCCGTGGATGAAAACCTCGGCGCCAAGCTCACTTCATGGCTGGAGCGGCTGGGCTTCGTCAAGGCCGGGCAGCATCGATCCAAGAGCGTCAGCCTGTTGCGCCAGGGCGATATCAACCTGATCCTCAATTGCGAACCCTATTCCTTCGCCCATAACTTCTTCGAGGCCCACGGCCCGTCGTTGTGCGCCACGGCGATCCGCGTCAAGAACAGCGCCAAGGCCCTGGAGCGGGCGGTGGCCTACAAGGGCCAGCCGTATCGTGGGCTGGTCGGCCCCAACGAGCTGGAGCTGGCAGCGGTGCGCGCACCGGATGGCAGCCTGATCTACCTGGTGGACCAGCACGAAGGCGGCCTCTACGACACCGACTTCAACCTGCAACCGGCAAACGCCGCCAGCGGCGGCCTGCTGCGCATCGACCACATGGCCATGGCCTTGCCCGCCGACAGCCTCGACAGTTGGGTGTTGTTCTACAAAAGCTTGCTGGATTTCGAAGCCGACGACGAAGTGGTGCTGCCGGACCCCTATGGCCTGGTGAAAAGCCGGGCACTGCGCAGCCGTTGCAGCTCGATTCGCCTGCCGCTGAATATTTCCGAGAACCGCAACACCGCGATTTCCCACGCGTTGTCGAGCTATCGCGGCTCGGGTGTGCACCACATTGCCTTCGACTGCGCGGACATTTTCGCCGAGGTCAGCCGGGCCAAGGATGCGGGCGTGCCGCTGCTGGATATCCCGCTGAACTATTACGATGACCTGGCGGCGCGGTTTGATTTCGATGACGAGTTCCTCAGCCAGCTCGCGTATTACAACGTGCTGTACGACCGCGATGCCCAGGGCGGTGAACTGTTTCACGTTTATACCGAACCGTTCGAGGGCCGGTTTTTCTTCGAGATCATCCAGCGCAAGAACGGTTACGCCGGCTACGGTGCGGCCAACGTGGCGGTGCGCCTGGCGGCCATGGCCAAGTCCCGCAGCGGTGCGGTGCGCCAGGCCAGGTTGTAAGGTGCCGGCGCTTCCTTCGGCGTGCGGCGCGGCCCATAATCAGCGCCTGCACCTAAGGCCGTGAGCGCACCATGACCCTGACCTCCGAGCTTCCCGCCGCGGCCACCGCACCGCGCAAGAGCCGCAAGAACAACCCGGAAAAGACCCGCGAGAACATTCTCCAGGAAGCCATCGTCGAGTTTGTCACCCAGGGCCTTTCCGGCGCCCGGGTGGACGCGATCGCGGAGCGTATCCAGACCTCCAAGCGCATGATCTATTACTACTTCGGCAGCAAGGAGCAGCTCTACGTCGAGGTGCTGGAGAAACTCTACGGCGACATTCGCAACACCGAGACACGGATGAACCTGACGGCCCTGGAGCCCCGGGAAGCGATCCGCCGGCTGGTGGAATTCACCTTTGATCACCACGATCAGAACGTGGATTTTGTGCGCATCGTGAGCATCGAGAACATCCACAACGCCGAGTATGTAAAGCAGTCGACGTCGATCAAGGCGATGAACAGCAACATCCTCGAAGCCCTTGGCACCACGTTGCGCCGGGGCGCCGAGTTGGGGTTGTTCCGGGAAGGGCTGGAGCCGCTGGACGTGCACTTGCTGATCAACTCGTTCAGCTTTTACCGGGTGTCCAACCGCCACACCTTCAGCGAGATCTTTCAGATCGAGTTGTCGGATGAGGCGGTCAAGCAGCGGCATCGGGCGATGATCTGCGAGTCGGTGTTGCGCTACCTGCAGGCTTGAGTTCAACACCGAGCAAAATGTGGGAGCGGGCTTGCTCGCGAAGGCGGAGTGTCAGTCGCCGGATGTTTGGCTGATCCACCGCATTCGCGAGCAAGCCCGCTCCCACATTTCTAATCCGGTTTCTACAGTTGGGGGGTCATGCTCTGGAAGTGCGCGAGCATGCGCTCTGCATCCGCCACTTCGCCAGTGAACAACTCAAACGCCTTCACCGCCTGAAACACCGCCATGTTGCCGCCATCCAGGGTGCGGCAACCCAGGGCGCGGGCGTTGCGCAGCAGTTCGGTTTCCAGTGGGAAGTACACGATCTCCGCTACCCACAAGTCGGCGCGCAAGGTGCCCAACGGCACGGGCATGCCCGGCAGCTTGGCCATGCCCATCGGCGTGGTATTCACCAGGCCATCGGCCTCGGCCATGGCGCTTTCCAGGTCATTGCCGGCCTGCGCCCGGCCGGTACCAAAATGCTGGTTGAGGTTGTTCGCCAGGCTGCGGGCACGTTCGGCGTCCATGTCGAAAATACTCAAGCGTTCCACGCCTTCACCCAGCAGCGCATGGGCGACTGCCGCCCCGGCGCCGCCCGCGCCCATCTGCACCACGAACTTTCGAGCCACATCACTCAAGCCCCGGCGAAAGCCTTCGGCAAAGCCCAGGCAGTCGGTGTTGTGGCCGATGCGTTTACCGTCGCAAAGCACCACGGTGTTCACCGCGCCGATGCCCCGTGCTTCGGGTGACAGGTCATCCAGCAGCGGCAGGATCGCCTGCTTGCACGGGTAGGTGATGTTCAAGCCGGTGAAGTTCATCTGTTCGGCCGCCATCAACAGGTCGGGCAGGGCGCGGGTATCCGTCTGCAACTGGTCGAGGTCGATCAGGCGATACAGGTAACGCAAGCCCTGTGCATCGCCTTCGCGCTCGTGCAAGGCCGGGGTGCGGGAAGCCTGGATGCCGGCGCCTATCAGGCCGGCCAGAATTCGACGTTTGGACACCGCGCTCATCCCTTCAAGGTCTTGCTGAAATGTTCGAGGGCGAGGTGATAACCGTGGCTGCCAAACCCGGCCAGCACCGCCTTGGCAATCGGCGACACGAACGAGTGATGACGGAACGCTTCCCGGGCATGCACGTTGGACAAGTGCACCTCGATCACCGGTACTTCACTGGCCACCAGCGCGTCGCGGATCGCCACCGAAGTGTGGGTCCAGGCTGCCGGGTTGATCACGATGCCGGCGCAACGGGCGCGGGCGCCGTGGATCCAGTCCAGCAATTCGCCTTCGTGGTTGGTCTGGCGGAATTCGACTTTCAGGCCCAGTTGCTCGGCGCTGCGGCCACACAGGGCAGCAAGGTCGGCCAGGGTTTCATGGCCATAAGTGGCAGGCTCGCGAGTGCCGAGCAGGTTGAGGTTGGGGCCGTTGAGCACCAGCACGATGGGCGGCATAGAGGGTTCTCCACTGTTGTTTTTATGTATGCCGATAAAATGTACTGAATGGTTAATTTGGTCAATCGCGTGGGTGGGAACCGTTCGATTACCGAACGCAGAATGAAAACCACCGTTGTGTGGATCAGAGTTGATATCAATTGAAAATCATTCTCGACAACGCTTAAGATGCCCGCCTGTTTCCTTAACATTCCAGGGAGTCGGTTTGTCGGACGTGGATCTCAAAGGCCTGTTTCTCAAGCACGCCGATACCCTGCGCGGGTATCTCGCACGCAAGGTACGGGACCCGCAGTTGGCCGCAGACCTGGTGCAGGAGAGTTTCCTGCGCCTGGCGCAAAAGCCGGCCGGCGAGCGCATCGACAACTCCCAGGGCTATCTCTATCGCACGGCCGGCAATCTGCTGATCGACCATATCCGCCAGGAGGCGCGGCGCAAGACCGACTCCGTGCCCCATGAGGCGCTGGCCGAGATTGAAGATGAAATGGCCGGGTTGGAGGCTCAGGCGATGGCGCAGCAACAGCGGCAGGCATTGAAGCAGGCACTGGCGGAATTGCCGGAGCGTACCCGGCAGATTTTCCGTCTCAACCGGATCGAGGGCATGACCCATGCCCAGGTCGCGCGCCACCTGGGCATTTCCGACAGCTCAGTGCAAAAGCACCTGGCCAAGGCGCTGGCGTATGTCATGCAGCGTTTGCAGGAAGGTGAGGCGGGGCCGTCCGACGAATGAATTACCGACAAACCCGGGGTCAGACGTCACAGCGTTATATAACGAAAAATTCGAGATTCACACGTGAATAGCCCGGGTCCGCAACAGCACAGCATTACCGAGGCGGCTGCCGATTGGGCGGTGCGCCTGCACGCCGGCGCCCTGACCGATCAGGAGCAGGCCGAGCTGCGCCAATGGATCGCCAGAGACAGCCGCCATGAAGCGGCGCTGCGTTTTGCCGAGCAGACGTGGGCGGCGCTGGGCGAGGTGCATCGCGATGAGACGGTGCATCGCCAGCGGCCAGCCACCGCCGCTGCGCCGGTGCGCGGCCCTCGTCGGCGCAGGCCGTGGCGCATGGCGGCGAGTGTTGCGCTGTTGCTGGTGGTGGCGGGCGTCGGCTGGGTGCGCGGGCCTGAGGCGCTGCTGCAGATGCAGGCCGATTACTTCACCCAAAAAGGCGAAGTGCGCACCGTGCACCTGGCGGACGGCAGCAGCGTGCAACTGGATTCTGCGAGTGCGATCAAGCTGGATTTTGACGGTGTGCAGCGGCGCATCAGCCTGATCAAAGGCTCGGCGATCTTTGATGTGGCGCCCATGGCCGGTGAGGAAAAAAGGCCGTTCGTGGTGCACAGCGCCAGCGGGCAAACCCGTGCCCTGGGCACGCGGTTTGTGGTCGAGCGTGAGGACGACCGGCAGGCCTGGGTCGGAGTGTTGCAGCACAGTGTGGCCGTCACGCTGCAGGCGCTGCCGCAGAAAGAAACGGTGCTCAAGGAAGGCCAGGCTGCGCGCTACAGCCCGGAGAACGGCGTGGTCGCCCTCGACGACTTCGACCTGGAGCGCGCCACCAGTTGGCGTCGCGGTGTGCTGATCTTCGACCGCTTGCCGCTGGCCAAGGTCATCGAACAGCTCAACCGCTACCGGCCGGGCAAGGTGGTGCTGACCAATGCCGACCTCGGCACCCGTGAAGTCAGCGGCGTGTTCCGCCTCGATATGCTCGACACGGCCCTCGGCACCCTGACCGAAGAATTACAGGTGCAGCGCTTTGATCTGGCGGGGCTGAGCCTGATCTATTGATGGGGTCGCCGGGCCCCGTTTACGCCCTTTGAAAAAACTTTCAAAAAAACCTTACTGAGTTCCGACGCCTGACACGTCCTGTTAAGTGAGAAGTATTCGCATAAACAAGAATGGTCAGCGAAGGGATAACGTCGATGTCTGCAATCACCAAGGGGCGCAACACCGGTAGCCGGTTGGCCCTTGCCATCCACCTGGGGCTGTTAGCCTCCGCCTGCCAGGTGCAGGCCGCCGAGGCGCCAGTCGGTGAATCACAGCCTGTCACGTTGACGTTTGATATTGCGGCGCAACCCTTGGGCCTTGCCGTACTGACGTTCGCCGACCAGGCCGGGTTGCAAGTGTTGTTCGACAGCGCGCGCCTGCAAGGCCTCACCAGCACCGCGCTCAAGGGCCGTTACAGCGCCCAGGAAGGCCTGGGCCGATTGGTGGGCAGTGCACCGGTGGAATACCGCTTTACCGGGGACCGGCAGGTGACGCTGACTCGCGTCGGCGCCGACCATGACGGTGCGCTGACCGTGGGCACCACCACCATCACCGGCAACACCAACGGCAAGCCAAGCGACTGGGTGTACGACACACCGCGCTCGGTGGCCGTGATCAGTCGCGAGCAGATCGACAAACGCCCACCACGCCACGCCGCCGACATGCTCGAAGAAACCGCCGGCGTGTACACCGCCGTCAACCAGCGTGACCCGGGCCTGTCGGTGAACATCCGCGGCGTGCAGGACTACGGCCGGGTCAACATGAACATCGACGGCATGCGCCAGAACTTCAACGTCAACGGCCACCAGCAGCGCAACGGCACGATGTTGATCGACCCGGAATTCATCTCCAGCATCGAAATCGACAAGGGCAGCCAGTCCGGGCAGGGCGGTGCTGCCGTGTTGGGCGGGATTGCATCCTTCAAGACCCTGGAGGCCAGTGAGTTCCTGGCCGATGGCAAGGACTATGGCGGGCGTCTGCGTGCCGGTAGCGGGATTGGTGAACTGGGTAACGGCACCTATTTCAACGGCAGCGGTGTGTTTGCCTTTGGCGACGAGCGCGGCGACGTGCTGCTGGGGTACAGCGAACGGCATTTTGGCGACTACCGCGCCGGTACCCACAACGACCAGAAACTGGGCACTCATTTGCGCGCTCGTGACTCCCAGCCTGCGGCCTTCGACGATTGGCTGAACAGTGAGGTCGGTGACACCGGCAGCGTGACCCGCTCGCAAATCGTCAAGTTCGGCCTGAACCTGCCCAATGACCAACGGGTGCAACTGAGCTACCTGGAAAGTGACAGCGACAGCAATGACGCGTGGGCCTACACCGCCCCGGATAACCAGAGCGTGTACTACCAGCGCGTCAGCAAGAACAACCTCAATGCCAGGAACGTCGGACTGGATTATCGCTACACGCCGGATAACCCGCTGATCGATTTCAAGGCCAAGGTCTACTACGTCACCACACAGATGGACCGGGACAATGCGCCCAACACCGCGTCGCTGACCTCCGGCAACTATGTGGCGGGCTACACGGATCATTTTCAGACCGATACCTGGGGTGTACAGGGCGACAACACATCGCGGTTCGACTTCGATGCGTTGGGTCATGTGAGTTGGAACTACGGCGTGGAGGTGTATCAAGACAAGTTCAAGCCCAGTACCAACAAGGTCGAGGCCACCAACCTTTCCGGCCTGTTGCCTTACGTTGAAGGCGGGACGCCCGGTGGCAAACGCACCATCGCCAGCCTGTTCAACAACCTGCAGTACGAATATGGCGACTGGCTGACGCTGGATGCGGGCTTGCGGTACGACCGCTATCGGCTGGAAGGGGTCACCGGGATGACGCTGTACCGGCGCGATCGGTTCTACAGCAGCACGGTAGGTGCCAAGCGTGTCGAGGAGGTTTTCGACATTGATAGAGAAGAGGGCCAGTTCTCTCCCACGTTCGGTATCGGCATAAAGCCGGGGCTGGACTGGATGCAACTCTACGCCCGCTGGGGCAAGGGCTGGCGCCCGCCGGCGGTAACGGAAACCTTCATGACCGGGCGTCCTCACGGTGGCAGCTCATCAGAGCGGGTGTTTCCCAACCCGTTCCTGAAACCCGAAGAGTCGCGGGACTGGGAAATGGGCGTGAACGTATTCAAAGAGGGACTGCTGTTCGGTGACGACCGCCTGGGCATGAAGGTGGCTTACTTCGATACCCGGATCGAGAACTTCTCTTTCCTCAATCACAGCGTCAGTTTGCCGGAGACCTCCGTCGGCGGTTTTCTCGGCACGATGGCGTACGTCAATAACACCAACCCCACGCGCTTTCGGGGGGTGGAGTACCAGCTCAACTACGACATGGGGCGGGCGTACGCCAACCTTAGTTACACCCACATGATCGGCAGTAATGAGTTCTGCTCGAAGAACTATTACATGGGCGGGGCGAAGAAGAACGGGCCGTCCACCACACGCTATGAACGCTACACCCGGCCAAACGGCACGACCGGCCTGCGCCCGGTGACCACGTATGAGGTGCTGGACGACGATGTCGCCAACAACAAGGAAAGCTGTGGCCGGATCATGGGCAACGCCACCTATATGCCGGCTGATCGCGGCTCGCTGACCCTGGGCGCGCGCTTCCTGGAAAAGCGACTCGATATGGGCGTCCGCGTGCGCTACAGCTCAGGCAATGGCGAGAACCTCGACTCACAAGGTTATGACTTCATCGACCAGGCGCTATGGCCCCAGTACACCCTCTATGACCTGTACGCCAGCTACTGGATGACTGACCAATTGAACATCGCCCTGGCGCTGGAAAACGCCACCGATGAGGCCTACTTCGTTGCGATGGGGGACGCCAATAACCTGAGCCTGGCGCGCGGGCGAACGTTGAGCGGGATGCTCGAATACAAGTTCTGATCAAGGTGCCACGGCACTTTATCAACCAACGGTTTTGCCCAAGGGTGGGCAAAAAGTGCGCTGTATGAGCGTGCTGATCAATCGTGTTGTTTATAACGAGGTTAAGTGATGACTATTTCTGTTAGTTACGAAGCTGCGCTCGGTGCTTACTCCGTCTCGGACTACCTGACCGACTGGGCACTGGGGTTCAACACTGCGGGTCACGGCAGCAGCAACACCGGCGGCTTCAGCAACGGCTCCCTGAGCGGCGACCAGTATTCGACCCACGGCGCCAACAATTCCGACTACGCGTTCATTGCCGACAGCAACACCAGCAACGGCCTGCACTACGTATTCAACCCGGCGCTGCCAGCCAGCCACAACGAAAACCACTACCTGTGGGGCAACCTGGATAACGTTCAACTGGGCACCGGCCTAAGCGGCGGCAATGGCAGCGACTTCACCCTCGATGCGTTCAAAGTTGCTTTCAACGGCCTCGACTTGAGCGCGGCACAAGGTGCAGGCCGCGTCGGCAACGACGTTCAGAACGTGATCTACAGCCTGATGCAAGGCAACACCTCGGCACTGGAAACCGTGCTCAACAACCTGCTGGACGACTTCGGCCTGTCCACCGCCAACACCTTCGACGAGATCTCGGCCGGCCTGGCAGCACACGCTACGGCAACCACCACCGACGTCGCCCTGGTAGGCGTGCAGGACGTTGCACAGGACTGGGCACTCGCTGCCTGATGTTGCTGCGCAATGAAAAAAGCGAATGGAAGATCGCTCTCCCATTCGCTGCGTAAACCCCGTCGTCGCCGTGAGTTTCGAAGGCCAGGGCGACGGCGGTGACAAATTCTGCGCAGCGGCGCGCAGCGTGTCAAACGCGGGCGGCGCTTCCCGATTTCCCCCATGAGACTCCCTCGATGCGCCATGCCGGCAACGAAACCCTGGCCGCTCTCACGGCCTATAAAAGTGGCTTCCTCAACATTGGCCTGTTTTCGGCAGTGATCAACCTGTTGATGCTGGCCCCGGCGCTGTACATGCTGCAGGTCTACGACCGGGTGCTGGCCTCCGGCAACTCGATGACCCTGTTGATGCTGACGCTGATGATCCTTGGCTTGTTCGGCTTGATGGGCGCGCTGGAGTGGGTGCGCAGCCAGGTGGTGATCCGTCTTGGCACACAGATGGACATGCGCCTGAACCAGCGGGTGTACGACGCCGCGTTCGAGGCGCAACTCAAGGGCGGTACCCAGGCGGCCGGGCAGGCGTTGAGCGACCTGACGACCTTGCGCCAGTTCGCCACCGGCCAGGCGCTGTTCGCATTTTTTGATGCGCCGTGGTTTCCGGTGTACTTGCTGGTGATCTTCCTGTTCCACCCCTGGCTCGGCGTCCTGGCGCTGGCCGGTGCGCTGATGCTGATGGCGCTGGCGTGGGCCAACCAGCACATCTGCCAGGCACCGTTGACTCAGGCCAATCAGCTGTCGATCAGCGCCAGCCAGCAGGCCACGGCCAACCTGCGCAATGCCGAAGCCATCGAAGCCATGGGCATGCTGGCAACCCTGCGTGCGCGCTGGTTTGCCCAGCACCAGGCGTTTCTGGCGGCGCAGAACCTGGCCAGTGAAAAGACCGCTGCCATCAGTGCCTGGTCCAAGGGCGTACGCCTGGCGTTGCAGTCATTGGTCCTCGGTCTGGGTGCATTGCTGGCGGTGCAGGGGGCGATTACGCCGGGCATGATGATCGCCGGCTCGATCCTGATGGGGCGGGTACTGAGCCCTATCGACCAGCTGATCGGCGTGTGGAAACAGTGGAGTTCGGCGCGCCTGGCCTATGAGCGATTGACCCTGATGCTGGCGGCCAACCCGGCGCGCACCGAGCGCATGAGCTTGCCGGCGCCCAGCGGCCAGTTGACGGTCGAACAGGTAAGCGCGTGTGCGCCCGGCAGTCGTCGGCCCGCGTTGGCCAACCTCGGGTTCAGCCTGCCTGCCGGTGACGTGCTGGGCGTGATCGGGCCTTCCGGTTGCGGCAAGTCGACCCTGGCGCGGTTGCTGGTGGGGGCCTGGGCGCCCTTGGCCGGCAAGGTGCGGCTGGACGGCGCGGACCTGGCGCAATGGGACAAGCAGCAACTCGGCCCGCACATTGGGTATCTGCCCCAGGACATCCAGCTGTTCGCCGGCAGCATTGCCGACAACATCGCGCGTTTCGGCACCGTGGATTCGGACAAGGTGCTCGCTGCCGCGCAAATGGCCGGCGTGCATCAACTGATCCTGCAGTTGCCCCAAGGCTACGACACCCAACTGGGGGAGGGCGGTGCCGGGTTGTCCGGCGGGCAGAAGCAACGTGTCGCGCTGGCGCGAGCGCTGTACGGCGTGCCTGCGCTGATCGTACTGGATGAGCCCAATTCCAATCTCGATGAGGCCGGCGAGCAGGCCTTGCTCCATGCCATCACCTTGCTCAAGGCGCAGCGTCGCACGCTGGTGCTGATCACCCACAAGACCCCTGTGCTGGCGTTGACGGACCAATTACTGATTCTGCGGGACGGCCAGTTGCAGGCGTTCGGGCCCACGGCGCGGGTGCTGGAGGCCACGCAGAAACCGGCGGCCGCGCCGCCCAAACCGGTGTCGGCGATGAGCATGAGCTACCGCCTCGGTGAAGGAAAAAAAGCATGAGCCGACCTGTGCTTGTGACGGACAACAGCGTGCCGCCGGTGAACAACGTGCTGGCGCTGGACGATAAAAAATACGCGCGCCTGGGCTGGTTGCTGGTGCTCGGCGGGTTTGCCGGGTTCCTGGGCTGGGCCGCGCTGGCACCGTTGGACAAGGGTGTGGCGGTGTCCGGCAAGGTCATGGTGTCGGGGCACCGCAAGACGGTGCAGCACCCCGCGGGCGGGATCGTCGAGCGGATCGAGGTGCGCGATGGCGAGGTGGTGAGCGCCGGCCAGGTATTGGTCCGCCTGAAGGAAACCCCGTTGCGCGGGCAGATGCAGTCTTTGCGCAGCCAGTTCATTGCGTCCCGGGCCAGCGAAGCGCGCTTGAGTGCCGAGAGCGAAGGCTTGTCGGCCATCGTCTTCGGCCCCGAACTGCTGAACGAGCCTGAGGCCGCCGCCACCTTGAGCCTGCAACGGCAACTGTTCAGCAGTCGCGCCCAGGCCCTGGCCACGGAGCAGCAAGGCCTGCGGGAAACCATCGCCGGGGCCGAGGCACAATTGCGCGGCACCCGGGAATCCCAGGCCAGCAAAGTGCTGCAACGCACCGCGATGAATGAACAACTGCAAGGCCTGCGCGAGCTGGCGCGGGACGGCTACATTCCGCGCAATCGGCTGCTGGAAAATGAACGGCTGTATGCCCAGCTCGACGGTGCGATTGCCGAGGATTTCGGCCGCATCGGCCAGTTGCAACGGCAAGTCCTCGAACTGCGCCTGCGCATCCGCCAGCTCGGCGAAGACTTCCAGAAAGACCTGCGCGGCCAACTGGCCGAAACCCGCACCCGCAGCGACGACTTGCGCAACCGGTTGGCCTCGGCCGAATTCGAACTGGCCAACAGCCTGGTGCGCGCGCCGGCGGCTGGCGTGGTGGTGGGGCTGGAGGTGTACACCGAAGGCGGCGTGATCAAGCCCGGCCAGGCGCTGATGGACATCGTGCCCCAGGGCGAACCACTGCTGGTGGAAGCGCGGGTGCCGGTGCAGATGGTCGACAAGGTGCACCCGGGCTTGCCGGTGGAGTTGCTGTTCTCGGCGTTCAACCAGAGCACCACCCCACGCATTGCCGGTGAAGTGACGCTGGTGTCGGCCGACCGCCAGGTCGACGAGCGCACCGATGAGCCGTATTACACCTTGCGCGCCCAGGTCAGTGCAGCTGGCATGCGCCAGCTCGACGGCTTGCAGATTCGCCCGGGCATGCCGGTGGAAGCGTTCGTCAAAACCGGTGAGCGCTCGATGCTCAACTACCTGTTCAAACCCTTGATGGATCGGACTCACATGGCGTTGGTGGAAGAATGAAGGCGCTGTTATTCGGTCTGTGTTGTGCCTGCAGTGGATCGGTTCAGGCGCTGGGATTGCTCGACGCCTATGACTTGGCCCTGCGCAACGATCCGACGTTTCAGGCGGCAATCCAGGAGCGCGAGGCCGGCGAGGAAAACCGCATCATCGGCCGCGCCGGGCTGTTGCCGAACCTGTCCTGGAGCTACAACAACTCGCGCAATGAGTCCGAAGTCACCCAGTCGACGGCGGTGGGCAACGTCACCAGCGACCGCGATTACCGCAGCTATGCCTCGACCCTGACCCTGCAACAACCGCTGCTCGATTACGAAGCCTATGCGCGCTATCGCCAGGGTGCAGCGCAGGCGCTGTTTGCCGATGAACGCTTTCGCAGCAAGAGCCAGGAACTGGCCGTGCGGGTGTTGAGCGCCTACAGCCAGGCATTGCTGGCCCAGGAGCGGATCGAGCTGAGCCGCGCCCAGAAACGCGCGTATGCCGAGCGCCTGCAACTCAATGAACGGCTGCTCAAGGGCGGCGAGGGCACCCGCACCGATGTGCTGGAAACCCAGGCACGCCTGAGCCTGGCCCAGGCCGAAGAGATCGAATCCCTGGACACCCAGGACGCAGCCTTGCGCGAGCTGGAAGCGATTGTGGGCCAGCCGTTGCAGATAGACGAGTTGGCGCCGCTGACTCGCCAGTTCGAGATCCCGCCGCTGGAGCCCAACCGTTTCGAGACCTGGCGGGAAATAGCGATGGCCAACAACCCGGAGCTCAAATCCCAGCACCACGCGCTGGACGTCGCCGAATACGAAGTGGAGCGCAAGCGCGCCGGGCACATGCCCAAGGTCAGCCTGTATGCGAGCAGCCGCCAGACCAGCTCGGATTCGGAAAGCAGCTACAACCAGAAGTACGACACCAACAGCGTCGGCATCCAGGTCAGCCTGCCGCTGTTCGCCGGTGGCTCGGTGTCGGCGTCAACCCGTCAGGCCGCCAATCAACTGTCCCAGGCCCAATATGAACTGGACGCGCAGATCGCCAGGACGCTGATCGAACTGCGCAAGCAATTCAACCTCAACACCAGCGGCGCGGCCAAAGTGCGGGCGTATGAAATGGCGGTCAGCTCGGCCACCGCCCTGGTGACGGCGACGAAGAAAAGCGTGACCGGTGGCGAGCGCGTCAACCTCGATGTGCTGGATGCCGAGCAGCAACTGTTCACGGCACGCCGCGACCTGGCGGATGCGCGGCATGCGTATCTGCTGGCGCGGATACAACTGAAGTATTTTGCAGGGTTGCTGAACGAGCAGGATCTGCGGGCGTTGGCGGGATATTTCCAGCCATCGGCATGATGGCTATATCGGCTAACACACCGATCCACTGTGGGAGCTGTCGAGCCTTGGCGAGGCTGCGATGGCGGCGGGGCTGATGACATTTTTCTGTCTTCTGTCTGACCCACCGCCATCGCGGCCTCGCTAAAGCTCGACGGCTCCCACATTTTGATTTTTGCAGTGCTGGGGATTTAACGCCGGGTCAGCAACACACCCGATTCCATGTGGTGCGTCCACGGGAACTGGTCAAACATCGCGCACTGGGTAATCCGGTGCGTGTCATGCAGTTGCGCAATGTTCGCCGCCAACGTCTCCGGGTTGCAGGAGATGTACAGGATGTTCTCGAAGCGCCGGGTCAGCTCGCAGGTGTCCGGGTCCATACCGGCACGCGGCGGGTCGACGAACACGCTGCCGAACTCGTAGCTCTTGAGGTCGATGCCGTGCAGGCGGCGGAACGGCCGCACTTCATTCAAGGCCTCGGTCAGCTCTTCGGCAGACAAACGCACCAGGGTGACGTTATCCACCGCGTTTTCATCGAGGTTGCTCAGTGCCGCGTTCACCGAAGTCTTGCTGATCTCGGTGGCCAGCACTTTGCGCACGCGAGTGGCCAGGGGCAGGGTGAAGTTGCCGTTGCCGCAGTACAGCTCCAGCAGGTCATCACTGCGATCGCCCAGGGCTTCGAATGCCCAGTTGAGCATCTTCTGGTTCACCGTGCCGTTGGGCTGGGTGAACGCGCCTTCAGGCTGGCGATAGCTGAAGGTGCGACCGCCGACGTCGAGTTTCTCGACCACGTAATCGCGGCCGATCACATCGCGCTTGCCCTTGGAACGCCCGATGATGCTGACGTTCAGGTCTGCCGCCAGCTTGTTCGCCGCCGTATGCCAATGCTCGTCCAGCGGGCGGTGATAGCACAGGGTGATCATCGCGTCGCCGGCCAGGGTGGTGAGGAACTCCACCTGGAACAGCTTGTGGCTCAGGGCGGCGCTGGCTTGCCAGGCGGCCTTGAGTTGCGGCATCAATTGGTTGATGCGCAGGCTGGCAATCGGAAACTCTTCAATGAGGATCGGCGTGCGCTTGTCGTCCTGGGAGAACATTGCGTAGTGGCGCTGACCCTCTTCGCGCCACAGGCGGAACTCCGCCCGCAGGCGGAAGTTCTGCAACGGCGAGTCGAAAACCTGAGGCTCTGGCGCGTCGAACGGCGCCAGCAGGTCACGCAGGCGCGTGACCTTTTCTTCCAGTTGAACGGTGTAGCTTGCGGCGTCAAAAGTCATGCGTTGAACCAGCCCAGCTTGATCACAAACAGAATCGACAGGATCACCAGCGCCGGGTTCAGCTCACGGTAGCGGCCCGAAAGCAGCTTGATGGCGGTCCAGGCGATGAAACCGAAGGCAATGCCGTTGGCGATGGAATAAGTGAATGGCATCGCCAGGGCGGTGATCACCACCGGTGCGGCGACGGTGATGTCGTCCCAATCGATTTCGGCCAGGCCCGAGGTCATCAGTACGGCGACGAACAGCAGCGCCGGTGCGGTGGCGAAGGCCGGGACGCTGGCCGCCAGTGGCGAGAAGAACAGCGCCAGCAGGAACAGGATCGCGACCACGACGGCGGTCAAACCGGTACGGCCACCGGCGCTCACGCCCGCCGCCGATTCGATGTAGCTGGTGGTGGTCGAGGTACCCAGCAGCGAGCCGGCCATGGCCGCCGTACTGTCAGCGATCAGCGCACGGCCCATTTTCGGCATGTGGCCGTCCTTGCCCATGAGACCCGCGCGCTTGGCGACGCCGATCAGGGTGCCGGAGTTGTCGAACAGGTCGACGAACAGGAACGCGAAAATCACGCTCACCAGGCCGATGTCCAGGGCGCCCTTGATGTCCAGTTGCAGGAAGGTCGGGGCCAGCGAAGGTGGCATCGACATCACGCCGCCGAACGGGGTGAAGCCCAGCACGATGGAGGCGATGGTCACCACCAGGAT
Source organism: Pseudomonas sp. G1002 (assembly GCF_013385455.1). Lineage (NCBI taxonomy): Bacteria > Pseudomonadati > Pseudomonadota > Gammaproteobacteria > Pseudomonadales > Pseudomonadaceae > Pseudomonas > Pseudomonas sp. G1002. The sequence continues at coordinate 194,718 of NZ_JACAPY010000005.1, forward strand.
GCCGATCAATACCGCGCCGCGCACTTTCAGGGCTTCCAGCGCAACGATCAGCGCGAAGCCGAGGGTGGCGAGGATCGGCGCGGGTTGTTTCAGGTCGCCCAGGCCCACCATGGTGGCCGGGTTGCTGACCACGATGCCGGCGTTGTGCAGGGCGATCAGCGCCAGGAACAGGCCGATACCCGCCGCAATCGCCGAGCGCAGGGGCAGCGGGATGCTGTTGATGATCCATTCGCGGATGCGGAAGATCGACAGCAGGAAGAACAGCACTGCCGAGATGAACACCGCGCCCAGCGCCACTTGCCAGGTGTGGCCCATGTGCAGGACCACGGTGTAGGTGAAGAATGCGTTGAGGCCCATGCCCGGTGCCAGGGCAATCGGGTAGTTGGCGATCAGGCCCATCACGGTGGAACCGATGGCCGCCGCCAGGCAGGTCGCAACAAAGACCGCGCCCTTGTCCATGCCGGTCTCGCCGAGAATGCTCGGGTTGACGAACAGGATGTAGGCCATGGCCAGGAAGGTGGTGACGCCCGCGAGAATCTCGGTGCGCACATTCGTGTTGTGTGCCTTGAGTTGAAACAGCTTTTCCAGCATGCCTGCTCCCTGTGACGCTATTTTGCGTCGTTATTTGTTGACCTCTAAGTCAAAGCACAAACTGCGCCAAGCGCCTGTGGTTCCAGAGAGGATCGGAAAAAGCGGCGCATCATACCAGCAGCCGAGGGCCAGTGGCGCATAGGCTTGATCATGGCCTTGAGGCATACTGCGCCGACGTTTATTACAGGGTCATCGACAGCATGAAAAAAGCCAGCGCCTGGAGTCTAGCTCTGTTCGGTTGCATCGGCCTGTGGCTCGGTGCGGCACCGGCGTGGGGCGCGCCTGCACCGGCGTTGAGCGAGGTGCGGGTATTCAAGGTTCAGTCGGCCAAGTGCACTGAAACCATTCCCGAGCGGGCCGACAGCACCCAGATGTGCACGCACCGCGGGCAAACCCTGGTGTACGTGATGGAAGTCGGCCTGGGCAACAGCTCCCACGCGTTTTTCGATGGAGCGCCGGTGTCCGGCACCAGCATGGCCATCTGCCAAGTGGGTTCCATCAGCCAGCCGTGCAGCGGCGCCGGCACGTTGATGGGCTACATCTATACATTCCAGCTGGATATCGACGCCGGCGGCACCTTCCAGTACAGCAACACCTCGATCAACCCGCCGCGCAACCAACTGGTTACCACCCTCAGCATTCGCTGATCGCCACCCATCAATTGCCTTGAACGCTCATAACCCCGGGAAGTCGTACCGCTAAGACGGCGACTTCCCAGAACGCCGCGATTGCACACCAATCCGTGAGGTGTTTATGAGCGCAACCCCCAATGGCGCGGCGGCCAAGCCGTTCGTCAGTCATCCGATACGCCTGACCCTCAATCGGGACCCCATCCAACTGGATGTATTGCCCTGGACCACCCTGCTGGACCTGCTGCGCGAGCAACTGGACCTGACGGGCACCAAGAAGGGCTGCGACCACGGCCAGTGCGGCGCCTGCACCGTGTTGCTCAATGGTAAGCGGGTGAACGCCTGCCTGACCCTGGCGGTGATGTGCGACGGTGCCGAGTTGACCACCATCGAAGGCCTGGCCTCGGGCGAAGACCTGCACCCGATGCAACAGGCCTTTATCAAGCACGATGCCTTCCAGTGTGGCTACTGCACGCCGGGGCAAATCTGCTCGGCGGTGGGCCTGGCCCGTGAAGGCCGTGCCCACGACACCGCGCAAATCCAGGAACTGATGAGCGGCAACCTGTGCCGCTGCGGCGCCTACAACAACATCCGCGATGCCATCGAAGAAGCCTTGCCGGCGTGCCGCGTGCAGGGAGGTGAGCAATGAATCCCTTCCATTACAGCAAGCCGGCCGACGTGCAGGAGGCGGTGCACCTGGTCAGCCCGGCGTCGCGGTTTATCGCCGGTGGCACCAACCTGCTGGACCTGATGAAAGAGAACATCAGCCGCCCGGAGCACCTGATTGATATCACCGGGCTGCCACTTCGCGACGTGGAAGAAACTCCCGAGGGCGGCTTGATGATCGGTGCCCTGGTGAGCAACGCCGACCTGGCCTGGCACCCGCTGATCGAAGAACGCTACCCGCTGCTGTCCCAGGCCATCCTCGCCGGCGCCTCGCCGCAATTGCGCAATATGGCCAGTACCGGCGGCAACCTGCTGCAACGCACCCGTTGCTACTACTTCTATGACGCCGCCGTGCCCTGCAATAAACGCGAGCCCGGCAGTGGCTGCCCGGCGCGGGTCGGTTTGAACCGCATCCACGCGATCCTCGGCGCCAGCGACCAGTGCGTCGCCACCCATCCTTCGGACATGTGCGTGGCCCTGGCCGCCCTGGATGCGCGGGTGCATGTGCAGGGCCGGGGTGGTGCGCGGGTCATCGAGTTCGCCGACTTTCACCGGCTGCCGGGCGATGCACCCCAGCGGGATAACCAGTTGGCCGACGACGAACTGATCACCGCCATCGAGTTGCCTGCCGACCACCTGGCTGCCCACAGTCACTATCTGAAAATCCGTGACCGGGCTTCCTACGCCTTCGCCCTGGTATCCGTCGCGGCGGCGCTGGAGCTGGATGGCGATGTGATCGTCGACGCCCGCCTGGCCCTGGGCGGCGTCGCCCACAAGCCATGGCGTGATCGTGCGGTGGAAGCCGCGCTGATCGGCCAGTCCGTCAGCCGCGAAACTTTCAGCACTGCCGCCGAAACCCTGCTCCTGGACGCCGAGCCGCTGGAGCACAACGGCTTCAAGATCAAACTGGCACGCCGCGCGATCATTCGCGCCCTGAGCGATGCCGCTGTTGCAGGAGCCACGTCATGAGCGCAATCGGCAAACCGTTGGACCGGGTCGACGGTCTGCTCAAGGTCACCGGGCAAGCGCGCTATGCCGGTGAGTTTCCCGAGGATGGCTTGCTGCACGGCAGCGTGGTGTCGAGCAACATCGCCAAGGGCCGGGTCATCCGCATTGATGCGTCCCAAGCCCTGGCGCTGCCCGGTGTGGTGATGGTGCTTGATCACCTCAACCGCCCGAAACTGGCCAGCTACGACGACAGCTACGCCGATGCCGATGCTGCCGACGGCTCGCCGTTTCGCCCGCTGTACAACGACCGCGTGCTCTACAGCGGCCAGCCGTTGGCATTGGTGATTGCCGACAACCTGGAGCTGGCGCGCCACGCCGGTTCCCTGGTGCAGATCGAATACGCCGCCGAGCCTGCCGAGACCGATCTGCTGGCCTTGCAGGAGCAGGCGCACCCGTCGCCGCAAACACCGCCCAAGCCGCGCGGCAACTTCCAGGCCGAATGGACCGGCGCCGCCACGAGCCTGGATCTGCACTACAGCACGCCCATCGAACACCATAACCCCATGGAACCCCACGCCAGCACCGTGCTGTATCAGCCGGACGGCACCCTGCATATCCACGACAAGACCCAGGGCCCGCAGAACTGCCAGGCCTATGTGCAGAAAGTCTTCGGCCTGGATAAAAGCCAGGTGCGGATATTCGCCGCGTTCGTCGGCGGCGCCTTTGGTTCCGGTCTGCGCCCGCAGTACCAGTTGCCGCTGGCAGTGATGGCATCGCTGGCCCTGAAGCGTTCGGTGCGCGTCACCCTCACGCGCCAGCAGATGTTCACCTTCGGTTATCGCCCGCGCACCTTGCAGCGCCTGCAACTGGGTGCTGCCGCCAATGGCCGCTTGCTTGCCCTGGGCCACACCGCCATCGGCCAGACCTCGCGCTTCGAGGACTTCAGCGAACACGTGGTGGAATGGAGCGGCATGCTCTATCACTGCGATAACGTGCTGCTGACCTACAAGCTGGTGCCGCTGGACGTGTTCACACCGCTGGACATGCGCGCCCCCGGCGCAGCGCTGGGGGTGATCGGCCTGGAATGCGCCATGGATGAACTGGCCTGCGCCCTGGGCATCGACCCGGTGCAATTGCGGCTGATCAACTATGCCGAGCGCAATCAGAACGAAGACAAGCCCTGGTCCAGCAAAGCGTTGCGCGAATGCTACAGCGAAGGTGCCGAGCGTTTTGGCTGGAGCCAGCGCAACCCGGAGCCGCGAAGCATGCGCGATGGTCGCCAACTGATCGGTTGGGGCATGGCCGGCGGGGTGTGGGAGGCCCTGCAAATGAAAGCCAGCGCCAAGGCGCGGATCGACCACCTGGGCAAGCTCACAGTCAGCAGCGCCACCACCGATATCGGCACCGGCACCTACACGGTCATGGCGCAGATCGCCGCCCAGGCCAGCGGCGTGCCGGTAGGCGATGTGACGTTCCTGCTGGGGGATTCATCGCTGCCGACGGCGCCGTTGCAGGGCGGCTCGTTTACCGTGTCGTCGGTGGGCAGCGCGGTGCAACAGGCGTGTGAAGCGTTGAACGCCAAGCTGTTGGACATTGCACGCAAGACGTACCCGGCGTTCAAAGACGCTGAGTCGGCGCGGTTTGAGAATGGCCAGCTGCACGCCGGTGACCAGCGCATCTCCCTGGCGCAATTGGTGCAAGACAGCGGCGAGCAGGCGCTGGAAGTGCAGGTGGATTGCGAGCCGGGCAAACAGCGCGAAGGCTATGCCTCTGCCACGCATTCGGCGGTGTTTGTCGAAGTGCGGGTGGATGAGGACCTGGGCACCATCAAGGTCAGCCGGGTGGTCAGTGCGATTGCGGCCGGGCGGGTGGTCAATCCGAAGATGGCCCGTAGCCAGATTCTCGGCGGGGTGGTCTGGGGCATCGGCATGGCGTTGCATGAGGAGACCCAGGTCGATCACGCATTGGGTCGCTCCATGAACCACAGCCTGGCCGAATACCACATTCCGGTAAACGCGGATATCGGCGAGATTGATGTGCTGTTTGTCGAAGAACACGACGAGATCGTCAACGCCCTTGGGTCCAAGGGCGTCGGCGAGATCGGGATAGTCGGGGTGGCGGCGGCGGTGGCCAACGCGGTGTATCACGCCACCGGCAAGCGGGTGCGGGACTTTCCCGTCACCCTCGACAAGGTCTTCTAAACCTTGGCGGGCTCTTCCACCGGCACATGCATGCGGTCGCGGTTGGCCAGGGTCGGGAACAGTTTGATCCAGACCCCGGTCACCACCAGCGTGCCGATGCCGCCCATGACCACGGCGGGCACGGTGCCGAACCAGTGGGCGGTGATCCCGGACTCGAACTCGCCCAACTGATTCGACGCGCCGATAAACAGCCCGTTGACCGCGCTGACCCGGCCGCGCATTTCGTCCGGGGTTTCCAGTTGCACGAACGAGGCGCGGATCACCATGCTGATCATGTCCGCTGCGCCCAATACCACCAGCACCGCCAGGGAGAACCAGAACGAGGTCGACAGGCCGAACGCGATGGTGGCTACGCCAAACACCCCGACCGCCGTAAACATGATCCGCCCCACATGCCGGTCGACGGCAAACCGCGCCAGCCACAACGACATCAACAACGCCCCGACCGCTGGCGCCGAGCGCAGCAGCCCAAGGCCCCACGGCCCGGTCAGCAAAATGTCCTTGGCGAACACCGGCAGCAAGGCCGTGGCGCCGCCCAGCAATACGGCGAACAGGTCCAGGGAAATCGCGCCGAGGATGTCCGGCCGACTGCGGATAAAACGAATCCCGGCCAGCAACGAATCCATGGTCGCCTTGGCCTTGTTCAGCGGCGTCTGGCGCGCGGGCAGGTTGAGGGTCAGCACGCAGGCGATCAGGTACAGCACCACCGTGGGGCCGTAGACCCAGACACTGCCAAAGGCGTACAGCAGACCGCCCAGCGCCGGCGCCACGATGGTGGCCAATTGCTGCGCCGACTGCGACGATGCCACGGCGCGGGGAAACAGTGCAGTGGGCACGATGCTCGGCAGCAGGGCCTGGGTGGTGGGCATTTCAAACGAGCGGGCTGCGCCCAGCAGGAATGCCAGGATAAAAATCATCTCGCGGGTGACATTGCCGGTCAGTCCGCCGATTGCCAGGGATAGCGCGATCAACGCTTGAACGGTCTGGCAGATGGCTGCGACCTTGCGCCGTTCATAGCGGTCGGCCACATGGCCGGTGTGCAGCATGAACAGTACCCGCGGTACGAACTCCACCAGGCCGACCAAGCCCAGGTCCAGCACGTTGCCGGTCAGTTGGTAGAGGTTCCAGCCGATGGCCACGGTGAGCATCTGGAAACCGCTGGCGGTGAAGATCCGCGCCAGCCAGAACGCGATGAAAGGGCGGTGGTGACGTAACAGCAGCGCGGGTTCACTGGGCATCGGGGAGACGGGTCTGGGTGGGGGAACGGTGAGGTTATCACCAACTTGTAACCAATAGTTGCGTAGGAGGGTTGGGCGGGGGATATGGGCAGCTGATTGGGTACATATCCGTTGCTGCGGTAACGGCCGCTTATGGTTCCGCTCTTACAGCGGGTCACTTTTGGCAAACGCCCCAAAAGTAACCAAAAGGTCTTTGCCCCACCACTCGGTGCCTCGCCTAGGCTCGGCATGCCCGCACTCCGGCCCGGTTCCGCGGGCCGCCGCGACGGGCCATC